>CAUQVC010000039.1:0-2516 GCA_963521715.1 uncultured Candidatus Saccharibacteria bacterium | reverse complement strand
GCGAGAGCCTCTTCGCCATCGCCAAATATCCAACCCATAAAGTCCTACTTTATGTGGATACTCCAGAAAGGTACCAATTCTTAGAATATAAGGAAACACCTTATGTTCTATACGCCATAGATGAGAGAGAACTTAAACAATTTCTCTCCTGAACCCGAACTGACAAGCCGCCGAGAACCATATCTGGCGGCTCTCTCCGCCGCGGTATTATTCTCCTGCTTGTCAGTTCGCTCCATAGATGCGTGTCTATGCTGATGAGTCGGAAACGACGAAAGCGAACTTTGAAAAAGCAGCCTGTCTGCCGTACAATAGAGTTGATGATACAGCTCTACAACACCCTCACTCGCCGTAAAGATGAACTAAAACCGCTTGACGGACAGACGGTTTGCATGTATACCTGTGGGCTGACGGTGTATTCGCAGCCGCACATCGGCAACTGGGTTGGCTATATTTACTGGGATGTGTTGGTGCGGTTGCTGCGCTGGCAAGATATCTCAGTGATTCGCACGCAAAATATCACCGACGTTGGGCATTTGACCAGCGATGATGATAATGGCGAGGATAAGATGGAGAAGGGCGCCCGCCGCGAGGGCAAAACCGCTTGGGACGTGGCCAAGCAGTACATCGCCATCGCTGATCACGAAGCCTACGAGGTGCTGAAGCTGGTGCGGCCTGACCATTTGGTGCGGGCAACGGACTACATCCAACAGCAAATCGACTTTGCCCGCGGGCTGGACGAGAAGGGATTTTTGTACAAGATTGACGGCGACGGCATGTATTTTGACACGTCACTATTGAAAGATTATGGCAAATTAGCGCGGCTGGACGTAGCAGGCCTAGAGGCCGGTGCGCGGGTCAGTGTCGAGGGCAAACGCAACATCACCGACTTCGCCGTCTGGAAATTTTCACCAACCAACACCAAGCGCGACATGGAATGGGGCAGTCCGTGGGGCGTCGGTTTTCCGGGCTGGCACTTGGAATGTTCGACAATTGCTCGGGAGACGCTGGGTGATACAATTGACGTTCACACCGGCGGCATTGACCACATTCCGGTACATCACACCAACGAGATTGCTCAGAGCGAGAGCTTGACCGGGCAGCAATTTGCCCACATCTGGCTGCACAATAACCACATCAAAGTCGACGGCCGCAAGATGAGCAAGTCGCTCGGCAACATCATCACCCTCAGCGATATCACCTCCCGCGGTTTCAGCCCGATGGCCTTTAAGCTGGCGATTCTCAGCAAGCATTACCAAACCGAAGGTAATTTTACCTGGGAAATTTTGGAGGCAGCCCAGGCGCGGCTGGATCATTGGCGTGGCTATGCGGCGCTGCGACACCAGACGCACGACACGCTGGATGATGACGACGAGAAAGATGAGCAGGAGGACACCGTGTCACTATTAGCAGCACGGCAGGCACTCGTCGAAAAGCTGAATAATGACTTGGATACGCCAGGGACCTTGGCGCTGATCGACGAGGCATTTTCGCGGCTAGATCATGCGCCGTTAGAGAAAATCCATCGCGGCGGTTTATTGCAACTCATTGAGATTATTGACGAGGTTTTGGGCCTAGATTTGGCAGCATCGACCCCTGACATCACTGACGATTTGAAAAGATTGATCATCCAGCGCCGCAGCGCCCGCGCCGAGAAAGATTGGCAAGAATCCGACCGCATTCGCGATGAACTACTGGCAGCTGGCATCACTATTCGCGACACGCCAAGCGGCAGCATCTGGGCATGGAAATAGCCCGCCGACATGACCAAGCGAGCTAATTCATGAAGCGTGCTGATTAATCTTCGTTTTTGATTTTCTTCACTAATTTATTGAGCGACTTTTTACTTTCAAGGCGATTTTTCTTGGCTTGCTCCAAGTAGTTTTCTAGCAGGACCTTGACCACACCAGCGGCCGGGATGGCGATCAAGCTTCCCAATAGCCCACCAACGTAAAGACCGATGGTCACCGATGACAGCACCATCAGCGCCGAAAGCTCTAATTTCTTTGACTGAATTGACGGTGCGATGAAATTGTTCTCAATCTGCTGGTAAATGATAAAGTAGGCAGCGTAGATGATACCAGCGGTGACGTTGTTAAAGGACAACAGCAACGCTATCAACAGGCCGGCTAGGGTAGCACCAAACATTGGGATAAGTGTCAAAATGAAGGTAACCATGACGGTTAACATCGCCAAGTTTGAGTCAATGGCTGGGAATGCCAAGCTCAAACAGAACACTACCACGCCTGACAGCACAGCATCGATACCTGACACTGTCAATTGTCCAGATACATACCCTGTGACCACATTGTACATCTGTCCAGCTAGCTTTTGGTGATTTTCCATCTTGCTTTGGTCGTTGTACAGCCCCCACAAGCGCTTCATCCACATCGGACCTTCCAGTAGCATCAAAAATGACAAAACCAGCACCAAGAACAGAGAGCCAAGGAATGACGCCAGCGAACCTACACTTGAGATCAAGTTAGTGCCAGCACTGGCTGCCCACGAGGAAGCTTGTT
>CAUQVC010000038.1:0-2921 GCA_963521715.1 uncultured Candidatus Saccharibacteria bacterium | reverse complement strand
GAAGTCAATTATTAAAAAACCAAGCGTAGCGGCGTTGAAAGAAAAAGCAGGTGCGGTAAAAAACCATGGCGGTGGTTTTATGACGTTTATCCGTGAACAAGGCGTCGTTGGTCTGGCTGTCGGTTTAGCGATCGGTACTGCGGCTGGTGATACCGTGAAAAAGTTGGTGACAGCATTTATCGACCCGCTTGTACAGTTGATCGTTGGTTCGCAACAAGGTCTCCAGGCAGCATCATTTACTGTTGAGATCGCTGGACGTCGGGGTGAATTTTTGTACGGAGCATTTATCAGCTCATTGATCACCTTGCTGGCGGTTGCCTTTGTAGTATATGCAATTGTCCATTTCTTGAAACTTGATAAATTAGACAAGAAAAAAGACTAAACGCTTACGTTTGCTATTTTACACTCTCCTATCTACAATGTGAGTATAAAGGAGAGTGTAGCGTGAAAGATGGAGTCCGGAGGGCGGGTTATTTACATAGGTCGAAAGAACCGAGTAGTAGCCATTTGTTAAGTCAGAATATTGAAGGTCCTCGACGGTCGCCATATAACTATGGCGAGTCTCCCGAGCAGAGAAGACAGCGCCTCGAAGAATTGCGAAAACAGCACAGGAAGTTACCGGAAACTCCTTTTGCTAACTACGATCTTGGCGACAAAGAATTACCTGCGTATAAGCACAAAGCAGAGATATTAGATACGTTATCGGAAAATAAAATATCTTGGTTGTGCGGACCGACGGGTAGCGGAAAGACGACACAAACCGCTCAGTATGCACTCGAGCGGTTTGATCGTGTTGTGGTGTTGATGCCGCGGCGGGTCATCGTCGATAATGTTACTGAATATGTCGAGCAGAATTTACGTGAACAGCTGGGCAAACAATATCCTGATCATTTGGTAGGAAAAATTCATGGACGCGCCACGGAAGCAACGCCAGATACTAGACTTTGTTTCATGACGGCAGCAACGTTTACAAAGAAATTGGAACAGTTTTCTCGTGATTGGCATGGTGAGAAAACGCTGGTGTTGGTTGATGAAATACATGAAGCCAATTTGGAGATGGAATTTGCTACGGCCCTGGCGGCAAAATCGATAGAGAATACCGACAAATGGCATATGGCTTTTTCCAGCGCCACGCCTGACACGGAAGTTTCTCAGGCGAGGTACGAAGATATTAATGGATCAGCATTGCCAGTCGTAACCATCGAGGGTCGGCCGCATGATATCGACATTACAGAAGATAACGTGGGGACCGTATCTGAAGCGTATCTTGAATATGGTAAGGATTCAAAAAAAGCACTGGTCTTTGTTGAAGGGGTGAGAAGTATTGAGGAGACTATTGCGTCAATCAAACGTCACACCCGCCATCAATCCGGGAGGATACGATTTTTCAAACTACACTCTGGTATATCAGAAGCTGCGCGCCGAGAGATTTTTACTGCTGAACCAGCAGAAGACGAGTCGTTTGTCATCGTTTCAACCTCGGCTGGACAGTCTGGCATCACTATCCCCGAGGTTGATTTGGTGTTGTCAAATGGACTGACGAAGAGTAAAGAAATTGGCGAAGAGGGTGCAGAAGGACTGCCACCTCGATTGTGTACCCAGGCAGAGCTGATGCAACAGGCGGGGCGTGGTGGCCGTGATATTGACGGTGCAAAGTTTGTGCTGGCGCGGCCAATTTCTTACGGCAAGATTTATCTACCAGAGGAGCTGAAAGGATTTTACGACATCAAGTCCCGCGAGCAGCATATCCCACCGGAGATATATCACACCAATATTGTGCGCAATGTCTTGACGGTTATTCATTTAAATGGCGATTTTGAGGATTTGAACCAATACTTGATGCATCCTGTTGCTAGTAAAAAAGTTATTCAAGAGTCGTACGATTTACTGGAAACGCTAGAAGCGATTGATGGAGAGGGGCAGATCACAAAGATTGGTGAGTTTATGGATAGTTTACCGTTATCACCAGAACTTTCTCGGTCATTAGCAGAAATGATTAAACGTGGAGGAAGCTTGCGTGAAGTGTTGGCGCTATCAGCGATTGCGGCTTCTATTTCTGGCGGTGGTTTTGCTGCATGGCATCAACCAAAGGAACTATTCCAGGAATTTGTCAGCCCCGATACAACAGATGACTTTTTTGCCGAATACGATGCTTTTTTGAAAACCAGAGAGATCTACAACGGTCATCACACTGATGGTCGTGCTTATCTGGCAAATGGTATTGATCCAAATAAGGCAGATAATATTCACTATCAATTTAACAAAATATGTCGGCGCCTGGAGGTCAATCCATATGACGTCGATATGGGTGAGCTGAATAGTGAAGAAAAACATAATATATCAGTGGCCTTGCTGCGGGGATTTCAAGAGTTGTTGTATGCCAAGGTCGGTAGTCGACGTATTGGTCGAACAACAGTTAACCAATACAGAAATATTCATACTGGCGAACGTGGTATTTCTGAGTACGAAATTAGTTCGTATAGTTTAGCGCGGCGTATGGGGATGGAGGCACTGAAGTTGGTAGTAGCCTTTCCGTGGTGGTATGACGCGCATGATGGTCGTCGACATACGCTCAATACAATTTTGCCGGTGACGAAGGATCAAATCACGCAAGCCCTGAGCGACAGTGCCGTGCCTGAGTTCCTTGGTGACCGGGTGGCGCCGAATGGCGATTTAGTTCGTGTGACACAGCCGAAGATTGGTTCGCTGGTGATCGGTCCAGAGCAGCAGCAAAAAATCCCTGCTACGACAGATGAGCAAATCACGCTGGTAGTGGACACGATGAAAAATAGGGCCAATAAACAAGTAAGAGTATTGTTTGATTTACAACATCAACGAGTTATTACTAAGGGTCAATTGCGTCAGGTCCTAGACGGGTCTGCGGTAAATAGTCACAATGTCCACGAAGCGGAGGCTAAGGT
>CAUQVC010000037.1:0-3134 GCA_963521715.1 uncultured Candidatus Saccharibacteria bacterium | reverse complement strand
ATGATTGACCTTAAACGAGCTGACCTCACCTTCAATCTGTACCGAGCCAAAAGCCATCTCCAGCGACTGGTTGACGACCGCCAAAAATTCACTGACGCTAAACTTAGGAGTCACGGTGAGGCTTACCATATTTGATTAGCGCGTGCTGATAGAAAATATAGCCAAGGATAATTGTTCCCATGAGCAGAATGACACGCGTCAGTATGATGCCCGCGATAGCGATATCTGGCGGCGTACCAGTCATACTCAAAAACAAAATCATGATCGTCTCATACACACCTGCACCGCCTGGCGTAAAGATGATGATCCCAGCAAAGCCCGCCGCGATATAGCCAATCAGCAGCACTGCTGGATTGACCGACGCACCCAATGACCAAAAAGCCAGCATAAACATCAAAATATCAAACGATGCATACACAATTCCCCACAAGAACGGTTTGACGATCAAGCGTTTATCTTGCATC
Source organism: uncultured Candidatus Saccharibacteria bacterium (assembly GCA_963521715.1). Classification (GTDB taxonomy): domain Bacteria; phylum Patescibacteriota; class Saccharimonadia; order Saccharimonadales; family Saccharimonadaceae; genus Nanosynbacter. The sequence continues at coordinate 2,670 of CAUQVC010000037.1, read as the reverse complement.
AATTCCGAGAAATCGTCGTGCATATCAGAGAAAAAGGTATCCATCTGCTCCGCCTGAACCAACTGGCGCTGCATACCAAACGTCACACATTTGGTGATGGCGTTAAGACCTCGCGCAATTCGGCGCGCCGCCTTGTGCATCCTATGACGAGAAGAAAACATGTATATGATAGCAAACGTCAGACTCAGCACAACAACCACCACCAAAAAGCTCGATGCCACAATATACCGGTTGATGCGACCGTCTACTGCCAAAAACACAACTGCCACGATCATCATGGCTAGCATTGACAAAAACCCTGTCACATATCTCAGGAGCTGCGCAAACGTTGAACGCGCCGAGCTCACACCGAGTTTACTCATCCTCCATGTCGTATAGGAAATACCACTCACCCCGCCCGACGGAAAGATATGATTTACCAAGTTCAACTCCAGTGCAATTCGCACTTGCTCTAGTCGCGACACATGTTTGATGAGCTTCCTGTCGCGCAAATAGGAAAAAATCATTTCGCCACCAGCATAATACACGATGATCTGCGCCGGCAACAGTAAGGCCAATAGTCCGACATTCGCCGTTCCCAACAACTCCCATGCTCGCAGCAGTTCATGGCGCGACAAGTAGATGATCGCTGCTAAAACCAGCAAGGTAATAAGACTCATGATCATGCGCGGCGATTTCAGCGTTTTCAACACCTTCGAAATTTTCCCAGAAAACATACCTCTCCATTATACCACGAGCCTGATATACTATAGATATGTTCGTAGCAATATTAGGGCGCTTGCCGAAGTTGTCGATCGCAGAATTAGAAGCCATGTTTGGAAAATCACACGTTCGTGCTGTCAGCCACGACATTGCTACTATTGATACTGATAACCTGTTGATCGACTCCCTTGGCGGGTCGCTCAAATGCGGCACAATCATCCACACCCTCCCAGCCAGCAGTCGCCCGACCCTAGAGCAAGCCTCTCACTGGATTACGCATACGTATATTCATCAGCTCTTGGCAGTCAGTGGAAAAATCACCCTCGGCATCAGCGCCTATGGATTCTCGACCTCACCTCGCCAGTTACAAAAAATCGGCTTATCACTCAAATCCTCCATGAAAAGACATGGTGCTAGCCTGCGACTCGTCCCTAACACCAGCATAGAATTATCAACTGCCACTTCGCATAATAATAAGCTTGGACTCAGCCCCAAAAAACGCGAATTATTCATCATCAAAACAGATGACAGCGCCATCCTCATCGCTGAAAGTAATGGCGCGCAAAACATCACCGCCTATGCCCGCCGTGACCGTAACCGGCCACGCCGTGACGCATTCGTCGGCATGTTACCGCCAAAGCTGGCGCAAATCATGGTGAATCTAGCAGTCGGCAACGCCGCAAAAGCAACCATTCTCGACCCTTTTTGTGGTACCGGCACCGTTCTCCAGGAAGCCTTGCTCAAAGGGTATGACGTCTGTGGTAGCGACCTCAGCCAAAAGATGATTGATTACACGACAGAAAATATAGCCTGGTTACAAAGCAAGTACCATATCCCCAGCACGGTACGTAGCCTCGAACAAGCCGACGCCATGACTCATCAGTGGCCAAAAGCCCAACAGCTTGATGCCGTGGTCTGTGAAACCTACCTTGGACAACCCTTCTCTGCGCCACCAAGTCCCAAAAAGCTCCACGAAGTAACCGGCAATTGCAATCACATCATCACTAACTTTTTACGCAATATTCACAGTCAACTGACACCCGGTACCACACTGTGCATCGCCGTACCTGCTTGGCGTGATGTCAGCCACAACCTGACCCATCTGCCACTCATCAAAGACCTAAAAAAGCTAGGCTACATCCTACAGCAACCGCCTCTCATCTACTCCCGATCCGACCAAGTCGTGGTGCGTGAAATATTGCTACTAAAAACCGCCTAGCTTCTTGACATTACACTAGTAGTGGTCTATACTAGTAAGGATTGTTTACAGAAACTATAAGGAGTTTAGCAAATGTCAAAGGTTAAAGCTGGTAGCTCAAGCAAGAACATCCACAACAATGCTGGTCAGCGTTTGGGCGTGAAACGCTTTGGCGGCCAAAAAGTCAATGCCGGTGCAGTATTGGTGCGTCAAACTGGTGCTACCAAGATCGCTGGTGACGGCACGTACATGAGCCGTAACTACACTATTCACGCAGCTAAAGACGGCGTGGTTAGCTTTAAGAAAGTCAAGAAGCAGAAATTTACCGGTAAAACCGAACGCCGCACACAAGTTCGCGTAGACTAAGCCTAAAAATCTCAGCCTACTACAGGCTACCATCATAAAAATAGTCGCTTCCATGGCGACTATTTTATATACTAACTAGGTTTATTCTGTCATCCCCAAGTGGTGCTTCACCCGCGCAACCACATCACCGATGACAACTTGAGACTTCACCAAGTATTCGTCAACTCCCAAACCTTCAGCCCGTTCTTTATCTTTTGGCTGACTCAGCGCTGTCAACATGATGATACGTACATTAGCCGTTTCTGGCGTATTGCGCAAAATATCCAACACGTCAAAACCACTGATTTTTGGCATCATGGCGTCCAGCAAAATCAAATCTGGCTTATATTCAACGGTTGCGGACAGTGCATCTTCGCCATTATGCACTTCCTTGATATCAAAGCCTTCTCGCTCCAGCCTGGCTC
>CAUQVC010000036.1:0-3294 GCA_963521715.1 uncultured Candidatus Saccharibacteria bacterium | reverse complement strand
GTATATACCAGTACTGAATTGCTGGATAAAATGACGCAGCCAAAACAGCTAGCTATCATTGGCGGCGGTTATATTGGGTTAGAATTTGCCTCAACTTACACCAAACTTGGTACAAAAGTAACAGTATTTGAGAGGGGTGATGCTCTGCTTGCACGTGAAGATCCAGCAATTGCTCGGGCTACTACTGAAGCATTGCAGACACAGGGTATCGAGATTGTGTTTAGTGTGGATGTGACAGCGATTGAGGGTGAGTCTACTGCAACGATTCGCACAGCAAATCATGATGATTACGCTGGTTATGATGCGGTTCTGATGGCTACGGGCCGTCGCCCGGCGACGATGAGCTTGAATTTACCAGCTGCTGGTGTAGCGACGGATGAGCGCGGGGCAATTGTGGTCGATGAAACACTTCGCACTAGTCGGTCGCATATTTGGGCAATGGGCGATGTAACGGGCGGGCCACAATTTACCTATGCGTCGCTGGATGATTTTCGGATTGTGAGAAGCCAGTTGCTGGGTGATGGTTTGTACACTCGCGCCAAACAAAAAACCTTGCCGTACGCGGTTTTTATGCAAACGCCGCTAGGTCGGGTGGGTATGACAGAGGCTGAGGCGCGTGCGACGGGGCGCGAAATTATTGTAAAAGAGCTGCCTGCTATGGCGATTCCACGCCTGCATGTTGATAATGCTACAACAGGCTTGCTGCGTGCGGTGATTGATGCAAACACTGAACAAATTTTGGGTGCTAGTTTATTGTGTCGTAACTCACCAGAAGTCATTAATATCATCAAAACTGTAATGGATAATGACCTGCCATATACTGTACTACGTGACCAAATATTCACTCATCCAACGGTGAGTGAGGCATTGAACGATTTATTTGCATAAAGGAGGATTATGGATCACACAATTTTCGACGACATCGTATCGGGCAACATGAAATCTTGGAAAGTTTGGGAGGACGAGAAGTTTTTGGCATTTTTGACGCCGTTTCCAAACACGCCAGGCTTTACTGTGGTGATACCAAAACAAAATCCAGGCGATTACGTATTTTCCTTGGATGATGAATTGTATTCTGAGATGATGCTGGCGGTGAAAAAGGTTGCCAATATTTTGGAGCAGGCCTTTGATACACCGCGAGTAGCGTTGATTTTTGAAGGCACAGGCGTGGCGCATGTGCATGCCAAGTTGGTGCCGCTGCATGGCGATTTGGCGAAGGGAATTGGCTCGGCGGTATCGCACGAGCAGGCGTTTTATGCGGAATATCCGGGTTGGCTGACGACTGCTGATGGTCCAAAAATGGACGACGCTCAATTGGACGAGATTCAGGCGCGGATTTTGGCAGCGCAGGAAGTAAATTAACGATCTGTTGATTGGAGTGAGGAGGTCTCATGGCAGTACGTGGTAAAGCGCTGATGATAACAATAGCTGGTGTTGCGGCGGTATTGGCTGCAATGTCTGTTGCTTGGGTCTTTCTGTGCCCAAGCCGTAGTGCTGATTTGCAAAAAGCTCACATTCAGCGGCGTGAGTATGACCAATCAGTGAAGGATATTCAAAAGGTCATTGCTGATGATGCGGCTAATGGCGAGGTGCGTCCAGAATCTCGCCCAATTCTGAAAACTCACGGCAAGAAAACTGCGCGGGCGGTGATGATTCTTCATGGCGTCAGCGGTGAGCCGTCGGCGATGGCAGAGTTGGCGGATTGGTTCTATCAGACGGGATACAATGTCTACGTGCCGCGAGCACCGCACCATGGCCTGAAAGATGGCAAGCAGCACGGCAAAGTTCGCGCCAGTGAATTGGTGAAGTTTATGAGTGATAGTGCTGGGTTGGTTAGTGGATTGGGTGATGAGCTGGGTGTGATTGGTCATTCGGGCGGTGGCACGTTGGCAACGTGGCTAGCACAATATGGTGATGGATTGTTCTCGCGAGTGCTGCTGCTCTCACCGTACTACGAGCCGGACGCTTCTCAGGTGCCAAAGTGGCAAGTGGCGTTGCTGCGTAATGTCTACGGCAATCATCTGCTGCCAGACCAGTTCTTTGACGGCGCGTTGTCATACCGAGCATTGGCAAATTATGTCATCGTCAAGCAAAATTATCGCAGCGATTTGAAGGCGGTAGGGTTGAAGCACGTTGGTTTGATCATCGGTAGCGAGGATCGTTTGATTGACAGCACCATGGCGCGTGATATTGCAGAAAAGATGGCCAAAAACAGTGGCGCCACGTTTACAAATGAAACGACGCCAGCACACATGGGCGTTGGTCATGAATTGATATGGCCGGGAGATAAGTCTGTGAAGCAATACAAAAAAGAGCTGTACGACATGTACGTACGGGTGTACGAGCGGTGAACATCCTCCTTGTTGAAGACGAACCGGCAGTTCGCACTGGCACCGAGCAGTTCCTCCGCCAGCGCGGTTTTACGGTGGTGACAGCGACCAGTGGCGAGGAGGCGCTAAAGAAATTTACTCGGGCAGATGTGATTGTCCTGGATATTATGCTACCAGGGATGAGCGGCATTGAAGTATTGCACCAGATTCGCCAGACCAGCGACGTGCCAGTGCTGATGTTGACAGCGCTGCATGATGAGCCGACGCAAATTGCGAGTTTTGATGAGCTGGCGGATGATTATATGAGTAAGCCATTTTCGCTGGTAATTTTAGAGAAGCGGATCAAGGCGCTACTTCGCCGCCAACAGTCTGTCAAAAAAAACTTGTGGCAGCGCGGTCTAGCCTCGGTAGATTTTATGGCATATCAAGGGTTTTATGATGGCACTGACGCGCATCTCAAACCCAAGGAAGTGCAGCTGCTCAAGCTACTGGTGGATAATCCAAACATGGTCTGGAGTCGGCAGGCTATCATCGATAAGTTATGGCACGACAACGAGGTGCCGTTTGATCGAGTGATCGACGTTTACATCAAAAATCTGCGCAAGAAATTGCACCTGGACTGCATCATCACGGTGAAGGGAGTGGGCTATCGCTATGAAGCGGCTTAAGTTATTTCCCAAAACATTTTTGGTGTCAATCGGCTTATTTGCAGCATTGATCATCCTGGTGCATGCGCTGGTTTACACCTTGATGCCACAATTTTATTTGCAGCAAAAAGAGCGCGAAGCGGTGGACAATCTCACGGCGCTCGTGGCTGAACTGCGTGGTAAATCGACTGAGGAAATGCGCCGTCTCAGCCAGGAGTTTGCTCAGGTGAAAAATGTTAATATTACGCTGACAATTGACGGACGCGACCAGTATTTTCAAGGGTTTCAGTCGATCAACATCGTGACGGACAGCGGTA
>CAUQVC010000035.1:0-3510 GCA_963521715.1 uncultured Candidatus Saccharibacteria bacterium | reverse complement strand
CGGGTGTGAAGATTATGGTGACTGGAGATATCGTCTGTACGCATCTGGATATTGACGTTCGCGGCAAGGCCCGCCATCGGGAGATTGAGCAGTCCGCCAAGCTGTTCTACCGAAAGCACCACATCAAGACTAGCTAAGACTAGTGTATAATGCACATATGGATAAATTCAGAACACCGAAGCTCTACTGTTTTTCGCCGCCTGTGATGCTGGCAACCTTGGCTATTGAGATCATTTTAGCAATTCATACAGTGTGGCGTTACAAGCTAACTCCCGTGACGAGGATCGTCGTGGTACTGCTCGTTTGTCTAGCGCTGTTTCAATGGGCTGAATACAATGTTTGTGAAGGCACGGTGTTGTTTGATAGCGTGGGCTGGGCGAAGCTTGGGTACGTGGCGATTACCATGTTGCCACCTCTTGGTATTCATTTAGTCTATCAAATCTCTGCCGACAAACGACGCTGGATTCCGGTGTTGGGATACGTCCTAGCAGCTGTATTCATTAGCTACTTTTTGCTAGCCGTAAACGGCGTTAGCGCTGGTATCTGTCTGGGAAACTATGTCATTTTTGAAAATCAGCCAGGCATCAGTGAATGGTATGGGCTATACTACTACGGCTTGTTGTTCGTGGCGATTGCCTACGCCTACACCTGTGGCAAAAACGCCAAAAAACACATTCGCCGCTCATTGTGGTCATTGATCATCGGCTACGTGCTGTTCATTGCGCCAACGACATTTGTCAATATCATCGATCCATCAACCATCACCGGCATCCCGTCGATTATGTGCGGTTTTGCAGTACTGATGGCAGTAGCGCTCGCCGGAAAAGTATTGCCAGAATACACAAAGCAAAAATAGTGCTTGTGTTTTTATGACAATTGGTGCATAATCACAAGTGAGCTGGTACGCATAGGGGCATCTCCTATGCTTGCCAATTGAAAGACAAACACATTTTCAACATGCCCCGGGTGGGCGCGTAGCAGCTCCGCTTTGCTATTTCGGCGACTTGCGTTGGTTTCGGCAAGTCGCTTATGGTATGATGAGTATATGTTTCGACGATCATTTGAAAAGAAAATCCCATTGTTAGTGCGTGAGTTTTTTGCTTCGCACGCGGATGTCAAATTGATAGCGGTGACGGGTAGTACTGGCAAAACGAGCGCCAAGATCGCCATCGGTACGGTTTTGTCGCAGCGCTATGCTATCGCTATGCCGCAGCTGGAGCCAAAATCTCACATGCAGACTTTGCTGCAGATTATGGGAGTACGCTATCCTGAGGGTCCTGAAAAAAAATGGGGATTCTTCGCACGCCGTAACATGTACCGCGCTGTCAAAAAACGAGCTCGCGCTGAGCATCCAGAAGCGCAAGTGATCGTCCAGGAATTTAGCCCACAAAGCATTGGCTTTCATGATTGGTTCAAAACAGTCATCTTGCCAGACATTGCCGTCATCACTTCTGTCACCACAGGGCGTATGCGCGTCGAACATACCATAGAAGAAGTCGCTCAGGAAATGATCACGCTGGGTAATAATTCTCGGATGGCGTTGATTAATCGCGATGATATTGAAGGTCGGTTTGCGGCGTTTGTGACGAATCCTAATATAACCACTTATGGCACCAGTGGGGTTGCAGAATATTATTTTGATGAACATGATTTTTCGCTCACTGAAGGGCATTTTGGTGCTATGGTGTCGCCAGAATATCCAGAGGGTATCCAGACGCAATTGAAACTACTGGGTGAACACAACCTCAGACCAGCAGTAGCTGCCATGGCCGTGGCTGTCAAATTAGGCATGGATGTCGGCTCAATTCAGCGAGGCTTGGCGGCACTGCGTCCAATTCCAGGACGAATGCAGCTGCTGCGCGGTGCTGATGGTACTATGCTTCTGGACGACAGCTATAGTGCGTCGCCATCTACCACGACTGCCGCCATCCAGACACTGTATAGTTTGAGCGCTCCCCAAAAAATCGCTGTCCTAGGCAATATCAACGGTTTGAGAGAGTCGATGCCACAAGAAATGTCTAAACTAGGCTATCTGTGTAACCCCAATGAACTTGACTGGGTAGTGACAGTTGGAGAAATGGCCAACCAGTATTTGGCGCCATCGGCTCGTCAGCGTGGCTGCCAGGTAAAAGAATGCAAAGACGCCATCGAAGCTGGTAGTTTTGTGCGCGACAAACTGAAAAAAGACGGTATTGCGCTGTTCAAAGGTTCTTCGGGCGGTGTCTGGCTGGAGGAAGCCATCAAAATTAACCTCCATACAGCGGTTGATGAAAACAAATTAGTTCGCCAAACGCCAGAGTGGATAGCCAGGAAGAATGCATTTTTCTCTCGTTTTAGTGATTAGCTGATATAATACATAACATAGTAGTAATTTGGAGGGTATATGAGCATACAGCAGCCAACAACAGCACCGGCTGAGTCAACGCCGCCGGCTGAACAGCCGCCTATCATGGGCGCGATCAACAAACCGAAAAAGAAAAACCGCAAAAAGTTGATTATTAGTTTGGTTGTGGGGTCGTTAGTTACCATCGGCTTGATTGCAGGACTGTTGTGGTATCTGTTGGTATTTAATAACCCACAGCGCGTGCTGGAAGCGTCAATTGTTAACGCGATCATGTCGAAGAACTCTGTCACTGAAGGACGGCTGACTTTTGAAGGCAAGGGTAATCAAAAAGTCACCATCAAGCTCAAATCATCAGACGCAGAGAAGAGTCAAGAGCTGCAGGCTGATATAACAGTTAACGCCGGTGGTTCTGACAAGTCAATCCAGTTCTCTCTGCCAAAAGTGAATGTACGCAATACTGAAGACGCAACGTATATTAAACTGGATAATGTTCGTAGCTCAATCGAGACAGCGATAGATCGTTACATGGAAAGTGTTTCCTCGCCAGGTGGTGCGATTTCTGGCCGATCTCAGACAAAATCACTCAAAGAAACGATGCTGAAACAATTTGAGACGCTCATCAATGAGATCGACGGCCACTGGATCAAGATCTCTTCAGACGACCTAGAGCAGTCAGAAGAAGCAAAATGTGTGATGAATGCAGTTCGCCGCGCTAAGGATGATACTGCTGTTCGCGAAGAGATCGCTCAAGTATACCGCGACAACAATTTCCTACAAATCAAAAAAGATTTGGGAACAAAAGATGGTCTGCGTGGATTTGAAATTGACCTGAGTGACGCGACTCTTGAGAAACGTAAAAACTTTGCCAAAGCATTGAGCGAAACAACATACGCCAAGAAGATCAAAGAATGTGGTGGTAGTAGCTCAAAAGCGCTCGACACAGATGCACTTGATTTCAAGAAGGTAGATGTTTCTCTGAAGCTGTGGATCGACAACTCAAAGAGACAAGTTCGCCGCGTAGAATTTGAGGGTTCATCTGAGGGCAATAAGGTCTCTCTTGAGACAGGCGTCATGTATGGCGATGCCAAGAAGGTTGAAGCACCATCTGATGCAAAAGACTTGAAAGATGTGATGAAAAAGCTCCAATCAAGCCCACTGTCTAGCTT
>CAUQVC010000034.1:0-4282 GCA_963521715.1 uncultured Candidatus Saccharibacteria bacterium | reverse complement strand
TTGTCTTCTTTGGTGATTTCACCACCATTGTCTTTGATCAACGCTCGAACCTTGTCCAGCGCCGCGTCCAAATTTGCTTCCAAATCTGGATGAATAAGAACGGTCAGTTCGTATTCGTTCATGTTTCCTCCTTCGGAATCCTTCACGGATGGTTATGCTATCTCACATAACCTTAGGTTATTATTCCCTCGTATTATACGGTAATCTGATATAAAAGTCCAGTGGTAAACCCACTAGACCGTGCTACAATAAAATTCATGCGTATCGCTATTCAAGGACAAGCTGGATCATTTCACGAACAAGCAGCAAAACAATGGTACGGGCCTGACGCCACCATCGTTCCTTGTATGACCTTTGGCGATGTTTTTCAAACCTATGCCCGCGGCCAAGCCGACGCTATTGTCGTGGCAGTAGAGAATACCATTTACGGCACCATCAACGAAACCTACCGTCACATCGAATCCTGCAGCGCTCCTATCGTTGGTGAAGTGACACTTACCATTCAACAAACCCTCATCACCAATCCAGGCACACAGCTTGAGGACATTACTACTGTCTATTCACATCCTGTTGCCTTGTCACAATGCCAGCATTTTCTCCAAGAACGCCTACCACACGCTGCACAAATTGAATATTTTGATACCGCTGGCGCTGTCGAATTCATCAAGCAACACGGTTCACCACACCTAGCAGCCATCGCTGGTGAGGTCGCCGCTCAGCTACACAATATGCCAATTCTCAAGCGACACATCCAAGACGGTCAGGATAATATCACTCGCTTTCTCGTCCTTGATCCAATTGCCACAGTGACTGACGCCAATCGAGCAACGCTTGTGGTGACCACTACCCACCAACCAGGCAGCCTGCTTGAGATACTCCGCACCTTTGCTAACCAGTCCATCAACCTTGCCAGCCTCCAGTCCCAACCTATCATCGGCCAACCGTGGAACTACAAATTCTTCATAACCGTTGATACTGCTGGCCCATCATTACGTCGCGCCATCAACAAAATCACCGCAACCGGTCACAAAGTCACGTTACTTGGAGAATACCAAACAGCACGATAACTAGATCATTTCAAATTAGCTATCACCAAGTTCATCAAGGCTTGATACCAACACCTCTCGTGGCTTCGATCCATTAGCTGGACCGATAATCCCCCGGTCTTCCATCTCGGCCATGATACGAGCAGCTCGACCATACCCAATCTTCAACCGCATCTGTAATAAACTAGTGGAGGCTCGACGACTCTCGATGACCAAGCGAACAGCATCCTTAAACATCGCGTCACCGTCATTACCTTCCAGATTCACCATCACGCCGCCCTTGCCATTGAGCTGGACAGGCTGCGCAACCACTTCATCATTGTACTGCGGTGCTGACTGCATCCTGAGATAGTCGGTTATCTTATTTACTTCGTCATCGGTCACCCATGCACCCTGAATACGCTTTGGCTTGCTCATGCTTGGTGTGTACAGCAACATATCACCCTGACCAAGCAGTTTCTCAGCGCCAATCTGATCCAGAATAGTTCGTGAGTCAACCTGAGAAGCTACGGTAAAGCCAATTCGTGCTGGCACATTCGCCTTGATCAAACCAGTGATCACGTCAACACTCGGCCGCTGCGTCGCCAAGACCAAATGAATACCCACTGCTCGGGCTTTCTGTGCCAAGCGAACAACCAACGCTTCAACATCACGCGCTGCCACCATCATCAAATCAGCTAACTCATCAATCACAATGACGATGTATGGCATCGCCCCGTCTTCATGTTGCTGAACATTTCCGTTCTCATCAGCAACCGGGATTTTCGTGCCAGCAGTCTTGATTTTTTTGTTATAGCTCTTAATATCACGAATTTTCTCCGCCGCCAACAACTTATACCGCCGCTCCATCTCATTGACCGCCCATTTCAAGGCCGAGATAGTCTTTTCTGGCTCGGTAATCACTGGCGTCAGCAAATGTGGGATGTCTTCGTACGGTGCCATTTCCACCTGCTTTGGGTCAACCAAGATCAATTTCATGTCGCTCGGACTATTGCGATATAACAAACTAGTCAATAGAGTATTGATCATCACCGACTTACCAGAACCGGTCTGACCAGCGATCAACATGTGCGGCATCTTATTCAGCTCACCAACCACTGCTTCACCCGAGATATCCTTACCGATAGCAAAGCTCAACGGTTCATGGGCATGCTTCCATTGTTTCGAATCCAACACACCATATAGTCGCACATCAGCCGCTCGTCGGTTTGGCACCTCAATACCAACGGCCTTTTGCCCAGGAATCGGTGCCTCAATCCGCAAACTCTGCGCCGCCAAATTCAAAGCAATATTCGTCTCCAGTGCTGTGATGCGCGTCAATTTTACACCACTCGGCGGCCGCAAAGTATATTGCGTCACCTTCGGCCCAATATTGGCATCTTCCATCTCCACGTCGATGTTGAATTCTGCCAAGGTGTCGTGAATGATCTGGGCATTTTGCCGAATATCGCCAGCATCAGCTGGGCTTTGCTTCTTCTCTAGTAGATCCAAGCTTGGTGATTGCCAATTTGGATCATGCACCGAAACTAATGCTGCCTGTTCCTCGGCAGATTTATCCTGCTTTACGCTACCCCGCAAACTACTTAACGGCGACGATTTTTTGGCTTTGACTGGCTCTTCCGTATCTACCGTTGGCACACCAGCGTTCAAATTAATCTCGCTAACCTTTCGTGGCTCAGCTTTTTCTGCCTTGGCGGCCTGTCGCATAATTGCCTTGTTCTCATCATCCTCCGAAGAGTCACGCCGCATCATCTCCCATATCTTACCGAACAGCTCAACTGGGGTCATGAGCGTGATGAACAACGCGGTAATAAGGATGAGAACGATATATATCAGAGCGATGATTGGCTTTTCTGCCAGGGTCATCATTATATTATTAGCAACATCCCCAATAACACCACCAGCCTCCGGGCGGGCGGCAGTCTTCAGTAGTCCAAACAGTCCACTCAGCCACACCACCTCTAAAACAGCCGCTATTTTCATGACAATTGGCAATCGATTATTCTCTGCGCGGAAAGTCTCCACCGCAATATACACCAACAACACTGGCAGAGCATACATAGCGTAACCAACGACCTTCAAAGCGGCGTGGTTGGTCCATTCCAACACTGGACCGCCTACATCAAACCATGCCACCACTAACAGTAATGACAGCACTATCATCAAGACCGCCCCAACTTGCGACCAAAAACCGCTCGGTACGTCATGCTTTGGCGCAGTCGCCACTGATTTCTTTTTCGTAGTCTTTCGTTTTTTAGGCATAACTATTATCTATTATACCCCGTTTTACGGATTATCGCACTTATTTATTATATCATACTTTATCAAACATGTCTAATAAGCCGGTGCTTTGTGTCGCTCTCGAGCCTTGGTGTCGTTCGCCTCCGTGTCAGGGACTTGTTTAGCCGGAAATCGTTTTTTGGGTAGCTTTGGTACAACTAGGCTATCAGCCGCTGCTTCTGGCTTAGCTGCTCCCTGGACGCCCCGAGAAACTTTTCCTGGAGCTTTCAAGCCACCACCAATTTCATTGATAACAGGGATAACAATCGGTGTTCGACGCGTCTGGTCGTACAAGATGTGCGTGACTTCATCCTTGATTTCCTTTTTCACCACATCAAGGTCATACTTGCCGGCAAAACTGCGCGCTGCTTTTTGCTTCAAGTACTGGCGGATCATGTTCATTAATTCCTCAGAATCACGCAAGTAAATGAATCCTCGGGAGATAATATCCGGACTAGTCAACAGCCGTCCCGTACCGCGCTGCACCGTCAATACCACTACAAACATTCCCTCTTGAGACATATGAATGCGATCTTTCAGTACCACCTCAGAGACGATAGCGCCCGTATCGTCATACATCACGCCACCAGCCTGAATTCGACCAGCCTTCTTAGCTTGGCGTTCGATATCAATTTCAATAATATCACCGGCGTCACACACAAAGATATTCTTCCTCGGAATGCCACACTCTTTTTCTGCCAGCCGCGCATTGTGGACCAGCATGTGGAATTCACCGTGAATTGGCATGTAGTACGTTGGGTTCAAGGCGTTAATCAGCTTAATGTGATCATCGTAATAGCCATGACCCGACAAGTGTAGCGGCCCAACACCCGTCAAGTGTGTTTTGCCATTCTGAATCACATCAGAACCCTCGCGCATCAAACCATCAACTGTTCGCACCACGTTCTTCTCGTTGCCCGGAATTGGATTGGAGCTAAACACCACCACGTCAGAGC
>CAUQVC010000033.1:0-4745 GCA_963521715.1 uncultured Candidatus Saccharibacteria bacterium | reverse complement strand
CCACAGTCGTTGGGTAGCCCTCTTGTTTGAGAACTTTTGCTAACACATGGAACACCTCGGCGCTCATGGTCACTGCGTCTTGCATGGTTGATGCACCAACTGGGATGATCATGTATTCTTGGATATCCGTTGCACCCAACGCGTGCTGACCGCCGTTCATGACATTGACCATCGGCATCGGGAAGCTCATCTGTGGATTGCCAGCCAAGGTGTTGATGTAGGTGAACAGTGCCACACCACGTGACGCTGCTGCTGCTTTAGCAGTCGCCAAGCTGACTGCCAAGATGGCATTGGCACCCAAACGACTCTTGTTTGGCGTTTCATCTAGGGTGATCATCTTTTGGTCGATAGCTTCCTGGTCAAACGGACTCATACCGCGCAGTGCGTCAGCAATTTCCGTGTTGACATTTTCAACCGCCTTCAAAACTCCCTTGCCACCAAATGGCAGTTCATCGTCTCGTAGCTCTACTGCCTCGTGAGACCCAGTGCTCGCTCCAGACGGCACCGCAGCCCGACCAAAACAGCCGTCACTCAATATGACATCTGCTTCAACGGTTGGATTACCTCGAGAATCTAAAATTTGACGTGCTCTGATGTGTGTAATTGTGATAAAGTCCATATGATCTATTGTATCAGACCACGCGATAGACCACTAACTGTAGTGTACGTCAGCAAAACTTGTTTCACCTGGATGGGCCACTCGAGCCGACATACAGCTAGTCGTGATAACCTCCTTACCATCCCGTGAACCGCGCATCTTAAGAGGCCCTGCGCAGTGACTGGTAAGACGGTCTACGCCAGCTTGTAATTTAGCTGACTGCCTGTCAAAGCTGTCTAATATCTCCATGACCTCTCTTTGCTTATGGGCTATAGCACTAGTAGCCATTTGACCTATCTGGTCATCTGTCAATGACACCAAGGCCTCATGGCCCGCCTCTCTCATCATCAGTAAACGCTGTTTTACTTGTTCAGTATCTATACTCAGGCCTTCTTGTACTTCTTGGCGCATACAAGCTATTCCCCCAAGATTGTGCTTTAGCACTGGACAATCTCGACACTTCCTAGGGACCGTAGCCATATCTTCGCCAGTTAGACCTGCACCAGTCATAATGTCATCAAAGGTCGCATCTACGTTTGTTTCATCATGCCCACCAGGTGTGAAATTGCTCTTCTCGCGTTCCATAGTAATTACACATATTATCACAGTGTTGCCAAAAACGCAACTATTCCATTAAATGAGCTCACTACTATTGATTTTTCTGCAATTCACTGGTATAATATATGTACATGAGTGAAGCGTCATTTACCAGTCCCCCGAAGCGACCAATTGATTTGGACGGTCTGATGGACATGGCTTACACTACCTTGGATGTACCAGACGAGGCATTACAGACAACCCTGAACCATCAACTATTCACCCCTGACTTACTGAGCAAGCCAGTCGATATCACCGCCATGACCTCTCACCCCAACAGCGAAGGCGAACCTATATTAGGCGTCGAACAATTTTCAGAGGCAGTCGCACGGTTTGAAGTCAGTTCAGAGCTGGGCGAACGCACGGTACGCTTGGCGCTCGATAACGGCGACCGCTTGGATGTATCTCACATCATGGAGATTCGTCAGCAAGAGCCAGAAGAGCCGTCAGACTACGCCGAACTAGTTTATGATACCGGTGGACTAGTCAACCGAGTGTTATCGAGGGAATCATTCAGCAAGCTTAACTCCGAACAACAGCAGCTCATCATACAACGACTCACCGAAAAAGCCACCACGGAGTTTGATGAGCTACTTGCCGACTCGGAGCATTGTCAAGCCATAGTCGACATATTTAAGCAAACCGAGCCAATCATCGCTGACAAACTCGCTGTATTTGTACCTATTGTTTTAGAAGACGGGGAAGCGAAGCTACTGCCTAAACTTCATATTGAGCTGACCCACGGCGCAACAAAGACCATTGTGCCATTTGATCAGCTAGCGGATATCGACCTCATCTACCCTGAACAAGAAAACGACGACCAGTCAGTTGACTACCTGGCGACTTTTCAGGACGAATGGCGTAGTCAATCAATCCAGGCCACCGAATATCTACTTAACGATCGCGTCACTGATTTGAGTCAGCGCAACATCTCAGCTGAACGCGTCACTAAACTAATGCAAGCCGAGGCCTCAGAGCTATGCACCCAGCTCATGGCTGATGAGAATTTTTTGACGGAACATATGCTTGAGCCAGGCGAGTTTTATGTTGACGGAATATTCTACACTGACAATAACGGTGAATGGCAGGAGACGTTTGACGACTATACTATCAACGCCAAGCCAGAACTAGACTGTGAGGAGATATCCGGACAGTGGCGATTTGGACTACGGCTCATCTCAGCAGATGACAGCTCACAAGCAGACGTGTTTGTGGTACCAAGCAATACCTTCGTCACAGCCTTTCGGCGTTCGACACACGAGCCTCATTGAAAACAGTCACCAAAACTGATATAATCAGCGAGAATAACAATCAATGTTGGGAGGTGAATTCGGAGGAACCGAGCACCGATTGCACCACAGAAAGGATATCACTCATGGCCAAAAAAGCCGAATTGCTGGAAAAAGCAGCAGAACTAAACCTGGAAGTCAGCGAGAAGAACACCATCGCTGAAATCGAAGCTGCCATCGCGGGCGCTGAAAAACACGAAGTTCGCGAAGCGCACGTCGCCAAAGCAGGCAAGCGCAGCCAAAAAGCTTTGGACGAAGCTGAAGCTAAAGCAGAGAAGGAAGCTCGCAAAGAAGCAGGCGACACCACTCCGCAAGACGAAGACGCTGAAGCACACATCAAAAAAGGTCCAAAGCCAGTCACCCGACCACGCCTAGAGCGCCGCGGCAAAAAATACCAAGAAGCTGCCAAAAAGATTGAGAAAGACAAAGTGTACACCCTGGAAGAAGCTTTGAAGCTGGCGACCAAGACCAGCCCAGTCAAATTTGACGCATCAGTGGAACTGCACGTTCGGCTCGGTGTTGACCCACGCCAGGCAGACCAGAACATTCGCTCGACCGTGTCACTACCTCACGGTACTGGTAAAGACGTACGCGTCGCAGTATTTGCGCCAGAAGAAGAACACGCTGCTGCCAAAAAGGCTGGCGCCGACATCATCGGTGATGAAGAATTCTTGAAGCAGCTGGACAAAGAAGAGCTGAACTTTGACATTTTGGTGGCAACACCACAGTACATGCCAAAGCTTGGTAAATACGCTCGCTTGCTCGGCCCACGTGGTTTGATGCCAAATCCAAAGTCTGGCACCGTAGCAACAGACGTGGCAACTGCTGTCACCGAAGCCAAAGCTGGTAAGGTTGAATACCGCGTCGACAAACAGGCCATCGTTCACTTGAGCGTCGGTAAGGTGTCGTTTGGTGCGGACAAATTGCAAGACAACGCCCGCGCATTTTTGAGCAGCCTGAACGCCCAAAAACCAAGCAGCCTCAAAGGCGCCTACGTCAAAAGCGTCGCCGTGACCACCACCATGGGTCCTGGCATCAAGGTTGAAAACAACCTCTAGACATGGTTAATTTGACAGTTTGACCCATCAAATCCCGCCGATCATGGCGGGATTTTTACTGGGGTGATGTCGCCGAGATAGCCGTGGGGGTATTGCATTTTTCTGTATTTTATGCTAGAATACTAAAGCCCAGTGGGATATGGATGTTAAAGCTTGAGTCTTTGTGATTCGCTGTTCCAGCCCAGCTGGACGCGAACCAAAATGTACTTTAACATCTGTATCCTTTCAATCCCTATACGCTAGGAGATCCCATGACACAAAAGCGACATGGGCTAGCAGCGCTATTTGCGCTGCTAGCCCTAGTGTTCGGGTTCTCAGGGGCAGCAGCTGCTGCCCCTGAGAACACCGATACGACGGCGGCAACGTCGTCGTGCACAGCCCGCCCAATCACAGCCGATGAGATTAGTGCGGAGTACATCCGCACTCTCGATGGCAAAGACTTCGCGGCTTACAAAGCCGTGGAGTTCGGTTTTGGCCTTGCACTGCAAGATGGGCACTGTGAAGGTGATAGTATCACCTTCACACCACCGGCGGAACTGGGGGATTACGGTGCCCCCATCAATCTCGCCACCGAAAATGGCGAGATTATCGCTCACGCCGTCTACAAAGGCGGTAAGGTCAGTATCACACTGACCGATGCCGTTGAGGTGGCCAACCATTACGCCTTCGAGGCGTATGGCTGGTGGCGCGTCGACATTGACGACACGCTCGTTCCCGGGGAAACCCGGGACCTCCTGTGGGAGATCGGCAGTCAAACCCGCCGGACTGAGATCCACGGGGGGGAGTGTCCGGGCTGCAGCCAGCCCGGGCCTGGAGTCGCAAAATGGGGGGTCGTACACCCGAACGACTCCTCATTGGTCGAGGTTACGTTAGTAACCCCGACCGCTACCACGGACGCCCAAGAGTTCATCCTGAGGGATGAACTCACATCTGAGGGCCAAGCTTTTGCTTGCGATAGCAACACCGTGCTGTCGCAAGCAGGAACTTACAAAGAGGCGAGTGTATGGGGTAGACCCCTATACACTCATCGCACGACAGTCGATACAATGGAGTGCTCCTCCACTGTGCTGACAATGAAGATCACCCTAAACGAGGGTGAAAAGGCCCGCGTGGAGTTCTATCTCCACGTTGACCCCACGGACCCTGGTCCATGGACAGATACGGCTACAATCACGTCCCAGGAACGCTCCTGGGACACCTCCG
>CAUQVC010000032.1:0-5285 GCA_963521715.1 uncultured Candidatus Saccharibacteria bacterium | reverse complement strand
AAGTGGTACGCGAGCTGGGTTCAGAACGTCGTGAGACAGTTCGGTTTATATCCGGTATGGACGATAGGAAACTTGAGAGGATCTACCCCTAGTACGAGAGGACCGGGGCGGACGCACCTCTGGTGTATCGATTGTGGCCACCTGCTGCATTGTCGAGTAGCTATGTGCGGACTAGATAAGCGCTGAAAGCATATTAAGCGCGAAACTAACCTCAAGATAAGGTTTCCCTATGAGGACACAGAAAGACTATCTGTTTGATAGGCGCAAGGTGGAAGTGTAGTAATGCATGGAGCTAAAGCGTACTAATAGTCCCATTGCCTTTTTATGTCCTTGTCCGTGGAGTTTATGCTTGCATAAACATTACGGATAAGGTAGACTTGACTAGTAATTGGTGTGTATCATCACACTATAGTTGATTAAAAATTCATCCGTGCAGAGAGTTATTGGACATCGAAGCAAGGCTTCCCCGGGTTGCCTGAATGGAACCTATGAGGAGCAAGCCTTACTTCGGTGCCCATGGCGAGGAGGAAACACCTGTTCTCATTCCGAACACAGAAGTTAAGCTCCTCAGCGGCGATCATACTGCGAAAGTGGGAAACTAGCACGGTGCCGAATTATATAGAGACCACCCGAATAGGGTGGTTTTTATTATATGAACCTGTTTATCATTATCTTTATGTATTAAGTAACTATTCAAACAACTAACAAAATAGCGCCCTTGGACAGGGCGCTATTTTATATATTCTCGAATCTCGCAGAAGACGAGAACTGTGTGGTGAACATCACTACTCTTTGAGTGTAACCTAATATGTAGATAATGTAAATATTGACAAAGTATTAGCAGTATGCTATTATGTACTCATAACACATATCATGTGTGATATATAAAGGTGAGGGTTTCCACAATAATGCATGTGGAAATCTTTTAATAGTGGAGGAAAACTTTCATGGCAGGAACAAAAGCAGGCGGTAAGAAAGCAGCAGCTAAAAATTTGGCAAAAGACCCAAACTTTTACGCAAAAATTGGTGCTAAAGGTGGACGTAACAGTCGTACTGGCGGCTTTGCTGCTAACCCAGCATTGGCTCGTATCGCTGGTGCTAAAGGCGGCAGGATTTCACGTCGCCGCAAGACAACAGCTGTCTCAGCTGACTAGTTAAATCTTATTTTGGTGATCAATAACACACCTTGGAATGCCAGGTGTGTTATTTTATTGTCCGAATTAGGCGGCAGGTTCTTGCCTCATTGACCTGCCACTGGACGTGACAATGCATGCAAGAATAGGTATCTTTTGCCTTCTGTAACCCAATAGCTCCACAATGAGGGCAGCTACTACGGGAGGTGAGCCACAACCGATAGGAATCAAGCGATTCCTGGACAACATCGTCGTCCATAGCTAGCGACACATCATAGCGTGGCGCTAGAACCTTAGTGCAGTATTCCCAGGCCTCTCGCTCCATTTCTATGAGCTGAATGTCTCGAGAGAAGGTCTGGTGACCAAGCTCGGCGTGGGCAACTTCATGAAGTAGCTGAGCAGGCGAATTATGCTTAGTATCAACTGTAATCGTTTTAGCGGCTGGCGCCCAACTAAAATCATCACCAGTAGTGATGGTGTAATTCGGAAAGTCACGCCTAACTAACAGGAGTAATTCATCGATCGACATAGTAAAACTAGTATACCATGTTACTTTACAGAGGTAGAACAGATGTGCTATAATGACTCGTAATAGACAAATGTGCAAATGTGGAGACTAGTATGAAGCAGACCAATCAACAAAGAGGCTCAGTGATGACTTTTACGGTGGTAGGAGTAATACTGGCTATTTTGGCGCTTGGTTTGTTGTATACTGCTCGTCAGCAAGATAACAATGCTGTAGTGCCTGTAGCGACAGATAACAATTCACAAAAACAAGAACTTGCCCAAAAAGATGAAAAATCCGAACAAAACAAATCTGAAACATCTAAGCCAAACACCACGACCAACACCCAGTCAAATAACTCACAAAAACAAGAACAGCCTAAGAACCAGTCTACGGGCAATGCTCAGAAGCCATCAGTGACACAGCAGCCCGCCCCTACTACTCCGACTGGCCCTGCCACTCCAGCTGCTCCTGCCGCCGCTACTAATGGCGGTAGCACTGCGAATCTACCGACAACCGGTCCAGCTGATCACATTGGGGAATTATTGGTCGTTGGAGTTATTCCAGGTATGGCAGTCGCATACGTCCGTTCTCGGAAGGTTGTATAGTCTCTCTTTGACTTTTGCTAACAGATTGTGGTACTATAAAGATAGCTTGATGTCTACTTTTTTAGTGTGACTCAAAAATATTAATTTTAAGGAAGGAGTCTGAAAAGACTTATGGCAAATGCCACAATTACAATGGATGACCTGCTGGCACAAGCAGGCGATAATGTTAAACAATTGACAGCTGGTGAAGTAGTTCACGGTACAGTTTTGTCAGTAAAGAAGCACGAGGTGTTGATTGACCTGGGGCCGTTGGGCGTTGGTTTGGTCCCAAGACGTGAAGTCGGTTTTTCAAAGACTTGCGCTGTTGGTGACGAAGTTACCGCAAGTGTTATTGATACAGAACTTGACAACGGATACAGCCTGTTGAGCCTGCGCAAAGCGGCTAAGGATCGAGGCTGGGATGAAGTTACTGAGAAGCTGGAGAGTGGTGAAATCATCACGATTACCCCATATGACGCAAACCGTGGCGGTTTGTTGGTTGAATACGAAGGGGTTCGCGGTTTCTTACCGGTATCTCAATTGTCAGCTGAGCACTACCCACGAGTCGGTTCAAGCGACAAGGATGAAATTTTGCAGCGTTTGAATGCGTTGGTTAATGTTGAAATGAAAGTTCGCGTATTGGACGCTGACCGAAAAGCTAACAAGTTGATCTTCTCTGAAAAAGAAGCTATCAAAGAAGGATTGGCAGAACGATTTAAGCAATTGTCAATCGGTGACACAGTTCGTGGTGTTGTTACCGGTGTTGTTGACTTTGGTGTGTTCGTGAATGTTGAAGGCATTGAAGGCCTGGTGCACATCTCAGAAATCAGCTGGGAGCGCGTCAGTAGCCCAAGCGACTACGTAAAAGTTGGCGAGACGATCGAAGCAAAGATCATCGCTATCGACAAGGACCGCTTGAGCCTCAGTATGAAGCAACTAACCCCAGACCCTTGGTTGAAGGAAGTTGAACAATTCAAGTCAGGTGATCAAGTCGAAGGAACGGTTACTCGCATCACTCCGTTTGGCGCTTTCGTACAACTAAGTCCAGCAGTTGAGGCATTGGTTCATGTGTCTGAACTGGGCGGTGACGGCACTGATCCAGAGAAGGTGTTCACTTTGAATGAGCGCAAGAGTTTTACGGTGCTTGATATTGATAAAGAGAGCCGTAAGATCTCTTTGACACTTGGTGAAGCAAAGAAAAAATAATTAGAACAAAATCCCTGAGGCGTGGTGACGTACCAGAGGTGAGAGGAGCTTATCATGGCAGAAAAAATTGTCAAAATTGCAGATTCAGTAACTGTCGGTGAGCTTGCAGAGACCCTTGGTTTATCCGTGACCACGCTGATTGGTGAGTTGTTCAAAAACGGTATCGCCGCAACAATCAATCAACGCCTTGATTTTGATACCGCTCAGATCGTAGTGGAAGAACTTGGCTTGGATGTGCAGCTGGAGCGCAAACAGGCGGCTGCTGCAGATACACCATTGCGTCATGTGCATCAGTTGACAGATAAAGCTGTAGCGCGTCCGCCTATCGTAGCGGTTATGGGACACGTCGACCACGGTAAAACGAGCTTGCTTGACGCTATTTTGGATAAAAAGACTGCTGAGGGTGAAGCTGGTGGCATCACGCAGCATATTAGCGCTTATCAAGCGGAGCGTAACGGCAGAACAATCACACTACTTGATACACCTGGTCACGAAGCGTTTGCTGCACTAAGGCAGCACGGAGCGGTTTTGACTGATGTGGTGATCATCGTGGTGGCGGCCGATGATGGTGTTAAACCTCAGACGGTGGAAGCTATCCGGTTTGCGCGTTCTGCGAATGCAAAGATTGTGGTGGCGATTAACAAGATCGATAAGGATACCGCTAACCCACAATTGGTAAAGACGCAATTGGCCTCTGAGCATGGACTTAACCCTGAAGAATGGGGCGGTGACACGGTCATGGTTGAGGTGAGCGCCAAGACAGGTCAAAACCTTGATAAATTGCTGGATATGGTCCTGTTGGTGGCAGATATGGAAGACCTGCGTGCGGACGTTGATACACCAGCGGAAGGGCTGGTGATTGAGGCGCATATGGAGACTGGTCGTGGTGCCGTGGTTGGTTTGTTGGTGGAACATGGACAGCTGAAACCATCGCACTACTTGGTTGCGGGGACGGCTTATGGTCGGGTGCGCACCATGTTGGACTTTCGTGGTAAGGCCATGAAACTAGCGGGCCCTTCAACACCAGTGAATGTGACAGGATTTAAGGAATTACCACAGTTTGGGGATAGTTTTGTCATCGCGAAAAATGAAAAAGAAGCGCGACAAATGGCAGCTAAAGCCAAGCTAGAACAGGAGCGTCGTGCGGCAACTACCAACGTGACAGGCGCTGATATCCTCAAGATGATGAATCAGAAACATGATGCACAAGAATTTAACGTCATCATCAAGGCTGACGTGCAGGGCTCTCTCACCTCAGTTATTGATAGTTTGAAATTGATCGAGACAAATGGTGAAGTTGAACTGCGGGTAATTGGTCATGGCGTGGGTAATATCTCCGAAAATGATATTCATCTAGCAACTGGTGAAAATACTGTCATTTACGGCTTCAACGTTGACCTGCCGCCTGCTGTTAAGCGGTTGGCTTCTCGTGAGAAAGTGGAAGTACGCCTATACCGAGTGATTTATGAACTACTGGACGATGCAAGGTTGTCCATGGAGAATCTTTTGGCTCCAGAGGTAGTAGAGACAGAGATCGGTGCGCTTAAGGTGAAGGGTGTGTTCCGTACGATGCGTGAAGAGGTGATCGCTGGTGGTGAAATGATGCGTGGAAAGGTTTCAAAGGGCCTCCTGGCTCGTTTAAAACGTAAAGGTGAACAGATAGCCGAAGTTGAGGTTTCAAGCGTACAGCGCCAGCAGCAAGAGGCTAAAGAAGTATTTGAAGGTGAAATGTGTGGCTTGAGCCTGAAAACCGCCAAGAAAATTGTGGTAGAAGAAGGCGATGAGCTCGAGTTCTTTACGCGTGAGCTGGTGAAAAAGACGCTCTAGATAGAATATTTAAGCAAGGTTATTGAC
>CAUQVC010000031.1:0-5714 GCA_963521715.1 uncultured Candidatus Saccharibacteria bacterium | reverse complement strand
TAATCCTAATGACTTGCATATCTGTGAAAGTTCTTCACGATACCAATAGTATTTATTAAACTCATCAAACGATGTAATTTTATCAAACTCAGGTCTACTTTTTGTCAATATTGTAGCTCCTTAAACCCAATTTACTTTTTCATCTCTAGTATCTATAGCTCCTCAACCTTCACCCGACGCTGCTCCGTCGTATCCCGCTCACGCACGGTGACGGTGTCGTCCTCTAGAGTCTGGAAATCGATCACCACGCAGTGCGGCGTGCCGATTTCGTCTTGGCGGCGGTAGCGCTTACCGATGTTGCCGTTGTCGTCCCACATCACCCGACCGGGGTTGGCTTTGGCGAGCTGAGCGTAAACTTCGCGAGCTTTTTCCACCAATTCTGGCTTGTTTTTGAGTAGTGGCGACACCGCAAATCTAACTGGCGCCAAGTGCTCTGGCAGCGCCAAATACACCCGCTTTTCACCGTTTTGCTCGTCCTCACGGTACGCGCCCGACAACACCGCCATCAGTGCCCGCTCAACGCCAAACGACGGCTCGATGACGTGCGGAACAATTTTTTTGTTCGTCCCCTTGACGGTGTATTCCATGCTCTTGCCACTGGCGTGCTGGATGTTCATCAGGTCAAAATCGGTCCGATACGCAATACCCATCAACTCCTCACGGCCGATAGGATAATCATACTCAATGTCAATCGTCTTTTCGCTATAATGCGCCCGATCCTCCGCTGGCACGTCCAGCTCGTTGATGTGATCTGGGTTCAAGCCTAGTTCTGCCAAAAAATCATGCGTCGCCGCCAGTAGCTCGTCAAACGCCTCCTGCCAATGCTTCGGATCGACGAAATACTCAATCTCCATCTGCTCAAACTCCCGAGAGCGGAACACAAAGTCGCGCGGCGCAATTTCATTGCGAAACGCCTTGCCCTGCTGAGCGATACCAAACGGCAAGTTCGGATAGAAACTATCAACGACATTCTTGAAATTGGTGAAGATGCCTTGGGCGGTTTCGGGGCGGAGATAAGAAATACTGTCCTCACTCTCAGTCGCGCCAACATGCGTTTTGAACATCATGTTAAATGTCCGTGCTGGATACCAAGCGATATTACCACACCGTGGGCACTTCGTCTTAGTATTGTTAAGGTAGGCCGCTGGAAAATCTCCAAGATACGATACAGCATCTTTTTGTGATTGTAAGACATAATAATTCTTTAATTGATCAACCGTGTCGTGCGCAGGATAGGTAGCTTCACCCGCAACAAGATCCGCCTCCACCAACTTGTCGTAGAGTTCCTTTTTAGTTTCAGGGGTATACTCAACACCAGCGTACGAATCGATAAGAGTTTCTCTACGATTAAAAAAAGGGTTCAATTTACTTATATAATCATCCTTATTTTTAATAATATGATCAGCACGAAATCGTCCATGACACTCTCTACATTCAATAAGCGGGTCAGTGAAGGTATCCACATGCCCGCTCGCTTTCCAGACTTTCTGATTCATCAAAATCGCCGCATCCACGCCGTACATATCGTCACGCTCATCGACAAATCTGCGCCACCACAAATTCATGATATTACGCTTCAGCTGCACGCCCAACGGGCCGTAATCCCAGGTACCGCTCAGACCGCCATACACATCCGACCCCTGATAAATAAAGCCGCGGCGCTTGCACAGGCTGATAATATCTTCCATTTTTGCTTGACTCATCAAAAAACCTTTCTCCATGTTGGCAACATGGCGATTCACATTATTAGCTACAGTATAGCATTTTTATGGGCAATATTACACCGCCGCGTGCTGCCGCGCCGCCAGCCAGCAATCATTGATCACCTCAGTTATCCCGCCAATTTGCGCCACAGTAGCCAGCGGCTTCGCCTGGATGAGCCGAAGCAGTTTGATGGCGTCCGCTGACAGGTCGCCCTGCTCCGCCAGTCGCAGCCCCTTTTCCGTATTGTCGTACATATATGTTTTGTCAGGCGACAAAGTATGGGCTGTCACATCAGTGCGCAGATTGAGCTCATCACCCAGCAGCCCAGCGTAGTGCAAGTAAAACCAGGTTTCAATCAGTTTTTGCTCAACCTTCACATTATTCAATTGCGCCAACACTTGCTGCGCCACCGAAAACCAGGCCGGCTCATCGACCTGATCACTCGCGCGATTGACCAATTTCAACATCTCATAACCAAATTGCATCCGCTCATAGCTGTCCAAAATATGCCGATAAAATTGCTGCAGCTGCGCACTGGTCAAAATCCCCAGCTCACCGCGCCCACGTCGCACCACCACGTCGCACAGCGCAAATAACTCGATACCGCCTGCCAATTTACTTTTTTCGCGTCGCACACCTTTGGCGATCACGTTGCGCCGCCCCGCCGAAGTCAACAGATGTAAAATTCGATCTGCCTCGCCGTAGTCGGTTCTTCTCAGGACGATGGCTTGCAGGCGCTCACTTTGACTCACAGTAACACCTCCGTCAATGCCTGTCGCACGTGCGCTGGCGTCATGGTTGATTTGTCAAGCACCGCCCGCACACCAAACGGCTCCATATCGTCATGAGTGATACCAACATTACTACACACGATGATCGGCAAATCAGCCAAGTCCTCATGGCTTTTCAATTCGTTCAGCAACGCCATGCCCGTTTCACTCGCCAGCAACATATCCAAAACCAACGCATCTGGGTGCCAATCATCGATCATTTCCAGCGCCTGCCCCGGCGCAATAACAACCCGCGACTCAGCGCCAGCCTCCGAGATATAATGCTGCATCAGCTTCGCCCACACTGGATCGTCCTCAACAATCAGCACCTTTTTCATAGCAAACTCATCTGTTGGCTTATGGGTAATTCTACATAAAACGTCAGCCCATCACGATGCCTGATCAGGCCAATGGTTCCGCCCATGGCTTTTGCAAATTGCGACGCCACGTATACACCCAAGCCACTGCTGTCAGGGCGTGTTCGAACTGATTTTCGCTGCTCCATCTCGTCAATAAGTCGCGCATAATCCGCACGGCTCATCATCGGGCCGTGGTCACGGATCAAGATCCTCAATGTCGAGCCAATTTGGCGAATCGTCACTCGTATGGGCATATCTTTTTCGCTGTATTTGAGCGAATTGTTCAAAAAGTTAGCTAAAATCCGTGACAATAACGCCCTGTTTGCCACCACCAAACGCTTTGCTGACTGTTTTTTTGGCCAGTCAATCGATTGACCGTATAAGCGTAGCATCGGGTGTAATTCCATGGCCATTTGCTGACACAACGCCAGTGGATTGATGGGCTCCAGAGGAAACAGCGTCGGCGACAAGTGAGCCGTTTGTGCCAAATCTTGTACCAACGCCAACGACTGATCACTGATATTCGACAATTGCCGGACAATCCGACGCGTTTCAGCTTCATCTAAAGATTCTTCTTCCAGGAGCAGACTGAGCTGTCTGATGAGTGCCAACGGAGACTTCAATTCATGGGCAGCCACTGCTACACTTGGCAGCTGCCCAAATTCAGCATTATTCCATCTTACCTCCGCCATACCTACTTATAGTATAGCAATTGGCGTATTACTGAACAAACTTAACCGTGTCGAGAATTGCTTGAAAATCTGGCTTGAACACGTCAGCGTCAGTAGAAAAACGAATCGTTTTGTCTCGCACTCGCATCAAGACCACTGAACCACGCAATTCTTTAGAGAAAGCACCATCCAAGCGAGTAGCTGCGTTACCGTTAAATTCAACACTACTTGAGGTCAATTCACCCTTCTTCAACTGGTTGGCATACTGACTCAACACCTTATCAAAGTCGCTGTTTAGTACTTCCAAGCGAACAGCAAAACGGCTGGTGTTTGAGCGTGCTGGCGGCACAGTGCCCGGATGTAGGTACGCTTTGTAGTCACCGCGGTCAGTACCGTCTTGATCGACATATGCACTCCAGGTCTTTGGATACATGAACGAAACTCGACCAAATTCATTTGGCCCAACAAATTCAACGCGTGGATTCTTAGCTTCTTCAGAAAATCGTTTCTGGTCAAGCTCAGCCTGCTCATTTTTGCCTTTGGCAACCGCACTGGCAACCTTTGCGTCAACGCCAGTCTTCTCTCGTGTGTACTCCACGAACATCCAAGCCGCCACAGCTCCAGCGATTAACGTTAACACCAAAAAACCAATCGTACCGACCATCCAGCCGTTGATTGACCCCTGTTCAAATTGTCTTCTTTTCATATCTTGCATTATAGCTTATGCTTTGTCTCCTGTAAAGTCAGGACGTATTTCATACAGAAAATACGGACCAGCTTCTTTCAGTAGTCGGTCGTTCTTCGTAGTATCTAGCCGATAGCCATAACTGACCAATCGTAACGGTCTACCCTGGTGGGTCGCCTGTTGCCGAGCCAATTGATAAATTTTCTTCAAATGCAGCCCTGCACCAAACGCATATATCACCGTGATGTTGTCGGCAGGTTGCGTCGTCCACGCATTCGTCCATTTGATGCGCACATTCTTGGCATACTTTCTTAGCCGCCAACGAGACGCCAGCACTAAAAATGGGTTAATCTCATAGCCAACGGCCTGAGCGCCAGTTTTCGCCACCTCTTGTAGCACGGCGCCATCACCCGACCCTACGTCCAGTACAATGTCGTCTTTAGTCAGCTTCAGTTCATCCCTCAACAGTTTCTGAATATCAGTGTGGCGCGTCGGCACATACGGTGCACCGATGAACGCAGTCAGCCCAAATATCAAAAATAGTATCAGCGCACAAACAATCACTACTTCCATGATGGACTACTCACCCAGCACTTCAATTTCGTTTTTCATATTCAGCAGCTGCTCTTCTGCCTGCTCTGCCAGTTTTTTGACAGCCAGAAACCGCTCACGCGCCTCTTCTAGCCGAAACTCATCACTGTGAAACCATGCCATTTCTTTGTCCAGCTGTTCCAATAGCTCATTAATTGTTGGCTCGTTCTGCATATTCTTCAACCCTCGCTTTCATCAAAGCTTTGTTAGTTTGTATTTCAATCACTTCCCCGACTGCACAATTACCCCTGATCATAGCATACCCCCGGGCTAGGGCTAATTCTGGATCGTATTCACTGATCAACCTGATGCGTGACTGTACATCACTCAGCAGCTCCTCAACGTGCTGACGCCAGCTATCCAGAGCATTGCTGCGCGCCGCCTGTACCAGTTCCAATTCCTCGTCAACCACTCGTACTGTTTGTAGCGCCACACCACGAAGCTGATGCTTGATCGACCGGATCATCTCTTGCTTATCCGGCAGTAGCAACTGCGCCGCATTGCTTGGCGTTGACGCTCGTACATCAGCTGCAAGATCACACAATGTCGTGTCAATTTCATGACCAATTCCCGTCAGAACTGGCACTCGGCTGGACGCCAGTTTTCGCACTAGCAATTCGTCATTGAACACACTCAAATCATCAGCGCTGCCTCCCCCACGAATCACCACGATCACCTCTGGTAGCTCCGCCAAGCTTTCAATCTTCTCAACCGCCCTGATGATCTGATCTGCCGCCGTTTCACCCTGCACCATCACATTTACCACACTAAACCGAACGCCGCCCCAGCGCTCATTAGCAATTTTCATAAAGTCAGCGTATCCAGCTGAATTGGTGCTAGAGATAACCGCCACGTGCTGCGGTCGGGACGGTAATAATCGTTTGCGAGCATCATCAAACAACCCTTCGTCTGACAGCTTTTTGCGCAGCAACTC
>CAUQVC010000030.1:0-6031 GCA_963521715.1 uncultured Candidatus Saccharibacteria bacterium | reverse complement strand
CTAAGGTTTGGGCTGTGGTGCAAGAGGCATTAACGAGCGAACAGCAAGAAGCTTTTTATGGTCAGATAAACAGATGACAAGTGTACAATAGGTAGTATGAGTAAAGCGAAAAAATATTATAGATCGATCTGAAGATGACTGGACTAGATCCAGTGCGTGATGAGATTTTGGAAGTGGCGCCGACCGTATTTGTTTGACTTTTTAAATGATTTATGCTAAAATATTGTACGTGGAAAAAGTAAGCCCGAACCCGAGCGATATAGAGGCTAAGATGCATCAGCCTCGTGTTCTGCAAATGCTTGATAGTGGTGAACATTATGCGGATTTAGGGGTGGCGAACCTTCAATTAAAAGACTGTGATTGTGAGCAACTCGGTAACCCGGAAGCTCGCTGCAATGAAATATATGAATATGAGTTGCCTGCCGATGCTATTGAGCGGGCTAATTTGGGTTTTGATTTAGATGAGCTACCGTCATTTATTGGTGTAAAGGGCGGGGCGGCTCGCCAGGTTTTGGAGGCACTAGTACACAGTGACCGTCAGTTACCACCTCCTCGCGATGTCGATTTGGTAATTTTAGAAGAAGTTATTGCTAGCGGCGATTATGATCCAGATGAGATTCGGGCGGTAGCGAGCGATCTTTCAATGCGCTTTTCGCCGCGTGATGCAATGAATGGCTATGGTGCGGAGCCTGTACAGTCTACCGCTGAGTTTATGAGGCAGCATGATTTTACAATCAATCAAGTGCTTATGCGCAAGGATGGTGACACTTGGAGGCTGTTGGCCAGTACTCAAGCAGTGCTGGATACTGCTGAGCACGTTATCAGGCCAACGGTATTTGAGCACGATCCTGATAATAGCTATCGCATTGGTAACAAATTAGCTCTCAAGGCTGTGCGGCTTCTTTCAGATATGCAAGTTCAAGGAATTGACGATGCAAGTATTAAAAGCGTTCAGCTGCCAGATGATACTTATGGCGATCCAAGAGATGATTATTTCATGCAAACACTGCAACTAGACAAGGCTTTAGAGGTCAGCGACGAATTAGCTGAATGCTATGTGGAAAATCTGAGGTCCTACCAGATGTTGCCATATGGCTGTGAAGACATGAGTGCTACTGAATTATACTATGAGTTAGTCAATCGGACAAATTTTGTTCCCTCTGACGGCAACGCATCTGGCGTTTTTCTGGCTGAAAGAGAAAATCGCTTGGAGCTTAGCGGTACGGCACAGTTTGATGACGCTGTTGAACGGTTGCTGCAGCAGGTGCCAGAGCGGTTTTCTCGTGACTACTACGACTCTAAAACGTAGTATAATAAAGGTATGAAAGCAACTTTTAAGCCAAAAAAAATTTTATGGATTGACCTGGAGATGACTGGACTAGATCCAGTGCGTGATGAGATTTTGGAAGTGGCGGCAATCGCTACGGATTGGGATTTTACGGAAATTGCGACCTATGAGGGTGTGGTGCGACATGATCCGGAGAAGTTGGGTAAGCTACTGGACCGAAATGCTAGCTTTTGGGACCAGCATCCAGCAGCGCGGCGCGGTTTGGAGGAACAAAATACTTCGGGTAAGCCGTTAGCCGAGGTGGAGCGTGAATTATTGGCATTTTGCGATGAACATTTTGCAGATGAGCCACGGATTTTGCTTGGTGGTAACTCAATCCACCAGGATCGGCGATTTATCGACCAATGGTGGCCTATGTTGTCAAAAAGACTACATTATCGGATGCTGGATGTCAGTGCTTGGAAAGTGGTGTTTGAGGGTAAATATGGTAAGAAATTTGCCAAGTCAGAGGATCATCGGGCGCTGGAGGATATTCGCGGCAGTATCATGGAACTTAAGTATTATTTAAAGAAGGTGCAACCATGACCCATAAACAATTTGAAGAATTTATCTTGAGCTTGCCGGGTGTGTGGTTGGACTATCCGTTTGGCGAGGATATCGCGGTGTATAAATTTGGCAAGAGCAATGATGGCGCGGGGAAAATGGTGGCATTGGTAGCGGAGGGCTCAAAACCGCTCAGAGTGAGTTTGAAATGTGATCCATTGCTGGCGCAGAATTTGCGGGAAAAATACGAAACGGTACTACCGGGCTATCATTTGAATAAAAAGCACTGGAACACCATCATCTGTTCGGGGCAGTTGAGTGATGAAGAAATTTTTGATTTGGCGCGGCTGAGCTGGCAGTTGGTTAGCGGTATTATACCGGAGAGCTCTCGAGACGCTTCTTGATGGAAGTGATGTCTGACTGTGTTTTTTCTAAGAATTCTTTGACGTCAGATTTTTTGGCTTTTTTTGACAAGCTGGATAATTCTGAACTAAGTAGCTCAAGTTGATAGGCCATCTCCCTGGTGTAGACGGCATCGAGCTGGTCGTTTAAAAAGGCATCATCTAGCTTTTCATTGAGCTTTACCTCAAAGTCCGGCACCTTGAGAGCTTTGTTGATATCTAGCTTTTCTGACTGAGCAATTGGTGTCGCTTTATTGACAGCGGTGGTTAATATTGCATCAAGGGAGCTGTTAATGTCAGTGACTGTGCTATTTTTTAGACGCTTTTTCTGTAGTTCAGTGACGGTTTGTAGGCGGGCAACCCTCATGATGGCGTTAGAAACCGTTGGACCAGAACCTGACTGACTGGCCGCCCAAATGAAGCCAAGACTGAGCACACCAACCAGCGCAATGATGATAATGATGATTTTAGTTTTCTTATCAAATCCAGCTGGCTCTGGTGGAGCAGCGATTTGATTGAGATAATCAATACCAGATGGTGTTGGTGGTTGAGAATATGGATCATTTGGATACATAGTACTATTTAAGCATAAACACGAACAGAGGTAAAGGGTGATATAATAAAGACATGCAAGATGCCAAAGAAGAAGTGCGGGCACGACTGAATATTGAGGACGTGATTGGTGAGTATGTTCAGCTGAAGCGGGCAGGTCGTAATATGAAGGGACTTAGTCCGTTTACCGACGAGCGAACGCCAAGTTTTATGGTTAGCCCAGAAAAGCAGATTTGGCATGATTTTTCGTCAGGCAAGGGCGGTGATGTGTTTTCATTTGTGATGCTGGTGGAGGGGATGGATTTTCGCCAGGCGTTGGAACATTTGGCGCGCAAGGCAGGTGTGGATTTGAGTTTGTTCTCTCGCGGTGATGGGAGAACCGCCAAGCGGCGAGCACGAGCGGCTGAAGCATTGGAGCTAGCGGCAAAATTCTTTCAACAATCACTACTGCGTACACCCAAAGCCTTGGACTATGTCGTTAAAAAACGTGGTCTGACTCGACAAACGATTCAGGATTTTATGGTTGGGTTTGCGCCAGATGACGGATCATCATTGGTGACGGCACTCACCAAGCGGGGCTTTTCAAAACAAGAATTAGCCGATGCTGGTTTAACGAATCGATTTGGTGGTGATTTGTATCGTGGTCGAATGGTGGTGGCACTTATGGATGCGACTGGCAGAGTAGTTGGGTTTACCGGCCGGATCATTCACGATGAGGCAAATGCCCCAAAATATCTAAATACACCGCAAACACTTTTGTTTGATAAATCACGACATATCTTTGGTTTGTCCCAGGCTAAAGAGGCGATTCGAAAATCAGACGAAGTAGTGATCGTTGAAGGTAATTTGGATGTGGTGAGTAGTCATCAGGCAGGAGTACGACAGGTTGTCGCCACGGCTGGAACAGCTATCACTGAACAGCACCTCAAGGCCTTGAGTAGGCTGGCTAGTAGAATTAAATTAGCGTTTGATGGTGATAGAGCGGGTTTAAATGCGACTGAACGGGCCATCAAACTATCACAAACCATTGGGGTGGAGTTGGAGGTTGTTAGTTTACCAGAGGGTAGTAAGGATCCAGATGAATTGATCAAAACACATGGTGTGAAACAATGGGAGTTGGTCATCACTAAAGCTACGCCTGCTGTGGCGTGGGTGATACAACAATATTCGCAACGAGAAAATGTCAGGACTGCTGAGGGAAAACGACGCTTTTCAACTGCATCGCTGAACTTGATTCGCAGTTTGCATGATCCAGTAGAACAAGAGCATTATTTGCAGATGGTGGCTGAGAAAACAGGGGCCAGTATAGAGGCTCTTACAGCAAAGATGTCTGGTATCACAACAAACAAAACGGTTCTTCGCCAATCAAAAGTTAAAAAAACAGCACCACAAAAACCATCAGACGAGACGCTCGATATGCTACTAGGGCTTGCGGCTCAAGAACCAAGCGTGAGGCGTTGGCTGGCGTCGGTACCAACAGAAGCTACAGATAATGCGAACACCCGAGAATTGTTGAAATATCTCACCCAAAACCCCAATGCAGCACTGGATCCGATACCCGAAAACTTGAAAAATATTGAGGAGTATGTAAAGATAGTACAGTTGAAATTCGACACTCGTTATGCCGACTGGAAACAAGACGATTTACCAGGTGAGATGGCACGATTGGTCAAACATGTAATATCTAAACACCGTGAAAACAAAATACAACAATTAATGAGTAATTTGCGTGACGCTGAAACTGCAAATGATGAGTCGTTGGCTCACGATCTGCGACATCAGCTGAACGCACTAATTAAGGAGAAAGCGTGACCGACGATCCAATAAAAAACAGGCCATTAGCAACTGATGAGACGGAATTCGATGAGCCGACCATCGATGATGTTGATGATGACGAGGAAACCGAAGACCTTGACGCTCTGAACGCTGGGCAATACCTGGATGATATCTCTGATGACTCGGTCAGATTGTATTTGCGTGAGATTGGTAAAATTCCGCTGCTCAATGCTGAAGAAGAGATGGAATTGGCACACCGTGTGATTCAGGGTGATAAAAGGGCTAAAGATAAGATGGCTGAGGCGAACATGCGGTTGGTGGTGTCGATTGCCAAGCGGTATTCGGGCCGTGGGTTGGATTTTCTGGATTTAATCCAAGAGGGTAATACTGGTTTGTTGCGTGCCGTCGAAAAATTTGATCCAGACAAGGGCTTTAAGTTCTCAACCTATGCCACCTGGTGGATTCGCCAGGCTATCACTCGAGCGATTGCTGACCAGGCACGAACCATTCGTATCCCGGTGCACATGGTGGAAACCATCAACAAATTGTTGCGCACTCAGCGACGGATGACGCAAGAGCTGAACCGTGAACCGACTATTGAAGAGCTGTCTAAAGAGCTGGATATGGAGCCAGAAAAGATTGAATATGTGATGAAAATCAAGCAAGATATTTCAAGCTTGGACGCGGGTGTCGGTCGTGATGGTGATGAAGAAGATTCGGTGTTGGGTGACTTTATCGAAGATGAAGATACGGTATCACCAGAAGAGTCAGCCACTAATCAATTGCTCAAAGAGCAGGTTAATGATGTGTTGTCGAGCTTGAGTGATCGTGAGCAGAAAATTGTCCGTATGCGCTTTGGGTTGGACAATGGTAAAAGCCACACGTTGGAAGAAGTTGGTCAGGAATTTGCCGTGACGCGCGAACGAATCCGCCAGATTGAGGCGAAGGCTTTGGCAAAACTGCGGAAGCACAAAGATGCTAAGAAGTTATATGAATATCTGAGCTAGATTGACGGGTGATAGTAAAAAAGCCAGGCGGATTTTGCGTCTGGCTTTTTTGATGTGTTGTGATTTAGCACTGCTCAGGTGCCTTGCAAAAATGTTCGTGGTGGGTGACGGCTTCTAATTGCGTATACAGCTCATCCAGTCCGCGGTCGTTTGTCACGAAATAGTCGGCAATGGCAATCGGTCCGCCTTTTTCTAGATTTTCAATTTCCGACCAATCACGTTGGTCAACTTCGCGCGGCTGCATCGGTCGTTCGGGGCGTTTGGCCATACGTTGATAGCGCAGGTGTTTTGGCGTGACAACGGCGATGACGGACATCTGACCAGGGAATTCGTGCTTGAGGATTTTGTATTCGCTCCAGGTGTACAAACCGTCCAGGACAATGAGCTTTTGGCCAGCGTCAATCAAGTCATGCGCCGATTTGACGACGCGTTTGACCACGAAATCTTTACCTTCGCGACGGCGA
>CAUQVC010000029.1:0-6991 GCA_963521715.1 uncultured Candidatus Saccharibacteria bacterium | reverse complement strand
CTCCGGACCGATAGATTCTAGCCTCTCTTCCGTCAAAGCGACCGCGTTGCTCCATGATAACTCCTCTTGGAGTCGGGCAGAGAAATATTCTCCGCGAAGTGGGGCGTCTCCAGCCTGGTGGCTCCAGGCGAGACGCCAGCCTCTGCGGTTGCAAAAGCTGATATATATATCAATTATTCGCGTGCTTGTCAACAAACATGTTTACAAACAGCCTATGATGCCCTATAATCAACTCATGATTTCATTCACATTCCATCATCCGCATGTGTTGCCGAGGTAGAACTCTGATTTTTTGATTGTCCGCGCCGAGTTCTGCCTCGGCGTTTTTGATTGATATATATAAGAAATAATGACATAATGGAACTAACATGAGCAGTTTATCAACACAAAGTTACAAAGGTTCGCGAGACTATTTTCCAGAGGAAAAACGTCTGCAAAATTATATTTTTAACGTTTGGCGCAAAACCGTCGAAAGTTTTGGTTACGAAGAATACGGCGCTCCGTTACTGGAGCCTATGGATATCTATCTGGCAAAGTCAGGTCAAGAATTAGCGGGTGAGCAAACTTACGCTTTTGAAGACCGTGGTGGACGCCAGGTGACCATTCGTCCAGAGATGACGCCGTCAATTTCCCGCATGGTGGCGGCTAGGCGGCACGAGTTTGCGGTGCCAGCACGTTTGTATTCGATCGCAAATTTCATGCGCTACGAACGCCCACAGCGCGGACGAGAGCGTGAATTTTGGCAGCTAAACGCCGACCTGTTTGGTGTGGACGGCCCCATGGCCGATGCTGAAATCATCGAGATGAGTTACCGCTCAGTGCTGAACTTTGGCGCGCGCCCCGACATGTTTACGGTGCGAGTAAATAACCGCCAATTGGTCAATCAACTCCTTGGCCAATTTTTGGGACTGGATGTCATCGGCGCAAATATGATGACAAAGTTGCTCGATAAGAAAAATAAGATTCCGCCGGAGACCTTCAAGCAGCAAGCCATTGAAATTTTTGGTGCTGAGGGCTCGCGTGAGGGATTGCCGAAGCTGGCTCAGATGATCAGCATGAAGAGCGTCGATGATTTACCAGCTGAGCTGAGCGATAGTCCAAGCGTCCAGCAGATACGCACCGTCATGGATCTGTTGCGGCAAAAGGGCGTGACCAATGCGGTGTTTGACGTGACATTGATGAGAGGGTTGGATTATTACACAGGCACGGTTTTTGAGTTCTTTGACAATGCCCCAGAAAACAATCGTGCCATGTTTGGTGGTGGTCGGTACGACGGGCTTGTCGGATTGTTTGGTGTTGAACCGATGGCGACGGTTGGTGTCGGTATGGGTGCAACCACCATGCAGGTATTTTTGGAAGTCCACGACTTATTGCCAGAGCTGGCCACGCACACCGATGTGTATATCATCCCGATCAGCCCAGAAGTCATGAGCGGCGCCGATGCGCTTGCCAGGAGGTTACGCTCTGAAGGGGTGTTTGCTGAGCTCGACATCACGGGTCGCAAGATAGACAAACAGCTGAAGGCTGCTCTCAAAAAGCAAGTGCCGTTTGCGGTGTTCGTCGGGCCAGAAGAGTTAGAATCAGAAACCTACACCGTGAAAAACTTAGTCGAATCAACTGAACAAAAAGTCAATTTCACCCGCATGATTAGCGTGGTGACTGATCACCGATACGATGGTGACGAGGACGCCTTATTTGAGGCTTAGCCCTATATCTGTTATAATCAACAGATATGAAGACGACTGTAAAGAAACTATCAGATACTAAAGTAGAATTGACCATCTCACTGGGTAGCGAAGAGCTGTCAGCTGCTGAGCAAGTAGCGCTTACCAAAATGGCGGCTGATGTGAAGGTGCCAGGCTTCCGCAAGGGCAAAGTTCCTATCAGTGTTGCTGCAAAACATGTTAATCCAGCAGCGTTACAGGAGCAGACACTGGACAACGCCCTGAGCAAGGCGGTTGCTGAAGCTTTCATGGCAGAAAAGATCCAAGCCCTGGACCGTCCAGCAGTTGACGTGAAAAAGTTTGTGCCAGGCCAGGAATTGGAGTTTACTGCAGAAGTAGAAATCATCCCACCGGTCAAATTGGGTAACTACAAAAAGCTGAAGGCTAAACGGCAAGCCGTCAAAGTTGAGGACAAAGAAGTAGAGGAAATCATCACTCGGATGCGTGAAAACTTTACTGAGAAAACAGAAGTTAAGCGCGCTGCCAAAGAGGGCGATGAAGCGGTCATCGACTTTACTGGCAAAAAAGATGATGTGCCATTTGATGGTGGTGCAGCAAAAGGCTTTGCACTGAAACTTGGCTCTGGTCAATTCATCCCTGGCTTTGAAGAGGGTGTTGTTGGGCACAAGGCTGGCAAAACCTTTGATTTGAAATTGACGTTCCCGAAGGATTATCACGCCAAGGAACTGGCTGGTGCCGACGTTGTCTTTACGGTGACCTTGCACAAAGTCAATGAATTGTCACTTCCTGAAGTGAACGATGAATTTGCTGCCAAATGCGGTCCATTCACCTCAGCAGACGAACTCAAAGCTGACATCAAGCGTGAGATTACCGCCCAGAAAGAGCGTGAAGCTGACGAGAAACTGAAAGATGAATTGGTTGGTGAATTGGCGGAAGCGTCTAAGGTGGCATTGCCTGAGCTGTTGATTGACGATCAAGTCCGGTCAATTGAGCAAGATTTGATGCAGAACTTGATGTATCGTGGATTGACACTGGACAGTTACTTGCAGACGCAAAAGTTCACGGACAAGGACGATTGGCGAGCCAAAGAAGCCCGTCCTGCGGCCGAAAAACGCGTCAAGGCTGGATTAGTTTTGGCGGAATTGTCCAAGGAACTGGGCGTAGAGGTTTCTCACGAAGAACTATCCGCACAGATTGAGGCTATGAAACAGCAGTATGGTAAAGATCCAAAAATAGCTGAACGCTTTAATGATCCAAATGTTCACCGCGATATCGCAAACCGCATGATCACCGACAAAACGGTCGAAAAACTGATAGAACTTAACAAATAGTCCCTCAGGGTAGCTCTGGCGACAGCTATACCGCTTCTGCTGGTATTGACAAAAATGCCTTTATGGTGTAAAATAGCACTTAGTTATGTGTGAACGTCACGAAGGTCATAGCTCGGCCATTCTCCAGTGCGATTCAGGACTAGAGCAACAACCGTTACTAGAGCGAGTCATAATGTCTCGTCGTCGTTTTTTGGGACTTTCTGCGGCGGTTGGTGCCGGTGTTGGATTAGTAGGAAGCGCAGGATATCATCTTGGAGCTCGATATGGAGAGGGACCCTCTCGACCCACGCCACAGGAGGCTGCTAGTTCATTGCCGCCATATGATATCGCTCTTGGTGTAGTGAGTTTAGAACCTGAGGGCTACCGTAATTGCAGAAGCACTAGTGATATTACAGAGGAGGTTCAGCAGCAAACGGGGTGGATAACTGACACGACTGCTGGAGCTTATGCATTCACTAAAATAATTAATTTGACAGATAAAACTCCTCCCGATCTTCCTGGTGGGTGTTTTTCTGACGGATTAATAGAAAGAATTACCAAATCATATCGTGAAAAGTACAAAGGCGTATTGGGCAGTCGTGCTATTATGGCTGTGATGATCAACGGTGGTGATACAGAAGAGAAGACCTATGGTGGCCGGGCCTATCAGAAGCCTGACGACGCAGATGGGTCATATTTCCCGTATTTTATTGCTAATTATAATCGCGCTCCTAGTAGTATTGTTGCGCATGAAGTAGGCCATCTATTGGGTCCAGAGTTGGGTAAAGGACTGGGGCATCAATTGTTGATGCCAAACCAACTCCAAGGCGAGGACGGAGAGCTACGTATAGCGTGCGCGTTTGATACCATACAAAACCTCCTGCAAGCTGGTTTTGATCTGGAAAAAGTACCTTGAGACCCTTCTCAAGTACAGCATTATGCCTCGCCATTTAGTGTTATGGGGCGACCAGATCTTTTTGAAAAGAGTGCTCACATCATTCCCAACGCTTCCAATCCTTCCAAAAACTCCAGACTACTATTTTCGCCACCAGAGCTGAAACACCTTGATCCACGTCGTAAAGTTAATGACTTTGAAGGTCATTCAGAGACAGTACGGTACTCATTGTCTCAAGAATTTGACAAGCGACTGGGCGTAGTCATGTCATTGCCGGCTGATCATGTTTTGAAAAAGATCTTGCCAGATATAGAAAATATTTTCTTTGGACCAATTTGCGGACCACTGTTCGACGAACAAGGAAACAAAATCGAGCATCCTATCCAGAAGATTGGTGTATTTGCCACCTGGAAAGACAACCGTGGTACGGCATTGCTTGAAACGAGCCCATTTAACCTAATTGATTATACTTCTCAAACGGAATCGGTGAATTATGCGGATTCGCAATTGGGTGTTTTGGTGACTTCGGGGTATGACCTTCGTGACGGTGTGTATATTGACGTCCGAGACCTCAATAGCTCAGAATCGCAGGAGATTCTTCGGGTTGAACGTGAACGAGCAATCGAGCGCAACCAAATTATTATGAATAATTAGTATTTTATATTTGCTAATTATCTCCGTAGCCTCCAAGAGTCAATAAGTATTTGGTATACTAGTTGTAGCTAAAGGGAGTAGGGAAATATGAGGCAGTATCTAGACGCGTTACAGCAGGTTCGCGACAGCGGCGTGAAAAAAGGTGACCGCACTGGCACGGGAACGACGGAAGTGTTTGGCGTGCAGACGCGGTATGATTTGGCGGATGGGTTTCCGGCGATGACTACCAAGAAATTATATTTCAACAGCGTGGCACATGAGCTGCTGTGGTTTCTCAAAGGCACGGGTAATATTGAATATCTAGCACAAAACGGCGTGCACATTTGGGACGAGTGGTCGTACAAGAATTATTTGGAGAAAACCGGCCAAAGCATTCCAGAAATCAATGGCGAGGAGTGGCGCGCCGGCATGAAAACATTTATTGGTAAAATCGCGACTAACCATGCGTTTGCCAAGGAATGGGGTGATTTGGGGCCAGTTTACGGCGTGCAGTGGCGCAAATGGCCGGACGGCAAGGGCGGGACGATTGACCAAATCCAAAACGCCATCAACATGATACAGAATAATCCAACGTCGCGACGCAATATTGTCAGCGCCTGGAACGTGGCGGAAATTGATGATATCGCCCGAGCCGGTGGACTGCCGCCGTGTCACACTATGTTCCAATTCAATGTTCGCCCGGGTGAAAATGGTGAGAAAGATAAGTTGGATCTGGCGCTGACGCAGCGCTCGGCGGACATGTTCCTCGGCGTGCCGTTTAATATCGCCAGTTATGCATTGCTACTATCTATGGTCGCTCAGGTGACTGACAAGCAGCCCGGCGAATTCATCCACACCCTAAATAGCGCGCATATTTATAACAATCACAGCGCGCAGGTCGACGAGCAACTGTCGCGCCGTCCACTACCGCTACCGAAACTGTGGCTGAATCCAGATGTTAAGAACATCGACGACTTCACTATTGACGATATTCGTCTGGAAAATTACGAGCACCATCCGCCCATTAAGGCACCAATCGCGGTGTAAATTGCCGTCATCCTACAGTTTTTCGTCGGTAGGTCACGAAATCAAAAGCGTAGGCATTGTTGTCGTCTGCTGGGCGGTGGACACGGTCAGTCTCTTCCCAAACGGTCATGTCGAGCTCTGGGAAAAAGGTGTCAGTGCCTGAAAATGTAGCGTCCACCTCAGTGGCGTAAATAGTGTCGATCTCCGGCATGCCCAGTGCATCGCCGTATACCTGTGCACCGCCGATGATAAAGGTTGGGTAGCGTGACAACGCCAAAGCGCTTGACAGGTTTACCGCTGTAAGAACGCCTTTGACGCCGGTTGGCCGCGAGGAGATAACGATGTTTTCGCGCTCCGGTAGTGGACGACGACCGATTGATTCAAAGGTTTTCCGACCCATAATGACATTGCCGCCTCTGGTCAGCCGTTTGAACTGCGCCAGATCCGCCGGCAAGCTGCGACCCCACGGTAAATCGCCACCTCGTCCGATGGCGCGGTTGGTATCATAGGCAACGATGATGGCTTTCTCCATATATTCAGTGTATCATGAGGCGCCGGCTATATGCTATAATATAGTTCATGAATAAAGTAAATAGCTACTTGGTACCAACTGTTATCGAAAAATCTTCTGACGGTGAACGAGCGTTTGATATTTATTCACGCCTTTTGAACGAGCGAATAATTTTTCTGGGCGAGGAAGTGAACGAACATACCGCCAACATCGTGGTGGCGCAACTGCTGCATTTGGCTCAGGTTGATCCAGAGGCTGACATCTCATTATATATCAATAGCCCTGGTGGCAGCGTCTACGACGGTTTGGCCATTTACGACACCATGAACTTCATCAAACCTGACGTCGCGACCTACGGTATCGGCCTGCAAGCCAGTATGGGTGCATTCTTGCTGTCAAGCGGCGCCAAGGGCAAACGATTTTGCTTGCCGCACGCCAAAGTGATGATCCATCAGCCGTCGTCAGGCACGCGCGGTAAGGTGACTGACATGGAAATTGACCTGAAAGAGACACTGGAAGTTAAGGACATGCTGGCAAAAATTATGGCCAAAAACACTGGTCAAAAGCTCGCCAAAATCAAAGCCGACATGGAGCGTGACTACTGGATGAAACCAGAGGAAGCCGTAGCCTATGGTCTGATCGACGCGGTGGTTAAGAAAGCGTAGCTTATATCTCGCGAATATCATCAAAGCGCGCGCCAGCGCCGTAAATGCCAGCTTGAGTGACAATGTTGCGCAGATTAGTGGGATTTCGAGGCATCGTCGAACATTGCTGCCAGGCTTTTGATGCCTCACCGTAAATATCACAAATGCGTTTACTGAAATCCTTGTTAAGCATCAGCGTCGCATAATAGCCCATTTTCATGGTTCTGACCTGACCGTCCAAATAGTTTTTGTAGCTTGGATCAATTTCGCTTAGCGGCGCTGTGCCC
>CAUQVC010000028.1:0-7219 GCA_963521715.1 uncultured Candidatus Saccharibacteria bacterium | reverse complement strand
ACTGTGGGTGATGAAGGTGGCTATGCGCCTCGCGTTCGTTACGGCAACTCTGAGCCGATCACCCTGCTCAGTCGAGCCATCGAACAGGCTGGATACTTGCTGGAGCGTGACTTTGCCTTTGCACTTGACGTGGCTGCCAGTGAGTTTTATCAGAGCCAGACGGAACAGTACAATTTGTCCACGGAAAACCGCGTGATG
This sequence comes from uncultured Candidatus Saccharibacteria bacterium, assembly GCA_963521715.1. Classification (GTDB taxonomy): domain Bacteria; phylum Patescibacteriota; class Saccharimonadia; order Saccharimonadales; family Saccharimonadaceae; genus Nanosynbacter. The sequence goes on along the minus strand of CAUQVC010000028.1, from coordinate 7,021 downwards.
GATACTGACCAAATGATCAAGATGTATAAGGAGCTGCGCGCACAATACCCAATCGTTTCCATCGAAGATGGGCTGAATGAAGAAGCGTGGCGTGGTTGGCAAAAGCTGACGCTGGAATTGGGTGGTACTACGCAGTTGGTTGGTGACGACTTGTTGGTCACCAATGTTGAACGCTTGGAACAAGCCATCGAGCAAAAAGCTGGCAATGCCATCCTTATCAAACCAAACCAAATTGGTACACTGACCGAGACTATCGCCGCAGTCAAGATGGCCAAAGAAGCTGGTTGGAACACGGTGATGAGCCACCGTTCTGGCGAGACGGAAGATACCACCATCGCCCACTTGGCTGTTGGCTTGGGAACTGGACAAATCAAGACTGGTTCAATGTCTCGTTCAGAGCGCATCGCTAAGTACAATGAGCTGATGCGTATCTCAGAACTGCGTCCTGACATCGAGCTGGCGCGACCGTTTGTGCAGATGTAGGACGGACTAAGCGCGAATAGTGACGATGTCGCCAGCTTGCAACTTGATGATGCGTGACGCGACTGCAGTTGTTACTTCTCCGCCGTCGACATAGACACTCACCATATCACCGAAGTAATTGATGGCTTCGGTGATATTTTTGGCTGGTGGCATGCCAGCTGGGTTGGCGCTGGGTGCCAACAAGGGGCCGGTTTGGTTGATGAGACGTGCTAAATTGCCGGTGACCAGTCGAAAAGCTAGTGTGCCGTTTTGGTGGGTGGTGTGCAAAAAAGCGTTGCTGGCTGGTACAATGATGCTGGTCGGTCGCTCGGCATTCAGCTGTAGGTAGTGCTGACGTCGAGTAGCAGTTAAACCCGGGATGTCGGAGATGTCAGCGACCAGGATGATGCATGATTCATTGGCTGGGCGGTGCTTGGCGCGGTATAGCCGCTCCATGGCGTGGCGGTTGGCAGCGGAAGCGACGATGCCGTAGATGGTGTCGGTTCTGAGGACGACCAATTTGGCACTGGTGAGTGCCTCTGACACACGGGGGTCGGATACGGTATTTGTGATGAGCATTGAATTGTTTCGTTAGATTAACCACCAATATTGTCGATGATAGTTTGCAAAAAGCCTCTAGGAGTTGGTGGTGTTTGGTTTGGACCTTGGGTTGATGATGTTTTTTCAGTTAAAGGTACCGAAGTGGGCTCGGTGTTGATGTGAATAGAATTGGCAGCGGTATCGGCCGCTTCCTTCAGTATGATCGCTGGCGGAATGAACAAAGCAGAGGTAATGGCTACTGCACCGACAACGGATTTGATAATGTCTTTGAGTCCCCTTTCGTTCTCTGTTGATAGCTTTGCAAATTCTGCCAGATCCATACCCATGTTATATCATATTTGGTTATAATGTACAATTACTCCCGCCTGAGCGAGAGTAATTTGTAGTTGACGCGAGAAACTGATTAGTCAGTAACTTCAACGCCCATACTGCGAGCAGTACCGGCGATGATTTTGACGGCGCCGTCTGTGTCGATGGCGTTGAGCTGGTCTTTTTTGACTTCAGCGATTTCTTCCAGTTGAGCGCGGGTGATTTTACCAACTTTGTCGGTGTGTGGCTTGCCGCTACCCTTTTGGATACCGGCTTTTTCGCGGATCATGTCGTCCACTGGCTGACCCAATGATTTCCATGCGAAAGTGCGGTCTTCAAACACTTGAATGTGCACAATGACGTCTTTACCCATCAAATCTTTGGTGGCGTCGTTAAATGGATTGATGAAATCCATCATGTTTAGTCCCCACTGACCCAAGGTTGAACCAACTGGAGGTCCAGCAGTCGCGCGACCAGCTGGAATACGTAGTTTTAGATTTCCAATGACTTTCTTTGCCATGATGATAAACCCTTTCAAAATTAGTTGAAGCGTATTGAAAGTGTGCGTAACATAGGTATTATACAAAAAAGTATGGTATAATTCAAGCATGAACGTGCGAGGCCCGCTCCCGATTAAGCGCATCATCAACGCGTTTGGTGCGGTGGGCTACACATTGCTCCTATTTGTTTACGCAATCATCTCCCTGTCCGCCGTAGTTTGGCTGATTCGTCGCGGTAAGTTTTTTGGGCTATCAATCAATTTGCGCACCGCAGAACCGTTGATGCAGACAGTGCCGACAGAGCCAGAGCCGTTGACGGCTCAGCTGTTGAGTGCTGCGTTGGGGATTGCTACGGCGTTGGTGCTGCTCATCACCCTCACCGCTCTCACTTATTGGCTAGGGCGCGGCGGTTCGCGGATGTTGAAGCGGTCAGTGCGGTTTTGTCAGTGTCCCGTCACCTTGGTGACGTTGCTGGTGGGTAAAGTGTTGGCTTGTGGTGTGGCGACGGTGCCGGTTTTGTTGGCTGGTATTTTGCAGATGGGTAATCTCTGGGTAGTGGTCATTTTATTGGTGTTTATCACTGTGGCGTTAATCATCTTTCTGCTGCAGCACTATCTGGCACACACCAGTGAAATCGTGCAAGCCAAAGACGTTTGGTAGTTTGATGCGCGACGTATTATTTTTTGCGTGACCAAAAGTGCGTGATGACATTGCCAGCAAAGATGCCGCCTGCCACGCCGCCAGCGATAGTAAAGGCTTTAACCACCTCTTTGCCAATTTCTGAGAACATCAACATGCGAGCTATTTTGGGGTCTTTGATTTCAAGGCTGGTTGGGATTTCAGGTGGAGGAGTGTCGTCCTCTGGTGTCTGTGCCTCTTTTGATACGGTAGGTATGCTGTCGTATGTGGAATTTATCATATTGGCCTGGTGTTGCCCCAGGGATATTGCAAAATTGGCAGCAAAATAAGCAGGCATACGTGAGAGGTCTTCTTCACATTCTTCTACGGACTCCTCGTATAGTTGGTTTACATATAGTTTAGCTTGCGCTGGTATATCTGCCTGCTTTTCTGGAATACTGTCTGGAGCGATGGCATGTGCTGCAGCCATAACTGCCTGTCTATCGCTTTCCATCAGATCGGCAAACCAAGCGAGCAAAGATTCCTTTTGCTTTGGTGTTGTCGGTAAGTCTTGTAAATAATGGGTGGCGAGTTCTCGTAATGCTGGGAGATACTGCATATTTAATAAGGTGCTGGACTTATTTAGAACACGCTGTTGCTCATCAATAGTCTGATTGGCAGATAGTCTTTCGAAGGTTGTGATTAAACTATTTATGGCAGCTAGATGTTTACGGGAGGCATCTGCTAACTCATTGCCATCAGGCTCACCTAGTGCTTCTAGCCATTCTTCTGAGGCTTTGGTAGCCTCCTGGGCAGTGTCGTCACCGGGCTGTACAATATTTTCGTTATTATTGGAGTTATCAACACTGGGTTGTGGAATTTCTAGTGTGCTCATGGTAAAACCTCTCCACCCTTTTGATAATAATGATAAATTTGCCTGTCTGGTCCCGCGCGTTAGACTTTTTTCACCTGCAACGCGTCAAGTTCAACTGGCGTGTCACGTCCAAACATGCTAACCATGACACGGATTTTGCCTTTGATTGGGTCGATTTCGGCGATCGCACCGTCAAAGCCTTTGAACGGACCATCGGTGATGGAAACAACTTCACCCTCTGAAAAATCAATCTGGTGCTTTGGTTCTTCAACGCCCATGCGCTTTTTGATTTTGGCGATTTCTTTGTCAGAAACTGGCGTTGGTGTGGTGTCTGCGCCGACAAATCCAGTCACGCCAGGCGTGTTGCGGATGATGTACCAGGTTTCATCAGTTAGGTTCATTTCTACTAAAACGTAGCCCTGGAAAATTTTGGCTTCAACGACTTTGCGTTTGCCGTTTTTGATTTGGATTTGTTTTTCTTTTGGGACCATGACGTCAAAGATTTTGTCTGCCATGTCAACACCGTTGATGCGCTGACGAATGGATTCTGCTACCTTTTCTTCGTAGCCAGAATAGGTGTGAATAGCGTACCACTGACGGGTTGAGTCGTAACGATTGTTTGCCATAAAAAACTCCTTTTACCTTTATTTCAAAATTTGCTCAAAGACCCAGTTAAATCCAGCGTCAAGTAATAAAATCAATGTGGTAAGCAGTAAAGTAAAGCCAATCACGGTGCCGGTCATGATCCAGGTGTTGGCACGGGTTGGCCAACGAACCAGCTTCAGCTCGGCCCACGCTCCCTTGAAATAACCAACAAATGAGTCGCGCATGCCTGAATCTGACTCAGGCTTTTGAATAGCGCGTGCTGGTTTGGTGGTTGGTTTCTTTTTGACGGTTTTTTTAGGGGAATCATCCGTTGCCTTGATGCGGCGTACGGTGGTTTTCCCTGTCTGCTTACCCTTTTCTGCCATGTGTTTCTCCCAAATTAAAAAGTCTGTTTTTCACAGACTGTCAAGTATAGCTTAGCACAAAAAATGCATGCATTGCAAGTGCGAGCAGTATTATTGCTTTTTGGCGGGCTTTGCCGGTGGTAGGCTGAAGCTAAAAGTTGATCCGTGGTTGAGGCGACTTTCGAGTCTGATGGTACAGCCGAGTTTGCGGGCTAGTTTGGCCGCCACGTACAACCCTAGTCCGGTACCGCTGGTTTCGCGGGTGCGGTAATCTTCGGCGCGGAAGAAGCGGTCAAAAATCTTTTTCTGATCACTGCGCCCGATGCCGATGCCGGTGTCCTTGACGCCAAAGTATACTTTGCCGCCGCTGCGTTTCATGATGAGGGTGACCGAGCCTTTTTGGGTGTATTTGATGGCGTTGGTGATGAAATTTTGCAATAATTCTTCAAGGTATAGCCGAGAGACATTGACATTGCCAACGCCTGCTCTGACGTCCAGGTTAAATGCCAATTTCTTTTCTGTTGCTTGCGGTTCGTATTCGTGGCGGAGTTTTTCGGCTAGTTCAGTGACGTTGATGAGCTCTGATTCATCAGCAATACCACGCTCCGCACGAGACAGCGTGCTGAGGTCATTGACAATGCGCGCGAGGAACATGATTTGTTTGTGGGCTTCGGCAAGCGAATCGTCCAATTTGTCGGTCATGCCGCGGTGCATCATGAGCTGAACGTTGGAGAGTGAGGCTTCAGCGATGGTGATGGGGGTGCGTAGTTCGTGGCTGATCACACTGATGAATTCATCGCGCTCTTCTTCCAAACTTTTGACTCGAGTGATGTCGCGCAAAATGAGGACGTAGCCGTCCGAAGTGAGTGTGTCGCTGCCTCCCTGTACTGGCGCAAAAGTGGCTGACAAGCGCACGCGGTCACCGCCCTCAAGGGGCATGATGATGTCGTCGCGGGTACGAATGGCTGGTGATTTTCGTAACTCCTTAAACACCGGGACTGGCTGTTTGTCGTTAGTTTCAAAATTTAATAACTCATCAATGTGTACGCCTTGGATGCTGGCGTTGGTGTCAAGTAGACTCAAAGCGGCAGCGTTGTAGAGGCCGATGATACCGTGGGCGTCCATGCTGATGATGGCGTCAGTGAGGTTGTTCACTAGTGTCAATACGCGGTCGCGTTCCAGCCGTTCACGGGAGCGACTGCGTCGTAGTTCTTGGCGTGACTGGTGCCGTCCGCGATAGGCGATGACGACGACTGCTAGAAACATCAGCCATGATATGACAAGTAAAATGATGATGGCATAGATAAGATTCCCTCCCTGCATATGTACCAGTATATCATAAGCATTATACGTGTGGGGTGTATTTTTTCAGGGTGGTGCGATGTTGTTTATAGCGTGGATCGATGGCGGCAACTTCGCACCAAAATGCTTGCGAATGATTCATCTGGCGCGTGTGGCATAGTTCGTGGATGAGGACGTAGTCCAATAGTTCAAACGGTAGATTCATGAGGGCGATATTTAGGCTGATAGTACCGTTTGAGGAACAACTGCCCCAGCGACTGGACGAATGTGTGAGTCGGATTTTGTCGTAGCGAAAACCGTGTTGCTCTGCTAAAAATTTGAGGCGGCGCGGCAAATAGCTTTTAGCTTCTTTGCGCAGGGCTTTGACGACGTGGTCGCGAATGGATTGTTGAAATATCGGGTCGGTGAAATCTTGCTCGTCCGTTACGCTGACGATGATGGTGGTTCCGATGGTTTTGACAGCGGGTGCTCCCTGCTCCACTAGTAGGTTGTGACTTTTACCAATTTGTTGAGGTGTACCGTATGGAAAATCACCTTGCTGTTCAGTGATGAGTTGGTGGATGCTGCGGCGTGACTGTTTGACGAGGAGTTTGGCGGAAGCCAGTGGCGCGTGAAGCGGCATGGTGATGCGGATGCGACCGTTTGGTGCGATACGCAAACTGACGCGACTGGCTAATGCGCGCCTGGTGACAGTGATCTCGCCAAATTCAGGATCGGTGATGGTTGGCATCTCGCTCCTTGTTTATTGAACCCGTACTCGTCCGCCAATCGATCGGGGCTGAGTACGTATAGAAGCAGCTGGACGGGTGGCGTCGCTGAGTTTTTTCAAAAGCGTCTTTGCCTGCGTATTGTAAGTGTGGCGGCCACTGATAACCATGTAGGGCTCGCTGGCATGCGGTGGTGAGAAAGTTCGTAATTTCTGTTCGAACAGCGCTTCATCGCCGTTGTGTGAACGAAGCCATCTAGCTCTGGACATGGCGGGGTCGGTCTGCACCCACACAAACAATGGCTTAAATCCAGCCTCACGAGCGACTTTGGCGATGTCGGAACGCCAGGCACGCTTTTCGGTGTTGCCGTCGAAAATGATTGTCTGTCTTGGCTTGAGTAACTCTCGAAGCAAATCGATTGCAGCTTTGTGAATCAGTGCGTCATCGCTCGACAATTCACGCAGTGTGTCACTGCTTAACATTGGCGCATTGAACATTTTGGCAAATTCAGTCGCAAACTGTGTTTTTCCCGCCCCCGGTGCGCCGACCATGATAATCAAGTGCGGCGAAGATAACTGCAATGGTTTCATGAAATCAGTATACCACACGCCTGGTGAGAAAAAAACAGAGGGAAAACCTCTGCTATTTTATGGCTCTACGGCTCTATGGCAGGGGAGACAGGACTCGAACCTGCGACACCCGGTTTTGGAGACCGGTGCTCTACCAACTGAGCTACTC
>CAUQVC010000027.1:0-7619 GCA_963521715.1 uncultured Candidatus Saccharibacteria bacterium | reverse complement strand
TTCGGTTTGTCAATGGAATCAATTTTTAAAGGATTTCTGTGCAGACGAAAATAGTCGAAACTATTTAAACAAATTAAAAGTAGCTTCCATTCTTTGGAAAGAAGTTAGAAATTCAAGAAATGAAAAGATTTATTCAAAGAGTCTTTTGACTGAATATGCCGGTAAAATAAAAGAGTATCACAATTAGATAATCCCCAACGTGTTAACACCCAATGAGTAGTTAATCATGGATATTGGAAAGACAGAATATACTGTAGGTGAAATGGTATCAGCTATCTGGCGTTCGGGTGTAATATAATGACTCTCATGACAAAAACCACCAAAGGACATATCATCACGCAGAATTTAGATGGCACCGATCATCTGGATTGTCTGTATCGCATCTCTCTCAAAGCGCTAATTTACAACGACGTTGGGCAAATTTTGGTCGTCAAAGAAATTGATCGGACGTATTGGGATTTGCCGGGTGGTGGCATGGACTTCGGTGAGACGATTGAGTCGTCGCTGAAACGCGAGCTGTACGAAGAAGTCGGCTACAAAGGTGATTTGCGCTATCAACTCTTTGACGCGTCGGATGAGATGTACATTGAGCGGATTGACGCTAATCAAATCTGTTTTTATTGCCGTGTCTGGCCGGAGAATTTTGACTTTGAGCCAGGTGAAGAGGGCGACGAAGTACAGTTTGTTGACCCAGAGGGACTGTTACTGCAAAAGAGCGAGGTAGATGCGCCAGCTCGGGCATATGCGGCGCATGTGAAATGGCAGGAAATCAGTGGCTGTATGAAATGATATAATTGCGCTATGACGAAACCGTTTTTACTACTACAATCACGTCCTGAGGCTGAAGCGTCAGATGATGAATATCAAGCATTTTTGAAATTTGGTGGGCTAGAGGCTGATCAATTGGTACGGCTGAGGCTAGAACGTGGTGATGAGCCAGCGGTGAATTTAGATGATCATGCTGGGATCATCATGGGCGGCGGTCCGGCTAATTTCGCATACGACGAAGCACAAAAATCGCCCGAGCAGAAGCAATTTGAAAGCTATATCTTGCCGTTGATGCGTCGAATCATTGAGGTAGACGCGCCATTTTTGGGAGCCTGCTTGGGCGTTGGCGCGGTCGTGACGGCCTTGGGTGGACGGATGAGCTTTGAATATCTTGAGGCGGTTGGCGCGGTGGATATTTCTACAACGTCAGAAGGTGAACAGGATTATTTATGTAAAGATTTTCCATCAGTTTTCCGCGGTTTTGTCGGGCATAAAGAGGGTGTGATTGACCCACCAAGCGGCTGTACGGTGTTGGCTCGCTCAAGCACGTGCGTGCAGATGCTGCGCGCTGGCAACAATGTTTACGCCACACAATTTCACCCCGAACTTGATGCTGACGGTCTGGCATTACGCATCAATATTTATAAACATGCTGGTTATTTTGCCCCCGAAGAAGCTGACCTGTTGATAGCCAACGCCCAACAAGAAGCTATCACTTGGCCAGAGCTGGTGTTGCGGCGGTTTGTGGAACGATACCGTTAAAAGGTGCTATAATAGCCATATGCATATTATTCTTGGTGGGACAAGTGGGCTTGGTCTGGAGATGGCTAGGCAGCTCAGGAAAAATGGCAAGCGTGTGTTAGTGCTGGGGAAGACGCATAACGCTCAGGAGCACGGCGAGGGCTTCCCGCTGGATGTGTATTATTCTGAGCAGATTGAGGCGGCGCCGGCGCGGATTGAGCAGATGCTGGGTGGCGATGACATTGAACAATTTGTGTGGGCGGCGGGCTACGGTTGGCGTGGTAATTTTGAGGATCAGCCAGACGCACGCTCCATGGCAGAAGTGAATTTTGCTGGTCCGTTGCCGTTGGTACAGTGGGCGTGGCGCAAGATGGCCCGTCAACATCAGAAGTCAGTATTAACCATCATCGGCTCAACCAGCAGTGTCAAAGCTCGCGGGGACGAAGCGGTATATGTGGCAACCAAGCATGCTCAAGCGGGACTGGCGCGTAGTTTAGGTATGCAGGCGGATGAGCAGAAATTATCCGTGAGAGTTGCGTTATTTTTGCCGGGCGCCATGAAAACACCGTTTTGGAATGGCCGGGAACTACCAGTTGACTATCTGTTCTTTAACGACCCAGCCAAGGTGGCCGCGCACATCATCACCGCGGTTAATCACCAACAGCAGCCATTCCTCGAATGGGCGTTACCAAAGGGTACGTTGACGTAGGTTTTTTTCGTGATATAGTCAAGCTATGGAACTGATGGGTATAAACATTGTCGTTATTGGCGGCGGTACAGGTAGCTTTACATTACTAAGTGGATTAAAAAATTATACACACAACATTACAGCCCTGGTCAACATGGTCGACGACGGTGGGTCGACTGGGCAGCTGAGAGATGAATTGGGGGTTTTGCCGGCTGGTGATGTCCGCCAGTGTTTGGTGGCGCTGAGTACTTCGCCAAAGGTGAGAGACCTGTTCAACTACCGCTTTGACGAGGGTAGTCTCAAGGGGCACGCGTTTGGAAATCTATTCATGGCAGCCTTGGAAAAAATGACTGGTAATTTTACTGAAGCGGTCAAAGTCGCTGGAGAAGTGCTAAATATTCGAGGACGAGTAGAACCGATTACATTTGACAATATAACGCTTGTTACGCGGCTGGCTGACGGTACGGTTGTGAGAGGTCAACACGAGGCTGAATCATTGATTATCCCGGTTGGTGAACGTCCGTGGCTGGACTTGGAGCCGACCGCTCGCATCAATCCTCAGGCGCGGCAGGCGATACTGGACGCGGATTTGGTGGTGATTGCGCCAGGATTGCTGTATGGTAGTCTGGCGCCGGCTCTGCTGGTTGGTGGCGTAACGCACGCGCTCGCTGAGACCAAGGCTAAGAAAGTATACGTTTGTAATTTGGTGAACAAGCCTGGTCAGACTGATGAGTTTACGGTTGCTGATTATGCCAGTGAAATTGAACGGTTTGCAGGTGTCAAATTGGACCACGTGCTATACAATAACCATCGTCCATCTCAGGAACTAATCGACCGGTATGCCAAAGACGGCGAGATGTTGGTCGAATGGAACAAAGAAGAGCTAAAAAAGAAGCATTTTTACGCTTCGGGAAAACGATTGATCGCTGATGAGGTTTGGGAAAACACCAATGCTGCCAGTGACCCGCTGGCGGCACAACGTAGCTTGATTCGACACGACGCTGACAGAGTAGCACGCGAGTTGATGCGAATTTATTTTGCCTAGATGAATTGAAATTACAAAGGAAGTACTATACTTGCAAAATATTATATTTTGTGATATAGTGTGATCTGTTGATTATGACAAATAATACACAAAAGTCAGAAAAGACGATTGATAATTCTGGTAACTTCTCTCGGAGAGGTGAGATATTCTTTCATTCTGAAGCCTTAGCTAAGGAGCTAGTGGAGACGTTTGGCGGTCATCATATGACACCAGCGCGTCGTTCGGCGGCAAAGCTCATCATAGAGATGCCGACGGATATCGAGGAGAATGAGCGGATTGATTACATCACCTCGGCACTTGATAATGATGAAACGATAACCACCGAGACTCAGCGAGATGTCGTGATTGGTATTCTTGAGGACTATAACGTCTTGCAGGGCTTGTTTGCATCATATGTTGAAGGAATTGATGAGACGACATTGCAGGGTAAAGCATTGCGGCTAGAAGATGGTCAGCAGATCCCTGGTGATTTAGGAGAGGACAATACGCAAAGTCCATGGTCTGAAAATCCGCCGATGCCAGTACCGCGTATCGATGATTTGATCAAAACGTTCTCAACTAAGGGTGAGGGTGCTCAGGGTATTGGACTAGAAACAGCGATGATCGTTGGGGCGGTAACACTTGCCAAATTAAAGACTACTCCATATCACGACGCAGCAGTCTATAGGCAAGCAGTGTTTGCAAAAAACTTTTTGATCCCTGTGTGTAGTATTGTTGGGCTTGATAATCTAGAATCTGAGTTGAATGATGAAGTAGATATCATTACTGGGCGAAATATCGGCGATGGTATGGATGGCAGTGATTTGAGCAATGATATTGATCCATTGATTGATGAAGTAGATAGGGTTGAATCGCTACATTTTGGTCCTAAGGACTCGGTCGATCCTGAGCGATTTAATTTTGCTATGAATAATATTAATCAAATTTTTTCTCGGTTGCTTGGTAAGCCAGATTTGCGGCCAGCTGTGGAGACAACCTCACCTCATAATACACTGTTTGCAGTTGGTACTGTGGCAGCGCGAAACGGTATTAAGGCAGAAGCGCGAGCTCGTGGTAAGGGACGAGGCTCGTATTTGAAAAAGTTTCTAAGGCGCATAGGATATTATGAGCCGCATTCTCAGCCGCTGAAGGATGAAGGTGATCTTCACCCGATTGATCTGTATGGCATGGTGGTGATCGCCGATGATGATAAGCAGATGGCCGATTTGTATGCTGAGGCGGTGATCAATGCCCTGAATGATGAGAATATTACGCCATATCCATCACCTGGACGCGATAAGGAATGCTTTGTTATCAAGGGGTCTCCAGAATTTCAGGAGAATGTTCGCAGGGCAGTCCTTGAGATGATTCCTGACGCTGATATGGAGTTATTTAGCTTTAAAGACAGCGGTAGGGACTTTACTGACGCAAAAATTACTGGTCTCTCCGAGACAGGTGACACGCGAGTGCCGTTTGCACCATTTGAAATGCAGTTCTCGACACCAGATGCTCGCTTGGTGGCGCGTACTGGTAAAAAAGCGGCACACTTCTTCTTTAAATTGCGTAAGATATATGGCGATTTGGTGAATATGACTGACGAGACAGCTGATGCGGTCATTGATATTTGGCAGCGTAAACAGGATTACTTTACGAGCCCTGATGACAGTGCTAAGGAAGATCACCTGACAAACCAGAGTCGTGAACGAGTAGCGCACTTTAAGGAGCAGACGTTAGATAGGCGTAAATCCTTACTTAAACGCGTTCGTGATATGGCTAGACGAGCACTGAATGGTATATAATTGGCCATATGACGATTTACTACACTGACGGTTCTGCTTCGCCAAACCCTGGTCCGGGTGGGTTTGCGGTGATTCGTGATCTTGAGCCGTGGATTTTGGGTTCGGAGGATGGTGAGACGACGAATATTCGCATGGAAGGCAAGGCGCTGATCGCGGCGCTTCAGGACGCAGACGGTGCTCCGTGTGTGATTTATACTGACAGCGAGTTTTGGATCAATGTGGTGACCAAGTGGGCGCCAGGTTGGCAGCAGCGCGGCTGGACAAAGAAGGGCGGCGAGATCAAAAATCTGGACATCGTGCATGAACTATATGAGCTATATTCAAATTCGCAGGCAGAACTGCGCTGGGTGCGCGGTCACGAGGGCGATGAAGGTAATGAACTGGCGGACACCTGGGCCAACCGAGCGCGTGAAGGCGAGAGATTGACTAAATAATACATTTCTGATATAATATAAACATGAGCGAATTACACGTGCCAGACCGCGTGCAGCTTGAGTTGCATCCATTTTACTCCTATCCAGATCCGGCTGATTTGCTGTACGCACGCATTGGTGTTGCCACGGCGGTTGATCTTCGTGGCGATGCATTATATGTCAGGGCGGGTGTTGGTGATAGTAAGGATCACGGTAAACTAGCTGGCAAGGTTGATCCAGGTAGTGATAAAAATATAGTACTACCGTCTGAGATGTATGCAAAGCAGGGAATAGTGACTACATGGTATTATCCTAACATGGGAGGTAGGCTTGAAGGGCTGGCTGGTCCAATGGTGAAGGAAGGTCTTAATCCAGAGGCCAACCTGACACGTGAACAGACGACGCAGTGTTTAAAAATGGCGGCCTTGGCAATCGGTTTATTTGTAGTCCAACCGCCACATAAGGTATTGAAACAGGAAGATCTCAGTAAGATTATGGTGGATGAAACAATGTTGACTGAAGCAGATAGACAATTTGGTCGATATATAACCTCCTAGCTGGCGGTGTCTAGTAAAAATTGCTATACTAGGGCAATGGAAGAAGTGAGGGAAACGACTGATATTTTTTTGTGGGCCAATCAGACTGACGCAAAAAAGAATGATCTACAGATTGAACTATTTTTGTTTAATAAAAATTACACGCCGTATGCTATGCCTTTGAAGGGCGATGTTGAGCAGCAGCTTCGGCCGTTATTTCTGTTTGATTATATCAATCAAGTTAATTTGGGCGCCGGCACTGGCCTTAGCGTGCGGGATTATGAGTTGAGTGAAGCGGAAGATAACGTACTGCTGCGAACAGACCTCGCCAAGGTTGGCCGAGCGGAAACCTTGATTCATTTGATCGAGCACGAGCGTGATGATATCGTGGAGTTCTCGGAGACTGAGCATGAGTTTAAGCGAATGAAGGGCGTGCTGGCGCGGTTTACTGATCCGAATGATCCAGAAAAAATCTTTTACACCGCTAAGCTGATCCAGCAGGGGCAAACACTCAAAAGCGCGCTGGCGTGGGAGTTTTCTGACGGCAAGTTTGGCACATTTAAGGCGGAAGTCGGATTTAAGGTGCCAGACGATAACCAGGTGCTGATCATTGGTCAGGATATTTTCGCCTTTAATCCAGGCAAGTTTGAGCGAATGTTTGGCTATGAGTACAAGAAGCAAGTGATTGCCGATAAGAAAGTGGCGGAAATTGAAAAGGAATATAAGTTGAGTTTCCCGGAGGGGCTGGATCTGAATGCGCTGGTCAAGGAGCGCAAAAAGACCATCAATAAGTTGCAGAAATTGGAGATCGGCGAGGTCAAGCAGGAGCAGGTGCTGGACTATGCTGACGAGATGCAGCTGGAGCTGATGAGTGATGATAATGGCGCGATTATCATTATGGATGGTAATGATCTGGATATGTTTGTGAACTTGATTAACGAGGACTACATCGAGAGTAAAATTACCGGCAAGCGCTACGAAATTAAATCGAAAAAACTGCTGGGTGAGCCTGAGGGTGAACCGCCGCGAGGTTAAGTATGGACCAGGAGTTGGCGCTGGCGATTTTGATGAGCGGTCGGTCGGCGCTGCTGACGGGTGCGGCTGGTACGGGCAAGACGCACCTGCTGAATACTTTTATTGCACAGGCGCGTGACCAGGGTAAAAAGGTGTCGGTAACAGCGACGACGGGCTTGGCGGCGACGCATTTGGGCGGCAATACCATTCACAGTTGGAGTGGTATTGGTGTCAGTGATCACTTGGCGAACAACTTTTTTGATCGGCTGTCAAAAACGCGACGTGAGGTGATTACCAAGACTGATGTGCTGGTGATTGACGAGATTTCCATGCTGCATGATTTTCGGTTGGACATGGTTGACCGGGTTCTGCGCGGTGTCCGGGAAAATGACCAGCCATTTGGCGGTATTCAGCTAGTGATGAGTGGTGACTTTTTCCAATTACCGCCGATCAATCGTCCGGGTGAGCAGGGCGGTGGCTTTGTGGTGTATTCGGAAGCGTGGCAGGAGTTACAGCCGGCGGTGCTATATCTGGAACGGCAATATCGGCAAAATGACGAGCAGCTCCTCGAGATCTTGACGGCACTGAGAAATGACGACATCAGGCGGCATCATGCTGAGACGTTGCTGGCGCGGA
>CAUQVC010000026.1:0-7750 GCA_963521715.1 uncultured Candidatus Saccharibacteria bacterium | reverse complement strand
CTTTGGAATGGGGCGATTTCAATAAGCGTTATCAAGTGTACGCAACTGACGAAAATCAAGTGACAAGTTTTGAGCTGCTCAATCCATCTTTTATGGCGTGGTTGTACGACCAAGATATCAAAGTGAACATTGAAGTGGTTGACGATGTCGTGTATCTCTATGCAAAACTAAGTGCCAATGAGCAGCGTTACGAGGCAATGTTGGAAATTTTGAAGCGAAGCCACAAAGAACTAAAGATGTAAGGAGAAATCATGATCACTAAAGCTATCATTCCAGTTGCTGGTTGGGGTACGCGAATGTTACCGATTACCAAATCAATCGAAAAGTGTATGCTGCCGGTGGGGACGCGGCCGGTGGTCGACTACATCGTGCAGGATATTGTTCGGGCTGGTGTGAAGGATATTTATTTCGTGGTGGGCGAGCAAAGTACTCAGGTGCAAAGCTACTATCGGTCAAATATCCAGCTGAACGATTATCTGCGGCGTGCCGGTAAAGAAGATAAATTACCTCTAGTAGCGCCGTTACACGATGTGCGAATACATTTTTTAACTCAGCCAAGCACTGGCGGTTATGGCACGAGCATTCCCGTGGGGTTGGCGAGTGAATTTATCGAACCGGGCGAATCGGCCTTTGTGGTGATGGGCGATCAATTTTTCTGGCGTAGCGATGGCGGTTCAAATGCCGCTGATTTGGCAGAGTTGGTGGAGGCGCGTGGCTTGTCGGCCGGTTTATTAGGTAATCCTGTTGAGGAGTCGTTTATCCCACATACCGGTATCATCGAAACCGACCAGCAGGGTAATTTTGTCCGCATCATTGAAAAGCCGAAGTTAGAAGAAGCGCCAAGTAACCTCAGTAATTCAAGTTTTTACGTCCTCAACAAAGAAATTTTCGAACTGGCGCGGACATTACCCGCCAATCCGCAACGCGGTGAATTTGAGCTGACCGACGCCATCAACGCGTACATCGCGGGCGGCGGTATTATCGCGGTTGGCGAGGCCAAGGGCGACTACATGGAGTGCGGCTCGCCGAGTGGCTGGCTGCGGGCAAATAACGCTATGGCCGAGCTAGAGAAAAACTAGTTGCATGTATTGTCCGTCTCTGTTATAATTGGTCATTGATAGTAAATATATTGTAAGGAACGAAATGAAAGCAGTCGTAAAAATCTCTGGCAAGCAATACATTGTCAGCGAAAAAGAGTCCCTCTTGGTGGATCTCCTCCCTGAAGGCACAAAAGAACTCACTCTCGACGCACTTTTAGTGATTGATGGTGATAAAACAAAAGTTGGCACACCAACCGTCAAAGGTGTGGTAGTGAAGGCAAAAGTTGCTGAAGCAGAAGTCAAGGGCGATAAAATCCGCGTCATCCGCTACAAAAGCAAAAAACGCGTTCACAAAGAAACTGGTCATCGCCAGAAATACACCAAGATTCAGATTACGTCAATCAAATAATCGAAAGAGCCGCTTCCATCAGAGAAGCGGTTTTTTGATGTCTGTTATTTCTGTTTCGCTCATGCTATAATTAGGGCAGGTAAAAAGGGGAACGAATGACAAAAATCATTGCGGTGACAAATCAAAAAGGTGGCGTTGGCAAGACAACGACAAGTGTTAATGTTGCGTATTATTTGGCAAAAAGTGGTAAGAAAACATTGCTGATAGATTTTGACCCTCAGGGCAACGCGACCAGTGGTCTAGGGATTGATAAGTCCAATCTATCGCGCACGATGACCGAGGTGATCACCGGTCAGGCAACACTGCAAAGCGCCATCATTCAAACAGAATATAAAAATTTAGCGTTGGCTCCATCTACGCCACATTTGGCAAACACTGAGGTCGAGCTGGCGCAGGCTGAGGGTCGGTTCATCAGGCTACGGCGCGCTATCAACAATCTACAGGGGTATTATGATTACATCATCATTGACAGCCCGCCGAGCTTGAGCCTGCTGACGGTTAATGGCTTGATTGCAGCAAACTATATCTTATTGCCAGTGCAGGCAGAGTTTTATGCACTGGAGGGGTTGGGTCAGCTGCTAGAGACTATGAAATTGATACGCAAAGGGCTCAATCCTCAGCTAGATTTATTGGGTGTGTTGCCAACCATGATGGACAGCCGCACAACGCTGTCAACGCAGGTTCATGAGGAGATCAAGAAGCATTTTCCAGATCGAGTTTTCCAAACGACTATTCCACGAAATATTCGCTTAGCTGAAGCGCCAAGCCATGGACTGCCAGTTGGCGCGTATGACCGCTTCTCCAAGGGTGCACGAGCATACAAGGCGCTGACCAAGGAGATCATAGGGAGGATTGGCTGATGAAGAAGGGATTGGGTCGTAGCTTTGATTCACTTATTCCAACAAATCTGATCGATGAGTCATTTGATCCGACTGCCAAACAAGACGGTAAAGTTAGTCAGCTCAAACAATTACCGATTGAGCAAGTCATGGCCGATCCAGATCAGCCGCGTCGGATGTTTGATGAAGAGGCGCTTGATGAGCTGTCTGAGTCGATAAAGATTCATGGTATTTTACAGCCGCTGGTAGTGACAGGCAAAGCAGGTGCTTATGTGATCGTTGCAGGTGAACGTCGTTGGCGTGCTGCTCAGAGAGCTGGGCTGACCGAGGTACCGGCACTGGTGCGAACGCTGACTGGTCAGCATCGTTTGGAACTGTCTCTGATTGAAAACCTGCAGCGCCGCGATCTCAATCCTTTGGAAACTGCTACGGCATACGCGAAACTGCGCGATCAGTTCAACTTGACATTGGACGAGATAGGGCAGCGAGTTGGTGGCAAATCGGTTAGCGCCATTTCTAACACCATGCGCCTTCTAAAGTTGCCAAAGGCCGTCCAGGAAGCTGTTTTTAGCTATAAAATCACTGAAGGTCAGGCTCGACCATTGATCAATGTGCCCAAAGAAGTGGCAGAAGAGCTGCTAGAGAAAATCATTGCTGAAGGGTGGTCTGCTCGCCGCATTGAGCAGGCGATAGTCCTCTGGAAAGAGTCTAAAAACAATCCATTTGAAAAGCGACGTCCGGTCGAGATTCCTCATGAAGAAGTCGTTCAAAATTTGACCAAAAAACTGAATTCAAAGATTAAAATTCGCACCAATACGCGCGGTGCTGGGCAAATCATCATACCGTTCAAAAATGCTGTTGATTTTGAGCGTATCCATCAACTGCTGAAAAAGTAGCTAAAATCCACGGATTTTAGTGATTGGCCAAATCCTCATAGAGACTGGTCCGACGATGTCATACAAAGGTATTGGTCCCATACAATTTCGGGAATCACACGAATAGTTCTCTTGTCGGTGGTCGCCCATGACGAAAATAGTCCCCTCTGGTACGGTAGTGTCAACATCGCCAGAGGTTGGTTGGCCGGGCTCATTTTTATTCACTGTAGTATCAGGATTAAACCCATGAATATGAGCGCTATTATACACCGTAACGACGCCATCCTTAACAGTGACACGCTCACCAGCAAAGGCGATAACTCGCTTCACGATGTACTCATCTTTATTTGTTGAAGAGTTAAAATTTGGGTTTTTAAAGACAATGGTTTGACCCCGCTCAGGGACGTATCGCTTGTTTTTGATTTGTGCCGCTGTCACTGGTAGTCGATTAACAATCAAACGATCACCTGTGTACATGGTCGGTTCCATACTGGCACCTTGAACAGTAAAATTACGAAAAATAAAGGTGTTAATCAGCAGAGTGCCGATCACCACGCCAACAACAAAAACGATTAGCCCCAAGCTGTCACGAATCTTTGGGTGTCTATCAAGAAAAGTTGCATCCATCCTATTTAGTATAGCCTGTATAGTGTGATATAATCAAGAGATATGGAGCTACTGCGAACCGTTAAACGCAAGTCATTTTTTAGTGAGGTGGTGTACCATCTGTTGAACATCAGCTTAGCTTTGGTATTATTTGGTATTACACTCATGGTCCAATCACCAGTGGCTGCAGTGGTGTTGGTTATTTTGAGTAAGTGGCGTGTACTGGCGGTGAGGCCACGTTTTTGGTGGACGAATATCCAGTCTAACCTGGTGGACTTGATCGTTGGATTGAGTGTGGTGGCATTGCTATACCTGTCTGTGGGGAATATCGCCGTGCAAATTGCCTTCACTGCCTTTTATATCATTTGGCTTGTGATCATCAAACCAATGTCAAAGCGCTGGCAAATGATGTTGCAGTCGGCCATCGCCATTTTATTTGGTACGGTAGCGTTATTCTCCATTGGTTATTTGTTGCCAGACATTGCAGTTGTTGCTGGCTCAATGGTCATTGGCTACAGTGCCGCTCGGCATTTCTTGGTCAGTTACAAAGAAGATCAAACAGTTTTGCTGAGCTCTATCTGGGGAATTATGTTTGCGGAGATTGGTTGGCTGGCGTACTACTGGACCTTTGCCTATGCTATACCAGGACTCACCATGATCAAACTTCCGCAGGTGACTATTATTTTGCTTTTGATATCTTTCTTGGGTGAGCGGGTTTATCGGTCATGGAAGAAAAACGGCGCAGTCGTACGGAGCGAGATCATGCCGCCAGTTTTGTTTTCTGTAGCAGTGATAGGCGTTATATTACTATTTTTCAACACAGTAACGAGGATTTGATAGATGACGGAGGTGGGACTAGGTCAACCAAATAACAACGCGCAGGTGATTACGCTATCACGGCGACGGATGATGGCTATCTGGGTTGCCATAGCAGCGCTATTTTTGTTGATAATTATGATCGGTAGCGTGCTACTCATGATGGTGCTGCGTCCAAAGCTCGCCAGTACGCATGGCCCAACGGTTGACGGTAATCTGACTGTTACCGCTGAAGAATCGAATGTCTCGAAAATCGTCAATCAGGTGTCTCCGAGCGTTGTATCGATTATCACTGTAAAAAGTAATGGCTTCAGATCACAAGAGAACGCTGGAACTGGCGTAATCATCAGTAAAGACGGCTATATTTTGACGAATAAGCACGTAGTAAATGGTGGGCGATCCTTCCAAATCATCACTGGCTCGGGCGACCGCCACACCAATGTCAAACTAGTGGGAGTTGATCCACTAAATGACATTGCGTTTTTGAAGATTAACGGTGTTGATAATCTGTCGCCAGCGACTATTGGTGACTCAAGCACTGTCCGTGTTGGTCAGAAAGTCATTGCCATCGGAAATTCGCTCGGCAAATTCCAAAACACTGTTACTAGTGGTATTATCTCAGGGAAGGGGCGCCCGCTCCAGGCTTCATCAGGTAGTGATGACGATCAAGATCAGAAGCCTGAATCACTGACAGACCTGTTACAGACTGATGCTGCCATTAACCCGGGCAACTCGGGCGGTCCGTTGCTAAATATGGCCGGCCAAGTGATTGGTATTAACACTGCCATCGTCGAGGATGCTCAGAGCATTGGCTTCGCCATCCCAATAGGTGCAGCCAAAGGGCTGATCCGCAGTGTTCTGGAAAAAGGTGAGATTAATAAATCATACATTGGTGTGCGCTATCTGGAGGTGACGCCAGAAACGCGGGCTGCAAATAAACTATCAGTCAAACATGGTGCTTTTGTCGGTGGTGTTTCTGGGCAGTTGGTGCAGCAGGGCGGTCCAGCAGACAAGGCTGGGATCAAATCTGGCGATATTATCACCAAGGTTAATGATAAAACCATTGGCGAACATGGTGGTTTGACAAGCTTGATTGGCGAATATCTGCCAGGCGAAACTATCGAGCTGACGGTTATCAGAGATAACAGAGAGCAGAAACTGAGGTTAACGCTCGGTGCCTACAAGTCGTAGCACCACGATCAATCCGCTGGTTCCCAAGTGTAAAAAGCCATTTTGATTACCAAAGGCTACGATCGTCTGGTGTTGTTCCTCGTCTGCCTCGATGAATAGCAGCCCTTGGTCGGTCATATGCTTGGGTGCTTGCTGAATGAGCTCTCGGATTAGCTTAAGCCCACCCTCGCTGGCATATAGGGCTTCTGACGGCTCGTGACGGAGCTCTGGGGAGGTGTTCTTCCAATCCTTGTCGACATATGGCAAATTCGCTAAGATGCAGTCGAGCTTTTCAAATTGGCCGAGTAGTAAGGATTGTTTTTGTGTAAAGATTTTAGCACCCAATTTCTTGGCATTCTTTTCTGCCACTAGGAGTGCTTTAGGGCTAATATCTGACAAAACAACATGCCAGTTGTCTGGCAACTCGAGCGCCGCAGTGATTCCCAAGCATCCAGAGCCAGTTCCTATGTCGATGAGCGTCCTTGATTGGTCGTCTTGTGGCGCCAATCTCAGGAGTAGATTGATCATTTCTTCTGATTCGGGACGCGGGACTAGTACGCTGGGCGATACACTAAAATTCCGTCCATAAAACTCTTTTTCGCCCAAAATATACGCCAGCGGTACTCGGTCGAGACGCAGGCTAAGCCGTGCTTCGGCGATATCAACACGCCGCGGATCAATCTCTTCGTCCAGGTGCGCGTGAAGGTATGTTCGGTTTTTGCGCAGTGTGTTCGCTAGTAGCAGTTCTGCGTCAAGTTGTGCTGACGTGATACCAGCGTTTTTCAGGTGCTCAGCGGTGTGTTTTAGCCAGGTTGATATATTCATGTTGTTAATTATACCACAGCTAGTCCTGTAGACATAGTATCATTGTAAAAATCATATAATATGGCGTAAAAGCTTGACAAATCAAGAAATAGAGAGTATTATGCGAAGTGTTTATAACTCTGATGAGTAAAAGGGAGATGTATTATGACGAGTGAAGCAAAAGGGGTGAGAGAATCAGCGGATGAAATACCGTATGATCATGAAGTTTGGGCTAGGCTTATTCGTAATAATAAAGCGCTAGCGATGAATGTTCACGTAGACGATATGCTTGAAATTGCTCAGGCTGCTAACCAGTCTGACACACAGTATTATGTGGCGCCAGATGTTGAGGAGGCTTCTGCACTACGTGTTGCAGATACACAGCGCATGAGTAGATTTTGGTCGACACCCCAAAGCGAAGAGTCATGCTGAGATTGAGAAGACAGAGAGACGCCGTGTTGAGCAGCTGTTTGATGCTAGTACTGCTGTGGTTGCTTTGGCGTTCAGGGATAATAAACAGGGCTTAAGTCCTTTCTGGAGAGAACTTGACACATTGCGGCGAGAAGAGAAAAAAGAAAAATGGTATCAGCGATTCCTGAAAAAGGCGCCACGAGGCTAAAAGTGTGGTAATATTATGTTGCTTGAGCGTGACTTTCAGCATTCTGTGCTTTTAGCTCCCGCTCAAATCGCTGCAATTGCTCAATCAAATCGTCAATATCCCCGTTCATTGCCGCGGGGATATTGCTGCGGCTGTAGTGAATGCGGTGGTCGGTAATGCGATCTTGTGGGAAGTTGTAGGTGCGGATTTTTTCGGAGCGGTCACCAGTACCAACGAGCGAGCGTCGCTCGGCGCTTAACTTAGCGTTTTCCTCGTCAATTTTCATCTGCAGTAAGCGCGAACGCAGCACGCTCATGGCTTTTTCGCGGTTCTTGATCTGCGATTTCTCGTCTTGGTTAGTGACGACGATACCGGTTGGTAGGTGGGTGATGCGCACTGCTGAGTCAGTAGTGTTGACGCTTTGACCGCCATGGCCGCTGGAGCGGTAAATATCAATTCGTAGATCATTGGCGTTGATTTCAATGTCAGTTTCCTCAGCTTCTGGCAGCACCGCCACGGTGACCGTCGAGGTATGGACGCGGCCTTGGCTTTCAGTGACCGGGACGCGCTGGACACGGTGGACGCCGCCTTCA
>CAUQVC010000025.1:0-9434 GCA_963521715.1 uncultured Candidatus Saccharibacteria bacterium | reverse complement strand
ATCGATCGATCTGCCCCAGCTGCTGCTGCAACGTTACGGTCTTGTCTAGGTCGCTAATTTGTGACAATTCACCATATTTGCTTTTTATATCACTGTCTTGCTTGAGTTCAAACGCTAATTGACCACCCAAAACAACTGCACAGAATACGACGATAGCGATAGATACGATGCCTACCAATATCGACATTGATATGACCGCGTTGCGCATCATGCGAATGCGTAGTAGCTCGCGCTTAACATCTGGGATCAAGTTGATTTCAATCATCCGAGATTACTCCTTTGCGCTAACCCAACGACTGTTGCGAACTCAGAGGCCACTGGAGCCAACTGCTGCTGATCATTCTGCGACATCGAAACTCGTTGCCACGGATTAGCAGTAACAGCGTTGATGCCAGCCTTTGAGGAAATGTATTGATCCATCTGCGGAATAGCTGCGCCAAATCCAGACAATAATATGCCAGAAACTTGTAAGCTCGTGTAACGCGTCTGGAAAAAGGTGATTGATTTGACAATTTCTGAAGCAAAATTATCCAAAACCATATCAATCGCTCGAAGCACCTGACCATCCAATCGATCTGGCGCCAAACCAAACTTCAAAATAAATTGCCGCGCCTGGTCTTCTTGGACGCTCAGATTCTGTACCGCTGACCGCACCAGTGACTGCAGACCTGTTGGCACCGTACGCACTAACCGAGGTGTTGTGCCATATACCACGGCTAAATCAGTAGAGATTTCGCCCATATCGAGGATCAATTTCACGTCTTGATTGTCAGATGGCGTCAATGAGCGAACCATTGCTATCGGGTCTGGCTCCTCAGCGATAACATTAAAACCCAAACCTTCCACAAATTCCAATTTGCTTTCGGCGTATGATTTAGCTGTACTGGTCAATAGCACCTCATACTGGTTTTGCGTTCGCAAACTATCACCAAGCAACGCCCAGTCAACCTTTGCATCGTCAATTGACATTGGAATATATTGTTCCACCTGATATTTCATGGTTGCGCGCAGCTCTTGGTCGGAAACTTTTGGCACATCGATGATAGTGCTGAAGGTTTTACTCGAAGGTAGCCCGATGGCAACATTTGAGGTTTTGATGCCACTTTGCCCAACGGCAGTCATAATCACTTCACCCAAACGGCGCTTCGCCTCTGGTGAATCACTGCTTGATATTTTGCTATCAACTGGCGCATATCCGTAATGCATCAAGTTCCAGCCTGAACCACTGCGACCCAATTGAACAACCCGCACCGCGTTTGTACCGATGTCTAGTCCGAAGAAGTCGCCCAACCCTTTTGAGAATTTCATATCACCTTTCATTATACATAAGCTTTTTGTATTTGTAAAACAAAACGTTAAAAACGTGGCGGCAGTTCACGGGAATACATGGTCTGAATGGCACCCGAATCACGTGAACGGCCATAATTTGCTAAATATGCGTCTGGTCGCAAGTTCAAAATCTCTGCGGGCTTGCCAAAATCAGTCTGATCAGAACCATGAGTTCGTCGCAGATAGAGTGACCCGGTGACAATTGGTCCGTTAACACGAAGTTGTTGCTTATCACACGCCCCGCTCGCCAATAGATCTGACTCTGGCCAGCCCTTACCGTTCTTGACTTCAGCACAGGTACTAACCGTTTTATTAGCCAACAACCACGCATCAACACGCTGCACATTTGGTTCTATGATGATGTGATCTGCTCGAATGATGAGTTGTGGAATAGCTCCAACGCTTGATAGCGGGCCGTTTGCATAGGTAATATCACCAGTAATTCGTACTGTTCTCCCATACACCGTGACGTACGCGCCAGTCTTCACCGTACCACCAGTAATCTCCACTTGCGCTGCACGATACTCGGCGTTGCCAGACAACTGTCCGTCACCAATCTTGATTGAACCACTATCCGTTCCTTTGATGGCTGGATAATTATATCCTGTGAGGCGACCAAACTGCCCATATGGTGTTTTGGTGTTACGAAACGTCAAGGCATTATATTCACGCGCCAGACCACCAGCTGGACCGCCATCGGACAATCCAGCGCCCGAAGCAGAAATAATGTTTTGTGGCGACAAAATGCCATACTCTGCCCACGATCCGTACCGTTTATCGTCCAAAATAGTCATACTAGTTTGTACTAAGCCCTTGCTGGTCGCTCCGCCAAATGATACACCAGCCCTAACATCACCACCCCAGAATTGAACTTTTGGCTTTTTACTGACCACCACACATTTTACCGCGTATGATGATATTTCTTTGCCAACTTCCTGTTTGTAGGCAGCAACCACTGTTGCGTAACAGACCCTATCACCCGACTGAACCGGTAGACCATTAATATCATCATCTGATGAGTGAATCATGGTTTGATTGACTGGAAAATCTCGATCTGATCCGTCTTTATACAGGTCTTTACACGCACCAGAAATTGTCACACCATGTTTTGCGGCAATGTGAGCTGCTAATTCACACGGATTCTCAATGGACATTTTCACATTATCACCAGATTCAGCGATGGTATTGCCTGGCTTTGCCACAAACCGCACTACCGCACTACGAGTTGGTTTGGAGCGTGTCGGTCCGCTATTGTAGATCGATCCCTGTACTCCAGAGACCTTCTTTTGTCCTAGAGTAATCGTGGTTGACGCTACATCAATTGACGGCCTCAAAGTGTATTCATATGGCACAACAGCACACGCATAGTTTGAGCCAGCAACACCACCGGTATAACTAGCTGGCGCCCATTCAATTCGTTGACAAATATTTTTTCCCGCATCACTTGCTTTGATGGTATATCTCATAACATTCCAAGGGTTCTTTGCGCCAGAGTATGGACCATAGTGTTGAATGAAGGTATCTCTTCGTAACGGCGGGCTAGACCAACCAAAGTCAATCACGCTGGCATCTTCCGAAGCACTAATGTGCGGACTTCGCGGCAAATTATGCCCCCTAATGGTATGGCGAATTTGTTGATTAGCATTTGCGTCACGCATAGCCAGTCGGTGAGTAAAACCAATAGTCTCACCTGGTTTAGCAAATAACGTTGCTTTCTGCCAATCCCGATCAACATTTCGGTTCGCCGCTGTTTCGCGACGAATATAACTCTCTCCCTCTGCACGCCATGGAGCTGCTTGGCGGATTATCCTGACCGGTAACGTTTCTGCTCGACATCGATCAAGCGATCCATTCTCTTTGAAGTCACCACAACGCCGAAATGTCAGGTATACAACCTGTCCATTCGGGTCACCGGGGGTGGCAATATTTCTAATATCCAGAGTAGCTGGCAACGACCCTCCAATTGACGTCCAGCCACTGGCATCACCACGTCCACGGAAAAGATTGGTGCCATGAATAGTTAATCTTGATGATAGTGACTGAATAAACGTAGCATAAAAGGGATCGCCCTCGCATCCAACCATTACCGCCGATCCATGAAGATAAATGGTGATATACTGCTGGTCATGAGCGACAGCCTGGACACCAGTTGAATAATATCCTCGTTCCCAATCATTTGATGGACCATAGTTTCCATCTTTATCATTAAACCACAGGGCTCCTTGTCCACAAACCTTGTATCTCAAATAATTGTTCCAGGCATCTATCTCTGAGTTGTTATATGCTGGACGTGCCGAATGAGCAACGTTTGTCAAAAACAACGCTGAGGCCATTGCGCCCACCAAGACCAAAGAAGCAAACGCCCACCGCCGATTCATTTAGTCTCCCCGCCTCTGATCACCCTGCTTATCATGTGAGCCCACAATATTCTTTATGGCATCAAGGGTAATAATGTCATTAACTCGATGGTCTACATATACACCAGAATTGTTCACTGCTTTTTCAAGGGCTTCATAGCCACTTTTTGCCGCAGCTGCATCCCGCGTGTAGTAAAACGGATATGCCAAAGCCATGAACGCACAGGTTGGATCCTTGTCATAATCCTTCTTTGCCTTCACATCATCGACAAACTGCTTCATTTCTTCGCTATGTTTTTTCTTGGCTGCTTCATCAATTGACAAGTCGGTATCTTGACGAATTTTATTATACCGGTCAATCATATCTTTGCTGCATATCACATATGGTGTTTTCACCACTTGTTGTGGTTGCTTAAAACCGAGGTAAACAAACCCGCTCTTTACGCCAGCGACGACAATAGCCACCACGACCACTACTGATATAATACCCCATATAATTACTTTCTTCATACTGCTTATTCTAATACAGCTACGCTATCCTTGCAACCATCAGTGATGGTATAATAAGCTCATGAGTTTATCTATTGGTATCGTGGGGCTCCCCAATGTTGGCAAGTCAACCACGTTTAATGCATTAACAAACAATGATATTTTAGCGGCAAACTACCCTTTTGCGACGATTGAGCCAAACACGGGAATTGTTCCGGTGCCAGACAAACGGCTGGAGGTTTTAGCAAAATTATACGGCTCAGAGAAAATTCTGCCAGCTACGGT
Source organism: uncultured Candidatus Saccharibacteria bacterium (assembly GCA_963521715.1). GTDB lineage: Bacteria > Patescibacteriota > Saccharimonadia > Saccharimonadales > Saccharimonadaceae > Nanosynbacter. The sequence goes on along the minus strand of CAUQVC010000025.1, from coordinate 4,974 downwards.
CACCTTTGTAGATATTGCTGGTTTAGTGGCGGGCGCCTCTAAAGGTGAAGGCTTGGGTAATAAGTTTTTAGCAAACATCCGGCAATGTGACGCAATTGTGCATGTGGTTCGTGCTTTTGAAAATAACGCCATTTTGCGCCATGATGAAGCACCAGTAAACCCCAAAGCTGACATTGACATTATCAACACCGAGCTAATCTTGGCAGATATTCAAACCATAGAAAATCGATTGCCGCGATTACAAAAAGAGGCCAAAGCTCGTCCGGCAGCTCGCGAAGAGGTCGCCTATCTACAAACACTACTAGAACAACTGCAGTCTGGTGTACCGCTATCTTCAATAGCCGACTTGAACACAGAATTGATTCAAGATCTCCACCTGCTGACTGCCAAACCAGTTATTTATGCATTCAATGTTGACGAGACGGGACTAACCGATACTGCACTGCAATCAGAGCTGACTTCCTTGGTGGCGCCTGCTAAAGCTTTGTTTTTGAGCGCCAAACTGGAAGAAGAGCTGAAGGGACTATCACCCACAGAAGCTGCCGAGCTGTTGGAAAGTTACGGTGTCACGGAAACCGGACTCATGCAATTGATTCATGCCGCGTATGATACCCTCGGCCTTCAAAGTTACTTAACTGCTGGACCTAAAGAGGTTCGTGCCTGGACTATCCACAAAGGATGGACGGCGCCACAGGCTGCTGGCGTTATTCACACCGACTTTGAAAGAGGCTTCATTGCTGCTCAAGTGGTCAACTATCACGACCTCGTCAGTGCTGGTTCTGAAGCTGCTGCCCGTGCCGCCGGTAAGATGCGAACTGAAGGTAAAACCTACGTCATGCAACCTGATGATGTGGTCGAGTTTAGATTTAACGTGTAGCTGATTTAACTACTTTTAGTGCATAAAATCGCTCACGGTTACCGCGAGCTCCAGCCACGGCACTGTCGGCTTTGTCCACCGTCACGAACAATTTTGCCGACCACGCCTCAAACTCACGCAAAATCTGCCGCCGGATTGTATCATTTTTGATAACGCCACTGTTACCCAGCTGCTGACGCGCAGCTTCAAACTGCGGTTTAACCATAGCAACAATTAGCGTCGTATCCTTACAAATACTCGCAAGATGCGGTAAAATCTGCCGTAAACTGATAAACGATACGTCGATTAGCACAATATCTGGCGCTTCGTCTGGCACAAAATCCCGAATATCAGTTTTTTCGTGCAATTCTATCCTTGAGTCACGCCGCAAATCTGGATGCAACTGATCAGTTCCAACATCAACTGCGTATACTTTCTTGGCGCCATGTTTCAGCGCATAATCAGTAAACCCGCCAGTGCTACTACCAACATCTAGCACAACGCGGTCAGTAAACGTAACACCCAAGGCTGAAGCAACACTCGCTAGTTTTAATCCCGCACGACTGGCGTATCGCTCACGTGCTGACAACGTAATCAACAGCTGATCATCCACCATATAACCTGGCTTTTGTACCACCTTTCCATCAACCACAACATCACCGAGGCGAATATAGTTTTCGGCCTGCGACCTGCTAGCAACCAGGCCTCGAGCAACCAGTTCTTTATCAAGCCGCCTCTTAACCGCCATACATAATATCCTCAAGCTTACGAGTTATCTCGGCTATTTTAACCCATGACTGACCCTTGGTAATGATTGACATGACATATTTACCCTTTGGATGAGTCACGATAGCCGCATCATTCAGGTAGCCTTCCAAAAAACCAACCTTATCCTGCACTGTACCATTACTCCCAGCCGGTATACCCTGACGATACACCTGTCGCTGCATCAAGCCCAACAAGAAGTCACGGTGGCTACCTCTGACTAAAGTGCCGTCGTCAATTCCCTTCAAAATCTTCGCCAAATCATTAGTCGACGTCATCACATACGATCCCCTGAGTGACGTATCCTTAAACCCTTTGCCCTCACGCAAATACGCAGTTATGTCACTGGCCTTATAGCGAGCAATAACCGCTTCTGGACACGCATTATCTGAGTTTACAACCATCCGCGTTATACATTCTTGCACAGATACCCCGCCGATTTTATCATTCATAGTCAACTGATTATTATCAATTTTATCCATCAAAACCATAGCTATATATAATTTGTACGTGCTGGCCGACACACTGGACTCGCTGCCGCGCACCTGAGCACTCCAGTTTTCGCCAGACACTTGGCTAACTGTCAGGCGAATATCATGATCACGCGCCACTGAGTTAACATAAGCCTGCAGTCCCAGTGCCGAATGAGAGAAGGTCTCTTTGTATACCGGTTGCGGTGGCAACTGCTTGGCCACCAGCGCAAGTCGACTATCTTTTTCCTCTGTACTAAGCAGCACCTCTTGTACTTTTGTCGTCATTTGCGCGATATCGATGCCCCGGCCTGGCGCCCCATTCTCACGTTTCGTCTCTGTGCCGTCATGCATATAAATAACGGTTTTACCAGCTGGTTTATTGACTACTTTGCCAAATGAATGTTCCAAAAACTCCGTTAGTTTCGCCTGATTGAGCGCTATTTTAGGGATATTATGTCCATCTTCGATGAAAGACAAAAGTTTTGCGATGGTTGATTTGTCAACTTTGACTGCCTTACCTTCAAATTCCACGGCGATATTTCGCTGCAAAATCTTTTCAACACGAGAGCGTAACTCTTGCAGCTGTTTTTCCGTCACCTTGGCAGACAGACGTTTACCCTTCATCTGCACCTCGGTCTTGTCACCCAAAGAATACTGGGTCGAAGCTATCGCCTGACGCGCCTCAGCACTTTGCAGTTCACGACCAGCTTTCTCTGCTACAACCACCACCTTGTCATTCTGAATCTCTACTCGTGCATTTTCGGGCGGCAATGTTAAGCTATCACCATATTCAGCCATCTTCGCTTCCAACGCACTTTCATCAAATTTCACTTCAGCATTGTTAACCTCAACCGAACGCCACCACAAACTAAACGGCATCAATCGCTGCCACCACGGATAATCCAACGCTTTGTCGGCCACACAACGACCACACACTGTGCCACCAAAATTGCCTACGGAAGCTTCCTGCTTGCCATTTCTTGTCGCAAATTGCAGCTGTGTCTGTGGAGTACTGTCCTTCGCCAACCGTTCAATATCATTGCGTGTCCACCAGCTAACACTCCGTCCCATCATGTGTGCCCTACTAGTCAAGCGATCCCCAGGAAAGCTCATCTGAACAACCACAGACAACAGACAAAGCACACAAAAACTTGCACAACCATAAAAGACCCATCTCAACGATGAGTCTTGATGACATCTTTTACAAAAACGACGCATTCGAAGACGTATAATCTTCAACTGTAGCGTGAGGTATTTCCTCAGTTCTCTACTTTTTTCTTTCCCTATATTCGCCAGTCGTTGTATCGACATTAACAATATCCCCCTGTTTGATGAATGCTGGCACCTTGATGACTAAACCCGTTTCCAGTGTCGCATCTTTCAATACGCTCGATGTCGTATCACCCTTCACGACATCTTCAGTATACGTCACTTCTAGGTAGAGGTTTTTTGGTAACTCTACGTTGATGACTCGTCCATCAAAAAACTGCAAGCTCAATGAGTCACCTTCCTTCAAAAAGCCAGCTGCTGAGTCGACGATTGCTGCACCTAATTCAAATTGTTCAAAGCTTTCAGGATCCATAAAGTAAAATGTTTCACCATCACGGTACAAATATTGAACAGTTTTATTGGTCACCTCAGCTGACTCAATCTTCTCTTGCCCCTTGAAGGTTTTCGGGATAACACTGCCGTCAATCAAGTTTTTCAATTTCACATTAACAATCGATCCGCCGCGGCCCATTACCTTCTGTCCATATTCAACCACGCGATATGGCTTACCGTCTATTTGGCAAATCGTTCCTTTTTTTAAATCTGTTGGCTGGTACATCCTTGCTCCTTTATTTCATCTTTAGAACTGTTGGCCGGCGCGCCACATACTTTGGTGCGCCGAAAAATGTTCCAAATTAGCCGTGTGTCACGAATGGCAACAATGCCAGGTGGCGAGCGCGTTTGATAGCAACCGCCAAGCTTCGCTGTTGTTTCTCAGTTAAACCAGTTTTTGCAATTGATTCAATTTGACCATACACGTTGGTGTATCGTTGCAACGTCTTTACGTCTCGGTAATCAAATACACTTGGTGTATCCTTTTTTTGTCGTTTAGCCATTTTCTACTCCTTGTTAGAACGGAATTTCTGATAAATCAATCGGTTTATCGTCAATTTCCGTCACTACTTCTTCTTTCGTTGATATATTTGCCGTTGAGCCAGCAGTATCACCACTTGGCCCATCTAGGAAGGTCACATCAGAGGCAACCACTTCAATTCGTGAACGTCGCTTGCCAGTTTCCTTGTCTTCCCAGCTGTCTTGGCGAAGGCGTCCTTGTACCAACACGCGTCGGCCCTTTGATAGGTACTGCATAACCAGCTCACCGAGCTTTTCCCATGCAGTGACATCAAAGAAGTCAGCTTGATCATCTTGTGTTTGGCGATCCACCGCGATAGAAAAGCTCACCACCGTCCTACCTGACGTTGTTGTGCGCTGCTCAGGATCACGGGTCAATCTCCCCATCAAAATGACTTGATTGATACTTCGTGCCATAGTGTTACCCTCCTTATTATAGTGTTATTATCGATATCGTTTGCGATAATTATGCGTCAGCTTCAGCGGCTTCAGCAGCCATTTTCTCAGATCGCTCGCGCTGCTCTGCCAATGCCTGACGAGTCTTTTCATCAGTCTTTACCAACAAGTAGCGCAATACTTCGTCAGTAATGTTCAATGTGCTTGAAATCTTGCGCGGTGCGTCTGATGGTAGTGTTGCCTCAAAGTATACATACACTGCGAAATCTTCGCGACGAATTTGGTAAGCCAGTTTTTTCTTACCCCAATTGTCTTCTTTGGTGATTTCACCACCATTGTCTTTGATCAACGCTCGAACCTTGT
>CAUQVC010000024.1:0-9547 GCA_963521715.1 uncultured Candidatus Saccharibacteria bacterium | reverse complement strand
ACGGCCATGGTCATGTAAAAGCTACAGGTGGTCCACGTGGCGAGAATATCGTATTCTGGAGGCTGCCTGAAGATGAAGGAGGAGAAATCATCATAGACAACAGATTCACAGTCACAAATGGCAATGATCTGCGACTAGATGTCTATTTGACTGAGATCTTCTAGCTCAACAGACCTGGACAAGTCATAAAACTGTCCACTTTTACTAGTTTGAATAGTACAATTATAGAATCATGAAAAATAGCATCACAATCACAATACCTGACTTTGTCACTCAAGCCTTTCCAATACTCAAGGAAATGACGTATGTCCGTGAATTTTCTTCTTTCATCACGCTATATCCAGACGCAGTCTATTATCTATTTCAGACGGCAGACGGTCAGTCATTTATACTGGTGGCGATTGATTATCCCGACCCAACTGATGAGAGTCAACAAGTGAAGAGGTTGTCTGGCGGGTTTGAGTTTGAATTTACTCACCTCATCAAACCGTATACTAATGACCGGTGTCTTAAAATATGTCCAAATGATGAAGTGGAAGAATTATTTTTTGTCTCAGATCCAAATGGTCACTGTTGTTATTATCTAGCCGCAGCGAAGCGAAGTCTTGACTGGTGATTGGACCGGGTAGTCATAGCCGCCATCAATTCGTAAACCTATTGATAAGCGCTAGGGCTATTGTGCAACTCCATAGACTATTCTATTCTTAGTAAATGGACGACTTCATACGTAGCATTGCCGCCGCCATTCGCGCCAATGATTTTTCAGCCTACCAACGCAAGCGCTACCCCGCCATCCAAGAGGGCGAACTTGTTCAATTTGTGAATGAGGATTTTTCTGGTGTTGATTTTGGCCAGTTTGTCATGGGATTTTTCACATTTGAGAATTGTAATCTGGACGGCGCAAAGCATATTTACGGGCAGCCAATTTATTTTACCAATTCGTCGGTTCGGAATGTGGATTTTCGCGGTGTCAAAGCTATTATTGAGGCAGAGGGCTGTGATTTTCGCGGCATAAAATACGACGAGGAAACACAATTTGTTTATGGTAGCGGCGAATTCGCAGCGCGATCACGTTTCGTGAATTGTCAGTTGGATGATGAGGTGCGTGATTTTTTGATGCGGCAGAAAGCAGAAATCAACTAGCTATTTTCTCTAACACATACTGTTGCAGCCAACAATACATCGCTACAGTTGCTGCCGCGCCGACATTGATGGAGCGGGTCGAGCCAAACTGTTCAATGGCGACGATTTTGTCTGCTGACTGTGTCATCTCCTCGGAAATCCCCGGCCCTTCCTGGCCAAACACGAGCACCGCACGCCTTGGCAAGGTCGTCTCTGACATATTGACGCTGCCGGGGATGTTATCAATAGCAATAATCTCCCTCCTCTCAGCCCGCATCAGCTCGACAAACTCCGCCGTCGAACTAATATACTGCACGTGCAGATATTTGTCTGTCATCATGGCGCCGCGCTTGTTCCACTGCCGCCGACCGATGACGTAAATCTGCCGCACACCAAACGCATTGGCACTCCTGACGATCGTCCCCATGTTAAAATCCCGCTCGGTGTTCTCCAGAGCAATCACCAAGCCGTGGTCCTTGGCGTCTAGCTCCTTCACGATCTCCGCCTCGCTCCGACCTTTGAATTTGTCAATCACATTTCGTGTGTCTTGCATCTCTGTTATTGTAGCAAATGGTGGTGGAAAAACAGAAAAACTTGACAAAAATCTTTGACATTTTTTCATATAAGTGATATATATATATCAGCTTTTGTTGACAAGTTGAGTAAATCCTTGTCCGAAAGTGAACTTTGACAGGCAATCGAATACAAGATGAGGTTTTATTTCTTTTAAACCACTGTAAGAGAGATGAAATCTCATCTTGTATTGTTAAGAGAACAGTGCTTAACTGCAGCCCGCAGGGATGAGGATCGAAGGTGAGGAGTTTCTCATGTGCCTTGAGCAGTACACCAAGAAAATTGCAACCGATGTAGAGAGCACTCAAGAGTTCTGGGAGGAATTCTTGAATAGCGCCGCCGGATGTGAGTTCGAATCATTTAGCGATGTACTCCTCTTTGGTATCGCCGCTTGTCAATTCGAAAACTGCATAGATGAGCTCACAGAGATCACAGAGATCACGAGAGACGCCGAGCTCACAGAGCTCATGGGAGAGGCCAAGCTCACAGAGCTCACGGCGGAGACGGCTATTAGCACAGCGATATTCGCAGTCTCATTGCTAAGATATATGAGTAACACCCTGGAAGGAGAATCTGTGTCTGGCAAAGATCTAGAGTGGGTTCGCTGGCTCGCAAACGAGGCTCAGAAGACACTCTTCAATATGATAAGGAGTTCGCAAGAACTCATCATGGGAGAGTAATATCTACATGACAGGCAATTGTTCTTTTACGATTGCCTGTCATGTAGACCCTGAATTTTACATTACTAAGATCACCCTAGCCCGGGGTGATCTTCTTGTAGTTAGCGTAATCACCAGAACCTAGTGCAAATACTATGCTATGATAAACATAACCGTTATGCGTAAAGTTAGCTATGTCAAAAAATTCTGGTTCTACCCTATCATTGGTGCTTTTCTGTCCTTTAGTTATTTGGTGTACATGGACGGACTTGTCTCTGTCAAAGATCTTGTCCAAGAAAAAACTGGACAAACCTCTTGGCAGCGACCCAAGCAGTGGAAACGAGTCAATAATTTGAGTTATGAAACGGATGATTACGTCTATACAGGCTTTGGTGATAAAAAGCTCAAAGACAATAAGTCAGAATCATTAGTGTATCTGTCACAAAGTCGTGAGCCTGTCGCCCCAGCCAACGCTTCAACCCAAACATACAACAGGTTGCGAAGGTCACTGATGACAGAACAGCACATCAGAAAAACGCTTGAGCAGTCCCTGAAGAATAGCACCACCATTGAGTGCACCACAGACCCCTCTTCTACTCAAGTCATAGATCACAAAGAATACGGCAATACAGTAGGAATCGCCTATATAACGGTCAGCTGCGAGGTCGGCAGAGCGAAGTTCGTCACTAAAGCTCGCCTGACTGTTGGCAAGAATGATGGACTGGCGCGGTTTATCGCCATCAGTACAGATGGTGATGTCTGGAAAAAGAATGCTCAGGCCTTTGAAGCCATGTTAAATAACGTCTCAGAAGTTGGCGATGAGAGATATGTGTAAATTGGTTTATGGCAGGGATTCTACCCACCAAAAAACCAGCCGAAGCTGGTGATGATCTCTGGTACGGATGAGAGGACTTGAACCTCCACGTTCTTGCGAACACTAGCACCTGAAGCTAGCGCGTCTACCAATTCCGCCACATCCGCGCATGGTTTGGATTGCACAGCTAATTATACGACACCAATGGCTGATGCGCAAGAGATTTGAGCCTATGATTTCGTGCGACACCACAAGTTGAGCTCATCAGCCAGTTCTTTGGCCGGGACTTCTTTCTTGATGTCGGGCATCAAGATGTTGGCTGGGTCGAAAATGTGTTTTATCTGAGAATAAATGGCCGTTTCGTCTGGTGAGACGGTTGCTTGCATCAAACCAGCTTTCAGGCGACCATCACCATAGCGGCCCGCAAAATTGCCGCGGCTTTCGGCGACTAACTTGGCAATTTCTGGAATTAATTTTAATAGTACTCGACGTTCGCTCACTTTGTGTAAGTTGAAGACTGGCAGCAAATCGACGTAGCCATTGACCGCGTCCACAACAACTGGCAGCGCCAGCTTGGTCTCAGCTTCCACTTTGCGTAGTTCGCTCAGAAATCCGTCCAATCGCTCCAACGGCAGCCATAGTCCTGAAAATACCGCTGGACAGATTGCACGTTCTTCAGTTGAGTGCAGCATGAATGACAATGGAGTATATAGTGAAGCGACTTCTTGGGTTTGGATATCGTGGATGGCTAAGCCAACTGGATGAATATTCTCTAGTTTGCGAGCCAATTTTTTGGCGGCACGACCACGAGCTCTGTCAGAGAACTCGCTCATAGTGATGATGACTGCTGCGCCTTTGAACGCTTCACGTGGCGCCCAGGAGAATTTCTTGCCCTCACTAGCAGCCCGCGCCATGATTCGTCCGTCGATGATGTCAACTTTGGAGACTTTGTGCTTCAAGGCTTCATCAACTGCCGCTTGCGCTTCAGACATATCACCAAATGTTGCCGTGATGACTGTTGCGTCGTTGCTGCTGTATCCTGCTTTCATGATCACTTCACTGATGATACCCAGTGCACCCTGAGAACCCACAAATAGTGGTGTCAGGTCAAATGAACCATCCTCGCCTTTGACTTTGGTAATGCCCCAAAATCCAGCCGTACTTTTTTCACGGCGTTTGATGGCGTCGATGATTTGCTGATTGTCCTCCAGCAGGTTGTCCACTTGACGATAGATCTCGCCCTCCAGCGTTGACAGGCCTTTTTTCTTTGCCAATTCGCGCTTATTGATGCGGCCAGTTTGAATGACGTCACCATTTGCTAAAACAATTTCCATCTGAGAAATGGCGTCAGTGAATAAGGTCGTTATGCCAACAGATGACGCCACCGCGCCAGAAGCGATCGCTCCACCGATGGTTCCGTCTTGACCGACAGCTGAAACTTCCGGCAATGCCAAGCTCTTATGCATGGACAACAGTTCGCGCACCGCACTGTATTTCATACCGGCTTGCATGTGGACTAATTGCTGCTTCGGGTCGATACCTTTGGCGTGACACATATATGCCTGCATATCCAAAGAGACACCGCCGCCAGTGGCAGCGCCATTGCTGTCGGTGCCTGCTCCGCGCACAACCACGGAAAGGATGTGGCCTTTGTCAGCTAACTGCGAACAAAACCGCATGATTTTACGAATATCATTGACGTTCGACGGTCGAGCGATCATCTCTGGGCGACGCGCCAGGACACTACCGTCTGATTGCGCCGCATCCAATAGCAAATCATTGACCAAAACCTCTCCAGTCAAATGTCCATTTAGATACGTCGCAACCTTATTCATATTCCCCTTTCCTATTTACGTTTAATTTTAGCACAACCGAAAACGAAAATGAATATCATTTGGGTGGTAATTCGGCTGCGTATATGCTACAATCACTGCATGCGGCAGTGGCGGAATTGGTAGACGCGCTAGCCTTAGGAGCTAGTGCCTTCGGGCGTGAAGGTTCAAGTCCTTTCTGCCGCACCAGAGTATAGATTATAATAATTGTCACCTGTTATTGGTGGCTTTTTGCTTGTTCCAGTAGGACTAGTCTCACTGAAATATCATTAGTTTTTAATGACACATAAATTCTTATTGACTATATCAAAACGCCTGTGCTACAATCGCGCCAAGGCAAACAATAATGCGAGACATCCACTTAGGTAGTCAAGGAGGGTTTATAATACTATGAGCAAGGCAAATAATTATTTTCAACGGCAACGCATCGGCCTGGCGGTTGTCGGTGGTATCATGACGCTGATGGTAGCGTTTAGCTTGACGCCAACGTTTGCGGGTGTCGTTGCAACCATCACCAACAGCGTAAACACCGCATCAACTGGTACGTTAGTGATGGAAGAAAAGAACCAGGACGGATCAGTTACCTGTACTACTACAGGTAGTGGTAGTGCGACTTGTGCAACCATCAACAAATATGGCGGCCAAGCACTCGTTCCAGGCGGCAGCACTGACACCACGGTGAAAATCACCAACAAGGGTAGCATCGCTGCCAGCGCCTTTACTGTCAAGGGTGGCACCTGTACAACCGAGAACGCGCCAGGCGCATCAGTCTCTGGTACCGGTAACTTGTGTAGCAAAATGACCGTTACCGTCCGCGCTAACGGTACACAAGTATGGACTGGTACGGCAGAGGCTTTCCAACAGGCAGCAGCACAAGATATCAAGACAGTCGTTGGTCACCCAATTGCACCAAACGAGACCGTCACACTGATCATCACGGCTGCGCTGCCAGCAAACACCGACGCCAGTTTCCAGGGTCGCCAAATTTCACAGCCAATCACTTGGCAATTTAGCGCCTAGTGCCTCAAATAGTAGTCATAAATCTGATATACTAAAGGGCAATGAAATTTAGTAAAACCAGCATTTGGGTAATAGCAGCACTGAGCCTACTGAGTTTAGGTTCAGTGCTCGTGCTACACCTAGCTGGTTTTCGCTTTTTTACCATCGCCACGCCAAGCATGGGCAAAACCGCACCAGTCGGAACGCTAATCGTTACGCAGCCGCAGCAATCCTACAACAAAGATGACATCATCACGTTCTATCGCAGCGGGAGTGTATATACACATCGTCTGACTAAGGTCAATGACGACCATAGCTACACCACCAAAGGCGACCTCAATGCCGTCGAAGATTCTCTGTCGGTCGCTAACCGAGATGTAATCGGTAAGGCAGTGGTGATTGCGCCGGTGTGGGGCTGGGTCTGGCGGGCCGCGCCGATTTTACTAATTGGCTGGATCATCGTCTATTTGCTTTCGTGCATCAAACGGCTACGCGAGCGCTGGCGTTGGCCAGTTCGCATCATTGGCGGGACATTGGTGGTTATTTTGGCGACGCTGATCCTCAACCCATGGCTTCGTGCTGACATGCTCAGCATCGCTACACACCAGAAAAATGACGTGCGACTTCACATTGTCAACACGGGTATTTTCCCCATTCGTGATGATGACGGCAACCGTGTTCACACTGGTCAAACTGCCATCGTTCGCGCCACCGAAACTGACGCGCAGGGGCATTATATTTACGTGCCACGACCGTCCCTTGGACCAACGGGCGTGGTGTTTGCGCTATTGTGGTGCCTACTACCACTATTTATAGCACTGCTAGTAAAGCTACCACCACCTGAAGAAGAAATTACTGGTCTACAACTCGTCCATGAGCGACACCGCAACATGGCGCTACTCGCTATCATCATTTTGTTTGAAGTGGTACTCCTGACTGTACAGTTGTCTTCTCTGGCAGGTTTTACTGCAACCATACAAAACAATACCAACCACGTTCAAGCTCGCGCTTACTTTAAATGCTCCGAAGCCACCTGGAGCCGTTCACAGATCCGTCCAAATCCTCAGCCGTATTTTGCCTGGGCGCTCAATAGCGACTATGCGGCTAATCCTGTCGTGATGGACCTCTCTGGTAACGGCAACAACGGCAAGTCTTCGCCAAGTGATGGCTTGCCTGGCCGTGCCAGCGTCTCAAACACGGGCTGTGTGCGCGACGATCGCCGCATTTCAGTATTCAACGGAGTGAATGCCTGCCTCACTCACGGAACATCGGCAGACCAGAAGGTCAATCCTGCGCCGAACACCTTTAGCCTGGAGGTGTGGTTTAGCACTACCAAGAAAAGTAATGGACGCCTGATGGGCTTTAGCTCGCTGTATGAAGGTGATTACAATTACGGCGGACAAAGTGATCGCCATATTTACATTGATAAAGATGGTCGCGTTGTATTTGGTGTTTACAGCGGCGGTATTAAACTCGTCACCTCACGTACTGGCGTAAATTATGCTGATGGGCGGTGGCATCACGTCGTTGCAACCATGTCTCCAAATGGCGCAGCATTGTACCTTGATGGTAACCAAGTAGATACCAATCCATCCATGACTGCTGGCGAAAATGTACCGAATGGTGGCTATTGGAAAGTTGGCTGCGGCAAATTGACGTATTGGAAGAACGCTGACGGCAGCGAATATCAAGGACCTAAATATTTTACCGGTAGCATGCAGTACAGTTCTGTCTACACGACCGCTCTCACCGAACAACAGGCTCGTGACCACTACTTGGCAGGTGCGTCATAATAGTGTATAATATATAAGTATGGGAAATTAGCTCAGTTGGCTAGAGCGCACGATTCACATTCGTGAGGTCACAGGTTCGAGCCCTGTATTTCCCACCATTTTTAAGCATTATGCCTGCAATAATTGACGAAAAAATCATACCCTCTTCCCTGACAGTTGAAAGGGGCAGGTTCCGTAAAAAACCTGTTCCAGTGGAGTTTGAGGTGCGCCATAGAGAGGCTGCCGAGCCCACGCTTCCTGAGCAATCTCCCGTAATCCTTGGCATCATCGGACAAGTAGCTATTAGTCCTGGCTCCGTGCGCTATACCATGGACGTACGAAAAGAAGGGCTTCATAGAGATCTACGTTTGGCGCAAAACAGCGTTGAGCGAATCATCGGGACCAAAAAATCCGTCACTGGAAGCAAAGAAAATACAATTGTTGATATCATAACCAGAGGGGTGAGCGCCCAGTCGATTGACTCGGTTGTTCGTGCATGGTACGACAAAGATCATCTTAATACGCGCAGCGTAGAAGCGCAAATTGTCCCAGAAGTCTTAGCTATCGGCTGCTATGCACTGCGGGATGTTATGCGTACGGTACGAATAACTGGACAATTACCAAATGAAGTGCCGCTCACTAATGACGATATTCTTTCGTTAGAAGCAGCAAAACGCCCTGCTATCTACGTGGAGGGGGCACCTGCCTATAGCTTCAATAAGATCGTTGAACAGGCCTACCTCTAGACTGACTATATACCATGCATGAGCATTGACTTTTTCTACTCATTGTAGTATTATATATCGAGTGTTTAGGAAAGTTACGGTAAATGTGGGCGTATTTGATGTGCCTCCTCACGAATCATCTACAGTACCCATTGGCTTGGCGATCCCCGGTGCTCGTGAACCAGACGGCATAGATTTAGTCCTCAGTTCAGACGGAACACATGGAGATTTGTACGCTGCATATTTACGCCATCTGACACCAGAACAGCGATTAGCGATGCCTGGCGAAAAGAAGCATCACGACGCTGAGTTGGGACTTGGTGTGTTTGACGAGAACATTGACAGGCTACCGAGCATTATCCCCTTCAGACAAACCACTGAAAAAACCATGGCAGTTGCTGAACCAGCACGACGATTGGCACTATGCGCCTTGCATGTTGTCTTGTATGAGCGATATGATCTTAGCCCGTTCAGAAACACCATGGGTACCGTGGAGCTGTCTAAGCGCGCCATCGCCCGAGCGGCCAAAGAAATAGCACTATAATAATCACTCAAGGAATATGTCAGAAACATTATCATTTACGTCAACCATTTTAAAGCCAGAAAAAGTTAAGCATGGCAATCCCCGCCCTGCTGGGCTTGCGATATTTTCTCAAACGCCAGACCAAACAACAGCTCACCTGGTAGTCACTCCAAACGGTAGTCACCAGTCGAGCTATAAAAAATTCTTAAAATCACATCCGGCTTTAAAAACAGAGAGAAAGTCATGGAATCCTGGCGAAAAACCATGGATATCATACGAACCCTTTCTTGCCGTGGGGCTTGCGTATCTACCATTCCATCCTATCCCTGCTGTTTATGGAGCAGACCTGACAGAGTCTGGTAGACCTCCGCGTGGACTGCACGTGAGCAAGACGCAGTTGGACTTGGCTGCATGTGGCCTCTTTGTGGTAATGAATGGTATGACAGAGGAAATGAACGGACCGGAGCTGCCAAAAATTAAGCTGCAAGAAAGACCAGATGGCATCACGCGTGCTGTTACATTTACTCC
>CAUQVC010000023.1:0-11427 GCA_963521715.1 uncultured Candidatus Saccharibacteria bacterium | reverse complement strand
GAACTATAGACCACGAAAAAGCACCCGAGTTGTGCGGGTGCTTTTAGTGTTAGTAAGCGCTCAGATTATTGGCGGCGGCTTACGATGTAGGCAACGGCAGAAGCAGCAAGTGAGCCGAGACCAAAGATTGAAAGGAGCGCGTCAGTCGTACCAGTTCGTGGCAACTCAGTTGTCGTTGGAGCTGGTGGGGTAGGTTGCTTAGGAGCAGGAGGGGTAGTTGGAGGAGTGCTTGGCTTACATGCGTCGCTGTCCACTGATGCGTATCCCTCGTTCTTTTGGTCCTTAGTCCAGACGCTGATGATCTGCTTGGTCTTGATGTCACAGACTTTCACCTTACAGTCTTCTTCGTTCTTTGAGTAACCTTCCTTGTTTTCTTCACTCTTGCGTACGGTTATGATCTCACCAGTTTTGATGTCACAAACCTTAACTTTTGCACAGTCAGCAAAATTCTTTGAGTGTTTGCTTGTGTCGTATTCACTCTCTTTGATAGTGACAATTGTGTCAGTCTTCAAGTCACAAACTTGAATTTTTGGCTCTTCAGTCACCGTGATGGTAACTTTACAGTTTTGGCTGGTTACGCCATTGTTGATGGTAACAGTTGCAGTGTAAGTACCAGCCTTTGTGTAGGTGTGCTCAGCCTTGTTGCTACTACCAGTTGTCTTTTGGCCATCGCCAAAGTCGAAAGTATAGCTACTGATGCTTGCACCATTCTTTGCAGTTGCAGTCGCAGCAAAGGCGAACTTGTTGCGGGTACCAGCGACTTTTTGCGCGCTCAATGCGTCACACGTCAATACTGGCTTTGGAGCTGGTGTTGGTGGAGGTGTTGGTTCACCCCAAAGTGGGTTACCACAGTCCTTGATAACTGCCTGAACGAATTTACCATTACCGTCCAACCATACAAACACTGGCTTCTTACTTGCCACTGGCATAAAGCTGTGACGAATCAAGTAGCTTGGGTATGATTTACCACCAATCTGCTGGTAGTTAATTGGGTTAGTGTAGTTAACGTGACGACGCTGAATGGTTTTTGCATTCGTTGCTACGACACGACCGTTCACTGTAACGGTGTTGTTTGAAGCGTCTGCCACACCTTCGTGCATACCAGCGCCCTCAACCATTGATTGTGTAATGCCGAAGTAGTTGTAAATACCACGGACTTCGCTGTCGCTGTGATAAGCCGACTTCATGGCACTGTGGGTCATAGTACCACAGCGAACGATCTTGATATCTGAGCAGCCGACGGCGTCTGAAGGCGTAGCATACCAAATACCACCGATAATTGCGGCAGTAATAGAGCCAGCCAAAAGTACTCTCTTTACTATTTTATTCATTGTTTCCTCCTCAACCTTACTATTTCTCACCGGTTGTTACGGTCCATATTAGCACAAACTTTTGTATTTGTCAATAAAAATGTATAAATATATTGCTTATGGTTTCCGTAAGTCTGCTATAATAGAAAATATCTAGAGGTAATGCATGAAAATTCAAAGACAATTTCCTTGGAAAGAACTGATCAAATGGGGAAGCGCTGTTTTGGCGTGTCTTGGCGTTGCTTATTTGCTGTATCTCAATAACCAATACGAAAAGAAACCAGTCGACAACACGCCAGGCCAAATCCAGGAAAAGCCCACCGTCGAATCAGCACCGGCACCAGCACCAAAAGAGGTCCAGGTCGCACTGCCTGG
This sequence comes from uncultured Candidatus Saccharibacteria bacterium, assembly GCA_963521715.1. Classification (GTDB taxonomy): domain Bacteria; phylum Patescibacteriota; class Saccharimonadia; order Saccharimonadales; family Saccharimonadaceae; genus Nanosynbacter. The sequence continues at coordinate 9,742 of CAUQVC010000023.1, read as the reverse complement.
AGCTACGCCAATTCCAGCCAGACAAGAGGACTATCAAGCCGACGGCAGCATCTGGCAAATCGTCAACCAAACGCGTGGCTTCAAACAACCAACCTATGTGCCGAGCGACCTACAGACTGCGGACGTACCGACCTTGCCAGGCAGGGGACCAGAGGAACGGTCTCTACGAGCAGCAATTATGCCAGATCTTAAAGCGTTGATGGCAGCAGCCGAAAGTGCTGGCTCGCCAGTACGCTTAGGTAGTGGGTATCGTAGCTATCAAACGCAAGTCGGGCTATTTAACCGATACGCCCATCAAGTTGGTGAAGCACAGGCAGCACGATTTAGTGCCCGACCTGGCTATAGCGAGCACCAATCCGGCCTCGCCCTAGACTTTGGCTCGCCAGACGGCAAGTGCTGGGTAGATGATTGTTTCAAAAACACCAAAGCAGGGAAATGGCTGGCAGCCCATGCTCACGAATACGGCTTCATTTTGCGCTATCCAGAAGGCAAACAGTCAATCGTCGGCTATCAGTATGAAGCCTGGCATTTCCGTTACGTCGGCCGTGAACTCGCTGGCGCACTGCACCAGTCCGGCTTAACCCTGGAAGAAGCATTACCATATCTAGAAAAAGCACAAAATGAACTGAAGCAAAAGGAGACATCGTCATGAAACTATCAGCTGGGCGGGCAGGGCTAGCATTCGTATTATCCGCATGGGTAACGTTTAGCGGGCTGCTGATATGGGGCGGTTTGCAGGCCAGCCAACAGAGCCAAGCAGCCAATCAACTAGCAGCGACATCAGTCTGGCAACCTGACGCTGTCGTGGAGTTCACTCAGAACAATACGACCGAAAAACTGACCATACCTAGCTGGCGACGGCTTGATGACAATAACATCTGGGCGCACATCTGGAAACAACACGGCCTCGACCCAAACTACCAGCCAGAGCTGGCCAACCTTGAGGAAGTGAAGGTCGGTAAATGGGTAGAAGACAAGCGTCTGCGTCCACAAGCACTAGACAATCTCAAGCCATTTGCAAAAGCTGCAGAAGCAGCCGGCCATCCCATATTGATCACCAGCGCTTATCGCTCCTACGCCGACCAAGAAAAGACCCGCAAAGAGCTAGCTCGCACCAATGGGCAATTGTATGCTGATGAATTTGTAGCAGAACCAGGCAAGAGCGAGCACCAGCTGGGGCTAGCAGTGGACTTCTCATCATACACCGAACCATGTATGGAGAAATTTACTGCCTGCCGCCTCGACAAGGCTTCCGCCGAGTGGCTAGCTGCCCATGCCCACGAATACGGCTTCATTTTGCGCTATCCAGAAGGCAAGCAGGCCATCACTGGCGTCGCACCAGAATCCTGGCACTTCCGCTATGTCGGCAAGGACCTGGCAAGCTTTATGCACCGCAATAAGCTCACGCTCGAAGAAGTGATGACACAGCTAAAGAAAGCTCGTGAAACCTCATGAATTCGTCATACTGGCAGCGTCAGGAACCAGGCAAGCCTCTGTTTCCTGATGTTGAATGGAATCGTCCCGAACGGCTTGACCAGTCTGGGCGCTTAGCCATCATCGGTGGTAACAAACTGGGCTTTTCGTCTGTCGCTGAGGCCTACGTAACCGCTCAAACAACTGGTGTTGGTCAGGTTCGCGTATTACTGCCTGATATTCTCAAAAAAAGCGTACCGTCCAGTATGACTGATGTTTTGTTCGCGCCAACCAATCCATCCGGCAGCCTAGCGCAAGCAGCACTCACGGAAGCCGTATCGCTCCGTGACTGGTCCGACGTACTCTTACTGATCGGCGACGCTGGCAGAAACAGCCAAACCGCGATCATCCACGAAGAACTGGTTAAGCACTCACAACAACCAGTCGTCATCACCCGCGACGCCATCGACCTGTTGCAAAACAGTTTTGCGGAGATTTTGGACAATCAGCATATAGTATTTGTGGCTTCTTTTGCTCAAGTACAAAAAATATTTCGCTCAGTGTACTATCCAAAAATGCTGACGTTCAGCATCCAACTAGCACAGTTCGTCGACATACTTCATAAATTCACCATCACCTATCCAGTCACCATCTGCACCTTCCACGCCGAACACGTAGTCATCGCCCACGGCGGTACCGTCGTCACCCAAGCCTGGCATGAGCCGATGGCCATCTGGCGTGGAGTCGTTGGCACAAAAATCGCCAGCTACTTGGTATGGTCACCCAGCTCACCACTAGCCGCTGCCAGCACCGCTGTCTGCACAGGGTAATTACTCGCAGCAAGCATTGACATTTTATATTTTTAGTGATATAATGCAAGGTAGCTTTCGCTCGAAGCTTCGTCAAAGGGCGGAAGTCGCCCTTTAGCTTTGAGCGATACACTCCTGAGAGGAGGTGTATTATGCTCAAATGGGGGGAGACAGAAATCCCGCTCTCATTTGGCCTGGCTGTAGTCTGTTCTATTACAGCAGCCGGCCTCGTTCTCACCACCGAAGCCTGGTGGTGGATTATGGCCTGCCTGGTCTGCTCCATCGCCTTTACCTGTCACGGTATAAGGCGGCTGAAGTGATAAGATACCCTATGAGGTATCCTAAGCCCGCTGAGAAAATAGCTCGCCTTGAGGCCTCACGTCTCGGCTGGAGCCTCTCGGTGGGCTATTTTCTTTGTCCATATATAAACATCGCCCAGTTAGTGGGCGATGGTTGCTTGGAGCGACCTCTGGTACCGCGGGCCGGACTTGAACCGGCACGAGCTATTGCTCACCAGATTTTGAGTCTAGCGCGTCTACCAATTCCGCCACCGCGGCACGAGAGAGCGCTCCAAAACTACTGGTTATTATATCACGTCATCCTCGCCCTCGACAAGGGGGTATTTTTGTTTTTTTGGTGATTTTCCTGTATCATTAAACATAAGTATGAACCCCGGAAGTCCACGACCATTCCAACCGCCAACGCGCGACCAATCATCAACGCGCAATGCTGCTGCTGATATCATCCGCGGGCAAATCAACTCGATCTATACTGGTAATTCGTCTGATGCTGCACCACACACCACGCCCGCACCAGTCAACACAACCCCACAAGAGCCAGCACTGCAACCACAACCTCAGTCACAAGCCGCTACACCAGTAGTCAAACCAGTTTCACAGACCGAACCACAGAGCCACCGCCTCAACACTGCACCGCCTACTGGCACGACCGTCGCAACCACCAGCCAGCCCACTCAACTAGCCAACAGCACACCGCAAGCCACGCCAGATCAGTGGCAGCAATACCACAGTGCCTGGCAAAAATATTATCAGATGTACTACGAACGGTATTATGCCAATCACCTGAACGCCCAACAGTCTCCAGCTCAGCAGCCGCAAGCCAACGCTCCAGAGGCAGCAGATACCTTGTCACCACAACAGCAGGCCATCCGCGATCTGCGCTCTAAAATCCGCAATACCGTCAACGACTCCGCCAAAAAAGTGCGCAATTCTCGACATTTCATCCCAGCCCTAGCTGGAACCATGGTCATGTTGGCATTTGTCTTCCTGCAATACAACCGGGTCATTTTGGGTACTGTCGCAGCCTATACCAGCCCTGGCAATATTGAGCCGCAAAACATCATCGTCGACCCAAGCATTGACACCAAGGTCAGCGCTGAACCAAAGATTATCATCCCGAAGATTAATGTTGATGCGCCCGTGGTGTACGGCGCCGCACCAGATGTACAATCACAGCGCAAAGCCATGGAAAAAGGCGTAGCGCACTTTGCCGTTTCTGGAGCAAGCGCGCTACCAGGACAGGCGGGAAATGTTGTATTGGCTGGGCACTCCAGCAACGACGCCTTTGCCGCTGGAGGATATAAATTCATCTTCGCCCAAAACGAAAAACTTCAAAAAGACGACGTCATATATCTTAACTACGAAGGCAAACGATACACCTATAAAATCACTGGTTCAGAAGTCGTCAAACCAAACGAGGTCACCAAAATCCAAACTGGTACCCAAAAACCAATGCTCACGTTGGTCAGCTGTGTTCCTGTTGGCACTGCCGACAAGCGTCTGTTGGTCTATGCTGATCAAATCAGCCCAGACCCCAACACCGCTTCTGCTGCTGCTGAAAACAACGCAACAGGACAAATACCAGGCAATCCATCACCAACCGTCTTGGAGCGTATCTTTGGCGCTCGATAACCGGGAAAACACTTCCTTGAGCTTATGATTCGGTCGTCATCTTCAAACGACTGAGGATCAATTTATCGCCATCACTGACAAATGAGTAAAGATACTTACCATCAGGGGACAGTGCCGCATCATAACCAGCAGCCACGGGAGTCAGCGTGTGCGCATTGGTGCCGTCAAACTCTTGGATCAGCAATTTACCACTGGCGTCGCGTCGCCAGATATAGAACTCGTCCAGCCATTTGAGCTCGCTTGGTGCATCAAGCGCGATGACTGGCGAGATAGTCTCTCGCTCGATGTCATAATTGACAAAGCCTGTCTCATCTTTGACGATCACCATCCGACCATCGCTGTTTAGCGTCAGATCTTTGATGGTCCGTCCAAACGCCACCTTTTTCACGGAATTCAAAAACTTTTTCACCGCTTCTGAGTCCTCGGTTGGTGGACGCAAATCACCGCGATAGATCTGTGCTGTATCATTGACCGTCACAACCACCGTGTCCTTATTGAAATACTTTGAAGCCTTGATTTTGACTGTATCATCAGTCTGCGCTGACACAGCCCGATATATGATGCGCGACTGTTCCCAGCCTTTTTTCCACACACCAGCCACTTTGACATTTGCTTCAGTACCAACATAAGCGATCGTCTCACTGCCGTACAACACAAACGATTGAACACCAGACAGCACTGGACGTGACAGGGAAGCGCCGCCCACATTCATCTGACGCACATGACCGCCATTTTGCAAGACGTATAGTTCATTGCCATTGGTACCGATGAAATGTGCGTCCAAAATATCCACGCTAGCGATATTTGTCACATCAATCATTTCTTTTGGATTGTCCCGGTCAAAGCGCAGCCACTGAATCTTGCTGTCAGAGCCCTCTGGAGTATAAGTGTGCTTGAGTAGTACGTAACGGCCCGCAAAGTCCCACTCGGCGATGGCAAATTGATGCTTAGTCGTTGCCACATCATACTGCGCCAAATGTTGCGTGCTGATGTCGGTTTCCGTAAATTTAGGATTGTTGTACGACCGAACATCACCCCAAAACAGTTTTGGCGTTCCGTTCACCACGCCAGTACCAGCCATGAACCGCCCGCCAGGCGCAAACTTAGCTGATTCTAGCACTGGATATTCTTTCAAATTGGTGACCTCTTTCTTCTCGGGGATCATCCGAGCATACACCAAATGCGTCACTGTACCAGCCTTGATATCCAAAGTCTTTTGCCACGGCTCGTAGCCGTTCAGTTTCATGGTGAATTGGTGTTGCCCAGGTACGATGAGACCCTTGGTTTGTGTCAGGTTAAATGCGTTGCCGTCGATTGACACCTGCGCACCACGCGGGAATGAATCGTATTGCACTAAGCTGTTTTGTTCGATTTTCAGATCTTTTGAATTGAATTGATAGCCAAAGTTGTGCCACAAAAGAACGATGATTAGACCAATCACCATCAGCGTCATGGTAGTGTACACCAAAGTACGACGCACGATTTCTTTTGCGGAGGTATTGTTGTGGTACATAAAACGAATTATACCACATTTTCGCCCTTGCAAAAACCGCTGGCACTTTGTACTATAATATATAGAAGTTCGCGAGGGAACATCGTAACAAGGGGAATAAATGAAACAAGAATTTATCAATGTCAATGGTAAGGCATACGACCCAGTCACAGGGCTGCCATTACCAATCTCTGTCGACAAATCACCAACAGTGGCACCAACTCAACCCAAACGCGTCGTTAAGGCATCAACCGCACGCGGTACAACCACCGCGACTATTCACCGTGTTCCAGTGCAGAAATCAGCCACCCTTAGCCGACGCCACATCAAACGACCCCCTCAAAAATCCCTTACTACTCGTCCAGTTAGGACCCCACATGCGACCGTACAGCAACACGTTGCCGTGAAAAAGTTCTCTTCTGAGATGGCCCGCAAACCGGCGACAGAAGTGCCAAAGAAGTCCATCCAGATAGATCGTCCAGCTGAAGTTCACCCAGTTGTGCAACGCGCCAAGCAGCGACAAATCGCCAAAGTGCCCGTCACGCCAGTCCAAAAGACCGAGCCAAAGCCAGCATCAATTCTCAAAAATGAAGCCATCACTGAAGCCTTAGCCAAAGCTCAAGAGCCAAAACCAGAGAAGCATCACCGCGCCAAGCGCAAGCAAAGCAAGCTAAAGCGCTGGACTAGCCTGGCGTCCGCAGGTCTGGCCATCATGCTACTCGGCGGATATTTTACCTATCTCAGCATGCCAAACATTTCCATTCGTGTCGCCGCCCTGCAGTCTGGTATCAACGCCACCTATCCTGGTTACAAACCAAATGGCTATGCGCTCAATGGCCCAATTTCCTTCAAGCAGGGAGAGGTCAGCATGAAATTTGCATACGCTGACGGCACCGCCAACTACACAATTTCTCAAAGCAAGAGCAACTGGGACTCAGCCGCTGTCAAAGAGTACATCTCAGGAAAATCAGGCGCACCAGCCACGACTATCGTTGATGGCCTGACTATTTTTGCAGCAGGAGAAAATGTCGCTTGGGTGAATGGCGGCATCTTATACCAAATCAACAGCCACGCTCCACTCTCCAGCGAACAGATTCGCAAAATAGCTACCAGCATGTAGTATAATGTCATCATGACTATTCGTACTCGTTTTGCGCCATCACCAACCGGCTATATTCATGTTGGAAATGTTCGAGCGGCTTTGTTCCCGTGGCTACTGACACGCCAGCAGGGAGGCTCATTTATCTTACGCATCGAGGACACTGACCGGTCGCGGTTTGTGCCTGGCGCTGAAGACTTGATATTGGACACGCTGGAATGGCTCGGCATCGACTGGGACGAGGGGCCACGCAAAGGTGGATCACATGGGCCATACCACCAGTCAGAACGGCTGGAGATCTACCACACCTGGGCAAAAAAGCTGGTAGAGAAGGGGCTCGCCTATGCCGATCCATACACGCCTGAAGAGGTGCAAGGATTTCGAGAAGAAGCACGCGCATTGAAAAAAGCTTTCTTATACCGTGACTATCGGCCAGAAAATCCCCCAGAGTGGGACGGCACTCAGCCACTCCGGTTCAAAGTGACCTCTCTCAAACGATACACATGGAACGACCCTGTCATGGGCGAATTGTCAGCTGGTCCTGAAGCCCTGGATGACTTCATCCTCATCAAAGCCGATGGCTATCCAACCTATAATTTTGCGCATATTGTCGACGACTTTGAGATGGGCGTCACGCACGTCATCCGTGGTCTGGAGTACATCTCCAGCACGCCAAAATACTTAAGCCTCTACGAAGCTTTGGAAATTACGCCGCCAACCTTGGTTTGCTTACCGCACATCATGGCTCCAGATGGTAGAAAAAAGCTCGGCAAACGAGATGGCGCCAAAAGTGTAACTGATTATCGAACTGACGGGATTCTACCAGAAGCCATGTTGAACTTCTTGGCGTCAATGGGTTGGAATGACGGCACCGAACAGGAGATTTTCAGCAAGCAAGAGTTGATCGATACATTCAGCCTCGACCGAGTCCAGCGTTCAGGTGCCCGGTTTGATGAAAAGCGGTTACTATGGATGAACGGGCAATGGATTCGCCGGATCAGCTTGGACGAGCTCTACCAACGAGTAGAAGACTATTGGCCACAATCAGCCGCCCAGTTTGATGCGTCATACAAACATCAAGTCCTAGCTCTGGTACAAGATCGGCTCAAGACACTGGCTGAGCTGCCTATGATGAGCCGCTTTTTCTTTGAAGAACCAGAGGTCAACATGGAACTAATCACCAGTAACAAGCAGCTGAAAAAACTGTCTGATGGTGAAATTCGCGAACTCCTCAAGACCGCACATGACAAGCTAGCAGAACTGACTGACTGGACTCCTGAAGCCATCCAAGGAACCCTCAATCAGCTGCTAGAAATCACCGGTCAAAAACCTGGTGTCTTGTTCAGCCTCATTCGCATCGTTACGACTTGGGCGCCGTTCAGCCCACAGCTCAACGACACTCTGGCATTGTTCGGTAAAGACAAAACGCTCAGTCGCATCGCTAGTCAATTGTAGCAACAACTGGTCAGAGTTGATTATGATTCCCGAGCAAGTCCGTGCATTATTTTACGGACTTGCTCTACCATTTCCTGCTGATCAGCAGGAGGGAAGCCGCCTCTCGTGCCTGAAGTTCTAATGTCTCTATGTCTAAGATCATAACCCTCCAGTATTGCCGTCCTCAAACAGTCATACTGTACTGGACATACTTTACATATCCCACTATTAACCGTGTTAATATCCATACCGGCGCAACGTCCGCCCGCAGCCCCAGCCCGGGTCTATTGGACTATCAGCCTTAGCAGCCTTAGCCTTAGCGGCTTTAGCAGCCTTATTAGTAGCATCCTCAGCAGCCGTATTAATAGCAGCTTTAGCAACCTTATCAATAACATCCTGAAGCTTAGGTATAGACCTCTCTGGATTCACCGGTGCCATCACGGCTGGTTGATATCCTTCAGATGCATCACTGAGCTGATAAAATGTAACAGTCGTATTAGTATTCTGAACGACCGTTTCTTTCAACTCGCCAAACGGCCCGTCCTCCTCGGCTTTGATCATCCCTAATGCCTGTCGAATCGTTTCATTAAATAGGTCGGCTGTAATACGGGACTTAATACCGTGAGCTTTACACCACTGCTGAGATAGCTGCGATACCGTCATTGATTGCCCATCTGCCAAGCAGTCAATGATGAAATCTTGCACCGCTCTCAAGTCTTCTGGAGACGCTGTTGTTTCCATTGAGGTTTTTCCTAATTCATTCATAATGATAACTATATAATATAGCTCATATTTTACAAAGCATAGACACAATCACTAGTGCTATACCATATAAACCGCTTACTGTATATACATCAAACAACCCATTGCAAAAATCGTAAAGAACGTGCTATAATTTGTAAAAGCAGCAAAAATATTTGACTTGAGTTACATATTGTTGTATAATCAAGCACATAGAAATGATAAAAATATATGCAGGGTGTGGCAGAGAGGATACTTGGAATATACCATGAGCAAACCAGAAATAGCTGACGCGGCAGAGAGTTTGAATACAGCGGTTGCGGATATTCTTGGTAGCATTTCTCAGGAGCGTGAGCGTGAAATCATTTCACGTCGCTTTGGACTGGAAGATCGAAAAGAAACCCTGGAGCAAATCGGTGAAATGCTGGGCATCACTCGTGAACGTGTTCGTCAACTGGAAAAAGCCATCCTCACTAAACTGCGTGCGTCGGTAGCAGATAACAAATTACCCTCCGTTAATTCCGCTGAAAAGCTTGTTGTGTCGCACTTGTCAGAGATGGGTCGTGGCGCTCGCATGCAGAACTTGACATCCCACATTTTGGGTCGTGATGCAACACTGCTGGAACGTTCGGCAGTCGCTTTCTTAGCAGAATTAGCACCAGGCTTGACCGTTATCAATGAAAATGACGATTTCTATCAGTCCGCGGTCATCTCATCTGTTGGCGACGAAAAGTCAGTGAAAAAGCAAGTTGAGGAAATTGTTAAATTCATCAAAAAACACGGGCAGCCAATCACCGCTGAAGCAATTCACGAGTCCATGGAC
>CAUQVC010000022.1:0-12512 GCA_963521715.1 uncultured Candidatus Saccharibacteria bacterium | reverse complement strand
AATTATACCAATATCTAAATTGTTAGGGAACTATAACCACAGAGCTTTCTTTTGAGTTTCTGAGTACATTATACCAATATCTAAATTGTTAGGGAACTATAACCAAACATAGATAATCCAACCGAGGATCAGGATTATACCAATATCTAAATTGTTAGGGAACTATAACCAGAGTGTGCGATTCGCTCAGCGATTGTGTATTATACCAATATCTAAATTGTTAGGGAACTATAACGCGAAGAAATGCGAAAAGACGACCAAATGTATTATACCAATATCTAAATTGTTAGGGAACTATAACTAGGTGAACAGCCACAATACGAGGCAATCGATTATACCAATATCTAAATTGTTAGGGAACTATAACCATCGGTGTTTAGCCACGACTTTATCACGGATTATACCAATATCTAAATTGTTAGGGAACTATAACCCAGCATGCATCAATACACCAATCTGGTATATTATACCAATATCTAAATTGTTAGGGAACTATAACTCTGTCCAGCTATGCGGTTGAATTGCCATTTCATCAAATACTAAGCACACCCACAGCAGCTTGCACCACATCAGCAAGCTCACTATATATTGGAAAATCAGGGTCATAACAGCGCACCTGTGTGATGATATCAAACCGCCGTTCATACTCTGGATGCACACCAATCACCACACGCGATCCGCTCTCAAGCTCCTTACCCAACTCGAACAGCGCGATAGGGCAGAGGGATTCCTTTGGAAACCAAAACAACACCACTTGCGCCCGCTTGAGGTACTCATACTCCCACTCTATCTGGTGCGTCGCCCCTTTGCCCTGAAAAGCCAGCGCCCTCTTACGACGTGGGTTAGCCACTGTTATATCTTGATTGCTCAATAGAGCTAGCGCCTCCGCCTGCCAGTCTGGGCAATTGGTAATACCTCCCGCCAAAAACAAATCTACCGACGGCAATATCTCATGCAAACCCCTATTGTCAGGTGAAATAACTCTCATATCTTTATGATAATATCATCCAGCAAAAACAGCAACCGTATCTAAGGCGGCAGAGAAGTGATCCCTGCCCAGCTGACACGGCACCAACCTCGCCTTCCGTCAAACCCCACATGCGTTGGTCACTGAAGGATTATAGAACAAAAAGGGAACTTAAAATATTAGCATATACCATACGCCAGCACATAGCCATAACATCCTGACATATTGCTATGGTTCGGTAAACAAGGAGCCTCAAGGCTTCAAGATCCAGAAGCTAGAAATTCACGATATAGACAAAATGATCGACAGACATATGGCAAAGGGCAAGCTAAGTAATTTTTAACCGACCAAACAGTACAGGCAACTAAAAATCCAATTGTAACATGTCAAAATCAATGAGTGTGTATTCATAAAAGAGAAATATTCTTAATGTCGCACAATGTATGTTTTACGAACTGTATAGGAGATAACCATGTATGATAATGAGTGCGGCACATATAGCCATATAAGGATATATCCGGCTAACTAAGTAGGGGCCTTGGAGTCTATTAGCTTCTAATTGCGCGAACATTGTAACTTTTGTTCTTATCATTGTTCATCACAGACTGTATCTTGAAATACAAGTACTTCAACACGCTCGTATGGCTTCTGAAAGACCCATGCAATAGAACTACAAGCTCCTAACGTAGTATTTACTACATTATGCCGTGATAAGTTTTCCACATTACAACATCTTGAATGATCGACCTGTATTTGACTTTTTTCTTTTTTATTCCCCCGCTCTGTTTTTTTGCGGATCTCCTATATTTGACTTTTTGTTTTTTGCATATTGTAATATATATTTTTGTCATTCTCATTGTAGAACAAAAAGAGAACAAAGTATCAGGCTGGGTGATACCCCACTTCACTAACCTATATCCCCTATTTATAAAAAACTCGTTGGTCTACCCGCACATCAAGATATTCTGGGCGTAGTCGCCTCTCGTCGATAAAGCGCATGGCCCTGACAGCCTGATCAACCTGTGCCGCCGCTGCCCTGTCGACGGTCATCTTGACTGCATAGCCCTTGCCCTCAACCAAAAACAGCACTTGACGAACGGTATCTTGCGGCAAGACAATCTCTGAAACGGATAGATTGTTCTTGGCAAATTGCGAAACAGCCTGCCCCAAAAAGCTCAAAAAACGTTGATTGATCACCTCTTGCCCGCCGGAGAGCGGTGCGCCACTTTGGTCTTTAACAGTCAGCTTTGGTGGTGCAAAATAGTTACGTTCAAAGGTCACGCCTGATTCATCAACAAAATATGTCTTTTCACCAGAAGACCACTGCGCAAGCGGCTGGCGAAACGTGAGCTTGGCAGTCGCCATACCAGCGCCAAATGTCTCTATGCGCACGGTTTTGACCTCTGGCGCGTGAGAAAGGAAATATTGATGCAATGCGTCTTGGTTAAGGAATGGCTTGAATCGCTCAGCAGGGCGTGAAGCATAATAATCAGTTAAAACCTTCTTGTAGGTCGCAGCTTGCTGACCACTGGCTGTATCAGGCGTTTGTATGGAGATTGATAGCGACAGCTGGAAAGACAATAGAATCAACACCACCAAAGCAGCTAATATCATACCTATCCGCTGCATGAAAGCTTTTTGTAGATCCTGGCGTTTATGGTGGATGGTTCGCTCAGAGACTTCATCTTGCTGCTTTCGAAAGCTACTGATAGTGCGGTTGAGCTGGAAAGCGGACGATTCTTTGATAATATCATCACGCATTCGACGCGGGCTATTGTTGGCCGGTGACCGCTGTTTTATTTTTTTCCTGCCAAGCAGTGACATCTACTGTCGCCTCCCCTGTTTACCAGCAGCTTCCAGGATCATTTCAGCCATATCACTAGCAGCATGCGGTTTAGCAAATTTAAGGAAATTACTACCCAAATCATGACGAATCTTTGGAGATTTAAGCAGTTTAATCAGTGTATCGCCCAGTAAATCAGGGTTCTTGTCTAGTTGATCTTCGTTCACAATCACTGCAGCCAGGGCATCTTGATAGACCTTAGCATTTTTCAGCTGGTGGCCGGCTGTCAGCCTGCCATTTGGGATGATGACTGTTGGCATGCCTAGCGCTGCCAATTCTAATAGTGTTGTTGCCCCAGCTCGAGCTACGACTACGTCCGCAGCCGCTAATGCCTGTGCCATTTGCGGTCCGTGCAAAAACGACTCCAGCCGCCAACCATCACGACGGTCCAAAATTTTGCTCAGCTCGTTGTATTGATGTTGTCCAGATATCAAAAATACCGAGGCGGCCTCCAGAAGCCTATCACGATTCTTCGCCACAGCGTTGTTGATGCGCACAGCACCCAGCCCGCCACCGGTAACAACAACCAATGGCCGTGACGGGTCAAACCCTAATTGTGCCTTGATGTCTCGCTTTTCTGCGTCAGTATATGGCCGAAACTTATCTGAAATTGGCACCCCAACATACTTTGCTATCTGAGGAGAATAGCGATAATACTCGAGCGGTGCGCCCGTACCAATGTGCTTGGCAAATGGCGACAATAGCCTGTTAGTCAACCCTGGATGAGCGTCAGAGTCATGCAATACCAATGGGATTCTCAGTAATCGCGCAGCATAACCAACTGGCAGACAAACATAACCACCTTTGATGAAGATGACGTCAGGTCGCCACATCAACAGCTTGCAAAAGCTCTGCACAAAACCAATGATAACCTTGCACAAGTCGTATAAGTTAGGAAATAGGATTGAGGGCGCTAAATGCTGCAATTTGCTCTCACCGTGATAACGACGCAATTTACCGGCGGTGATGAATGAAACTGGAATATCATAGCCGGATTCTGCAACCACCTTCTTTGCTGTTGGTCCAAATTTACGGTCACACCAAAATCGTAACTCGTGCTCTCCCCTATCCTTCAATTCCTTAAACACGGCGACCACGGGCGTAACGTGTCCGCCCGAACCGCCGCCGACCGCTAAGATCCGCATGGCTATCCTTCCCTTCTGTTAATGGCTTGTGCGATGTATAGCAAGACAGCTGAAAAACTAATCCAAGGGCCGCAGCGATGAACAGCATGCTGGTTCCACCATAACTCAGTAGTGGCAATGGGATACCAGTCAATGGTGCCACCCCCGTCATAGCTGCCACATTCAATATCACGTGAGAAGCAACCCAGCCAAACACACCAGCTGCCACTAATCGAAGCCTCGGGTCAGGCAGTCGTGCAGCAATATGCAAAATACCAAGCAGCAAGGCGGTAAATAGCCCCAAAATGATCAGCAGTCCAACAAAACCAAATGTCTCACCCATGATGGCAAAGATCGAGTCGTTGATAGCCTCAGGCAGGTAGCCCGACACCTGCACACTCTTTCCGATGCCCAGCCCTAAGATACCACCCGAACCGATGGCGATGCGTGCCTGCTGCACGTGATAGGTGTTGCTGCTGCTATCCATAGACGATGTGTTCGAGTGATCACCCTGAAAGAACGTCATGACGCGCTCCAAGCGGTGCGGCGCGATGAGGATGAGCATGACGCCCGCCGCCAACAGAACGCCCACTATTTTCCAGAGAATATCTGACCGCATACCTGAGACCACCAACATAGACAAGACGATGGCGACCAACGCCAATCCAGTTCCCAGGTCCTTTTGTAGCACTACCACGATAAACATGGCTATCGCTGCTGCAATACCGAGCGGGATGAGCGTCTCCTCCACGTCGTTGATTTTGCCTTGTCGCATACGTTTACCCAAAAATCCAGCGATAAACACTAAGATACCAAATTTTAACAATTCAGCCGGCTGAAAACTTCCCAGCCCGCCGAGGTAAAACCAGCGATACGCACCATTGGTTTCCTGTGCAAACGAAACGCCCAGCATACCCAACGCCACCAGCAAAAAACAGAAAAACAAGCCACCGACAAATAGCCAATTTGCGTATTTTTCAGTGAAAATTTTATATGGAATAATAGCACATGCAGCAAACGCTGCAAAGGAAATCACAACAGAAATAAGCTGCTTGTTAAAGAAAAACATATCGCCGTAGTTCGTACCGTATGCAAAATTCATGACATTGGCTCGTTGCGGCCCCAAAGCATACATCACCACCAAACCCAATAGCAACAATAGGCTGACATATAACGCCACCTGATAGACCGGCCGATGCTTACGAATCGTCCCAGCTGGCACACTAGGCATAGTATTACGCAATATGCCCTCCTGCCAAGGCAACGAGAAAACCGATGAATGCCATCACGCAGCCAATTACCCAAAAACGCATGGTAATCTTGGTTTCTGGCCAGCCGCTCGCCTCCAAGTGATGGTGAATTGGTGCAGATTTGAAGATTTTTCGACCAAACAGTCGCTTGCTAGCAATCTGTAACGCGCTAGAGCCTGCTTCGACTACAAATAGCAAACCGATGATCGGGAGTAATAGTAATGAGTTTGTCAGCATCGCCACCACGCCCAAGCTTGCTCCATAGGCAAAAGCACCTACATCGCCCATAAAGAACCTCGCTGGATAGATATTAAACCACAGATAGCTGAGTAGCGCGCCAACGACCGTAAAACAAAAGCCAGCCAGCAAGAAGTTTCCCTGCAGTAGCGCAATCACGCCAAACATCACAAAACTGATAGCCAGCAGTCCGCCTGCCAGGCCATCCAGGCCATCTGAAATATTAACCGCATTACCCGTCGCGACGACCGCAAACGCGAACAGTGGTATGATTAGCCAGCCGACCGATAGATCACCATAAAACGGTACGTGAAAGCTACTAACGCCCAATTTAGCAAAGAAGAACCACCCAAGCACCAAGCCAATCAGCGTAATCAAGGCAAACTTAACCGGTGCCCGCATACCAGCGTCCTTTTTGTTACTACCGAAGATGTTCAAATAATCATCGATCAATCCCACAGCCGCGCCACCAACAAAAGCTGCCAACGGCAACCATGTTTGCCGGCGGTCCAGGTTAAATAACAGCGTGATCAAGACGATGGAAACTACACCAATGATGCCGGCCATCGTAGGGATATGGCGACGCAATTTCTCCTCGTGAAGTTTATCAAACACCTGCAGCTTCTCGCCAGTCACCGCAGAAGTGCGTTGTCGTTTCCAGAACTGATATCTATAGGCAAAGAACGTATAAATTGGCGTCAAAAACATTGCCAGTAGGAACGCTGCTAGACTCAACACGAAGATATATGTCATTTCGTTTGTTACCGTTTGTATATAGCTTTTCATTTAGGATCTCCTTGGTGATAATTTCAAATACTCAATCATCCAGTTCGAAATATCAGTAAAAATTGGCGATGCATGCACACTACCTTCCAGTGCAACATGTTTGTTTGGTGCCGATACCCTTATCATTATGACATATTCTGGCTTATCTGTGCCACCAAAACCGACATAGGTACCAGCCGTTTCTTTCATACTATATGCACCATTCACCAACAGTTCCACCGTACCCGTTTTACCACCGATAAGATAGCCCGGCTTGTCATCTTTGCCGACATAGAACGAATGACGCGCCGTATCTAGCATCGTGCGCATCTGAGCAGACGTCTCCGCGCTTACTGTGTGGCGTAGCGGCTGTGGTTTTGACCACTCGACAGCATCGCCCTTTTTCACCCCAGCGACGACCGTTGGACGGTAGTACACTCCTCCGTTGATAATTGAGCAAAACGCCGAGGTAACTTGAATTGGTGTCAAATTTATTCCCTGACCGAACGTCATGTTTGCGTACCGAACTTCATTTCCCTCTTGTTCAGTCGGACTAGTGATCAACCCTTGCGCCTCTGCAAGCTCAATTCCTGTTTTCTCACCAAAACCATATTTATCATGGAAATATTGATAAATCGTCTGTCGTGCGGCGTTATTGATATACGAGCCGTCGCCTAATTTTCGCCCAACTGTCACTGTACCAACATTGTGAGAGTTGTTTAGCGCTTGCTGCATGGTGGTTGTACCAGTTAAACCGCGCACTGCATTACAGATTTTACGGTCACCAACTTGAGTACAATCAGTGTTTTGATAGGTTGTGTTTGGAGTGATCACGCCTTTGTCAATTCCCATCGCCATGGTAAATGATTTCATGATTGACCCCGGTTCTTGCGGCGTCATGGTCGCGGCGTTGATGAACGCAGCAGCATTTTGAACCTTGTTATACTCGGCAGGATTGAACGTCGGATAATTCGCCATAGCCAACACTCGGCCATTGTTTGGATTCATCACCACCACACTACCTTCGGTACCGCCAGCTTTTTGCAGGCCGCGTTTGAGGGCTTCTTCGGCATAACTCTGAACATTGCGGTCAATTGACAGCACCAAATCCTCACCCGCCTTCGCCTCAATATTCACGTCATTCTTACCTATCATCAGCGGCACATTTCGCACGTCAGTCACTGCTCGTAGCAGCCCATCACTACCTTTGAGTCGCTTGTCCAACGCGCCCTCTACGCCATACTGACCTTCACCATTCGCATTGACAAAGCCCAATACCTGTGCGCCCAGAGCTCCTTCTGGATAATTTCGAACTGAGTTAAGCTGGTACAATACGCCTGAAAAATCCTTCTTCTTCATCTGCTCAGCCTGGTCTAGCGTCAAACCCCGAGCCAAAACCTCATAGCGCGATTTTTTGTTAGCAAGTCGTCCCTCAGCATTCTCCATGAGCTTATCGCCAGCTGTCTGACGCAGCGCTTGAATGATCTCATGGCGCTGACCGTCAGAGACGGTTTGTGGATCAGCCACCACATTAAATATCATACGGTTCAGCACCACTGGAGCCGGCGTCTTGCCGTCCATCATGTAAATTTCGCCCCGCGTGGCCGGAATCACCAACGTGCGCTGCTGATTGCGCGCTGCTAGTTCAACATATTTGCCGTGCTGCAGCACCTGCAATTGAAATAATCTCAACACAAAAACTGCCATTATCCCCAGCAGAATAATGGCGAGTAGACTCGTTCGTGATTGCGCAAGTCGCCCCTTCATAGTGCTTCTTAAATTATACCACTTTTATCTAATTAGCGTAATCAGTTTGTGACGGCTTGCTCATGGCTGATGCCACGTTGCTATTTTTCACTTTATCAAGAGCCGTCAATCGAGCATTTTGCACTTCAAGTTCAGATTTTTTAGCATGGAGTTCACTAATCTGTTTATCCAAGCCCTGAGACTCTCTACTGTACGCGGACGTTTTAGTCGCCTGCGTCAAGTAAATCAAGCCAAGCACAGCAACCATCAGCGCGACCAGTACTGTATGAGCCACTGGGCCGAGTTTGACATTAGACCGAAAACGAGTTGCATTTTGATTGCGGCGCATCTGTTGCTGCCGTCGAGGTGTGAAAGTGGTGGATCGTGCGTACATTCTGTTTTCTATGTTATGTTGGTATATAATTTCTACAATTGTGACATTCCAAGATAACCTGGCCCGTCTCGAAACCTAAGGACGGACCAGATCATCGACTGATACACTGTCCGGATAGTGCGTCAGCTATTCTACGAACGACTGATCAGCCGCGGCGAACAGCAACGCTCTCGGAGTGGTCTGCGTCTTGGAACTGAACTTTGATGTGTACTGGCATAATTGCCTCCTTTTTGTGTTATGTTTTTACGGCCCAGCGAAGTTTAGCACTTCGACTGCGCGGATTGTGAACATCTGCAGTCCCTAGAATTACTTTTTTATCAGGAATCATCAGCTCGGCCTCATACCCCGCTTCTGATTGTTCCTTGAAAAAATGTTTAACCAATCGATCTTCCAGACTGTGAAAGCTAATGATGCCGACACGACCGCCTGGATTGAGTAGCTGAGGTAATAATGGCAATACATCTCTCACCTGCTGAAGTTCTTGGTTAACTTCAATTCTGAGGGCTTGAAAAGTGCGAGTCGCTGGATGTCTTTTTAGGCCACCGCGACCAACGGTTCGCTCAATCAGCTCAGCTAGCTCAGACGTTCGCGTCATCGGACGATGCGCTACAATTGCCTTCGCAATATGCATAGCGCGCGAACGAGTTTCCTCGCCGTACAGGGTTATCAGCCGAACCAACTCATCCGCTGAAGCGTGATTGATAATATCAGCTGCTGTCATCTCCGTCGTATCGTCCATTCTCATATCCAATGGACCATCAAAACGAAATGAAAAACCCCTCTCTGCTCTGTCAAGCTGCGGTGACGACACCCCCAAATCAGCCAAAATCACGTCAAATTTTCGCCCAAGCTTGACCAAATCACGTGCCGCTGACGCAAAATCTTGATGCATCAATTCGACACCTTGTTCTGTCAAATCGCCTAATGTTTGAATCGCGTTGCTATCACGATCAACCAATACAGCGTTCAAATAGTTATCTGTCCTCTTGAGAATCTCTCGCGCATGACCGCCATAGCCAGCAGTCAAATCAAGGTACGCTTCACCCCGACGAGGGGCGAGCGCACGCACGGTCTCCTCTAAGAGTACGGGAACATGAACCGGAGCGTCATTCGACAAATCCGGCTGTGGTGGATGTTCTTTAATACTCATCATTACTCCATTATAACGGAATAATGCTCGAGATCACCTATCTGGATATTTAATTTGAGCTTTTGTGTTTGTTTTGTGTTTGTTTTTTATGTCTTTAAGAGAGGAAAAGCGTGTTTTCCAAAAGAGACTTATGTGTGAGGTGGAGTTTTTTTGGGAGGTGTTTTAAGGAAGGTGCATTGCCGTTTTTATTGTGGAGCAAATAGCCACGAGTGCTCTTCTCAAATACCCAGGTAGTTGATCTCGAGAGGTTTCCTAATTGTTAATGTGCGTACAATCCATCAATCCGCGTCGACTGCATCGGCTGCCATCACTCGGAAATATGCTCCGGCGCGAACCGCCACAATTTCCCGATCAATGCCAGCATAGTCCAGCAAATGCTGTTCTACTGTCACCCGACCTTGTTTTTGGTCAAGCGTCGATGCCGTTTTACCCCGTCGGAACTTAACGTTCAGGTCGGCAATTCGCTCATCCAGGATACTACCCTGCAAAGCGCTCTCGACTTCTTTATCCCAGACACGCCGCGGATATAGGTGGAGATATTTGCCAAACCCTCTGGTCAGGACCACACCAGACGCAAATTCCTCTCTGAGTTCAGCCGGCATCGTCAAACGACGCTTGTCGTCCAGCTTTCGCTCAAAGTAATCTACTTGCACTGAGGCTCCTTCCCTGACGGAATTAGATTGATTTTTTAATGTTAGTGGTTGTTTGTTATTGTTCAACAGCTTGTTGCCGTTACCACTGACTTCATAATACTACCCACAACTACCCACTTGCAAGTCTTTTTTAGTACTTTTTACCCATTTTATCCCCAAACGAAAACTTTTCCACAAAATTGTGGAAAAGTCTAGTGTACTGTGTAGCTAGCTGAACACTACGATCGCAATCGCTTCACGACCATACCATACCATTTACCACTTGCCCGCAACGTACGTTCCATGGTTTTTCTATCAACCCTTGCCAGACCAAACTTCGGCCAGTATCCCTTGTCCCACTCAAAGTTATCGAGTAGACTCCAGTGCAGATAGCCGATGATTTTGACGTCTTCTTTGAGTGCCCTGTCCATAGCTCGAATCGTTTCCATCAGCCACCATTTACGGTGTTTATCTGTCGTATCAGCCAACCCATTCTCTGTGATAAAAATTGGCAATTGGTGCTTTTTGTACGTTTCGACTAGCAGCTCATACAATTTGTCTGGCTGCATATCCCAGCCCAAGTCGCTTTCTGGGTTTTTCTCAGAATTATGCACTCGATACCCAAAAAACCGTTGCGCAAAGTAATAATTGACCGCCAGAAAATTACTATACTTGCGTACTCGCCGAACGATCCACTGATTGATAAAGTAGTCAGCCACTCGGGCACTCAGCCGCGACACCCAAGCGTCGTCCCCAGCGTAAATGTACGATAGATTATGCGCCATCGACACCTTGTGGCGGCGATTTTTGCACGCAAGCTTGTAGACCTGTTTGTGCGCCCGTATCAGATTCATCAACACCTTAAAGCCGAGTAGTTTTTTGGTTTGATTTGGCGGCCACGCCCCCTGAAAATAACTTTCCCCGACATATACCAGCGGCTCATTGATACTAATAATCCACTCCAGATCACGACCCAGCTCATCGAAAATCTTTTCCACAAATCGCACAAAATAAGCTACATTACTTCGCCTCTCAAAGCCACCTTTCTCGGCAAACCAAACTGGCAAAGTAAAATGAAGCAGCGTTACTACAGGGGTGATTTCCAATTCTTTCAACCGTTTCAAATAGGTGCGGTAGTGGTCAATCACCGACGCATCCCACGCACCCTCTTCCGGCTCCACACGAGCCCATTCGATTCCGAACCGAAATGAATTAAGCCCCATTTGCTCCAACAACTGAAAGTCTTCTTCATACCGCGAATAATGCTCAACTCCAGTGCCTGAAACATAATTGTCAGGATTGGTAGCCTCTTTTTCCACATGTGACCACATGGCAGTCCGCCCAAAACTGTATGGCGCCTGCGTGGCTAACTTCTTGGCATTTTCCAGTTCCCAGGCGGTCCACTGATTGTTCAAGCCTCCTTCCGTCTGGTGCGCCGAAATAGCCGCACCCCATAAAAATCGTTTTGGAAAGCTTGGATTTGATCGTTTTGCATCCGTCATATCTATCATTATACCGTATACTCTGCTTACGCTACGATATCTTCCCCAAAATGCTTCTGCAGTCGCATGCGAATTGAGCCTTCATGGCGACCAAGTCTTTGACTAAGTTGCTGGATGGTTGCGCCCTGTAGAAACTCTTGTTTGAGAATGTCATCGTCGGCTTTTTCCCACGGCATGTAGGCTTTGGGATAGGTTTCGCGCATTTTGGCAATTTTTTGCTGCCAGCTGCCGGACTGAGGTTTCTTACCGGATTTTTTCGGAACTGACTGTTTTCGCTTCATATCCTCCAGCATTGGACGATAGCGCCTGGCTGCTTCATTACTTGCCCGCTGCAACACCTCATCAATTGCCAATGCATCCGGTGAAATTTCCAGCGCCTTACGATTAATTCCATACAAATATAAATTATCCAAATCCCGCACCCGGCTCAAGGCCACGTAGCCCATGCCCTCAACAAACGCCTTTCTCAGGTCAATCTTAGCCGCATCCAAGGTCATACCCTGGCTTTTATGCACCGTGATGGCCCACGCCAGCCGCAGCGGCACCTGCGAGATACTCGCCCGCTTGCGTTCGCCGTCACGCAGCTCCCAGACATCTGGCAGCATCGTCACCTGCCGGCCGTTACGAAACTCCACAATCGGATAATCGGTCAGCGGCTCAAAATCCACCACCGTGCCGATACTACCATTGGCGTACAATTTCTGCGGCGAATTTTTCACCGCCATCACCAACGCACCCAGTTTCAACACGAGTTCGCTCGGCGCCAGTACCGACCGCTGCAAGTTCTCGACATATACTTTTGAACCGGTCGTCGTCTGCTGGTACGTTCGTTCCCCACCCGCCAGTTCCGCCAGCTTCTGGCTATTAATGGCGTCGACATCAACATTGAGGGTGTGTAATTC
>CAUQVC010000021.1:0-12645 GCA_963521715.1 uncultured Candidatus Saccharibacteria bacterium | reverse complement strand
AGGGAAGCCGCGTCCGACGGGCTGGTCGCCACCACGATGGTTTGCTCCATCACGCCTTCTTCTTTCAGGCGGTCAACCAACCGTGCAATCTTTGATAATTTCTGTCCAATCGCTACGTAGACGTTGACCACGCCAGTCTTTTGTCGTGCCTGGTTGATCATGGTATCGATGGCGATCGCTGTCTTTCCCGTCTGACGGTCACCGATGATCAGCTCGCGCTGCCCGCGACCGATTGGGAACATGGCATCGATTGACATGATACCGGTCATCAATGGCTCGTGCACCGACTTACGACCCATCACGCCGATAGCTGGTCGTTCAATCAGCCCACGTTGTTTGGTCTTGATAGCTGGTCCACCATCGAGCGGCCGACCGAGCGGGTCAACCACGCGGCCGAGCAGCTCCTCGCCAACTGGTACATCCAGCACCGCACCCTTGCGGCGAACGCTAGCGCCAGCCTTGACTTTTTCTTCACCACCGAGGATCACCGCACCGATTTCATCTTCCATCAAGTTCAGGGCAAAGGCTTCCACCACGCCGCCATCAGTTTCAATTTCTAGCACTTCGCTATAGCCAGCTTTACTGAGGCCGTGCACCCACGCCACGCCGTCACCGACGCGGATGACCACACCAGCGTCCTCTAGTCCTTCCGTCGCCTCCAGCTGCGCAATTTTTTCCCGCAGGCTTTTGGCTAGTTCTGTCACATCAATCTTGCTCATTTTTCCTCCTAGATTTTCTTCGCCCGCAAGTCGTTTAATTTCTTGGCAATCGTTGCGTCCAGCGTTGCGGTTGGTGTCCGTAGCTTGAAGCCGCCGATGAGTTCTGGGCGAACAACTTCGCTCAATTGAACAACCGTCTGAGGTTTCTTGAGTAGCGTCATGATGGCCGAACGCGCCTCATTCGTCAATGCTCGCGCTGACTCAACCGTCGCTACCGTTAAGCCACGCTCCGCCAGTTCTGTCTGAATATCACGCACCAACAAATCGACTTCACGCTGACGATTTTCATGGCTGAGTAGCGCCGCTACTTCGTCCATAACCTTGGTGTCGTTGTCTAACAATCGTTCAGCCACATACCGAGCCAATTTACGACGCGACGTTCGTGCAGGCATTAGCGCGCCTCCTTCAAAACTTTCTCAATCAATTTGCCGTCTTTTTTAGCGTCCAATTTCTCGTTCACCAAGGTGCCGGTTGCCTCAGCCACCAATTGCAATGTTTCGTTATGCAACGCTTGGCGCGCAGCCGCAACTTCACCAGCAATTTCTGTCCGGGCCGCCTCGATGATGCCGTCAGCTCGTGTTTCGGCTTTCTTGGCTGCAGCTTCAACGATTTCTGCCGCCTCGTTCCTCGCTGAAGCAACGATGTCACGCGCTTCTGCTCGTGCCTTGCGCATCGATGCGTTGATCATTTTTTCAGTCTTATCAGCATTTTCACGCGCTGATTTGGCAGCTTTTTCGGCCGTTCGAAGATCTTTTTCACGCTTGTCCAGCATCGCTGCCAGTGGCGGATACACCCATTTGCTCAACACAAATAGCAATATCAAAAATGCCACCGACTGCAGAATCAACAGCTTCCAATCGATTCCCAAAGAGCCAAACAAATCAGCCTTATCAGCTGCGTGAGCCTCAGCACTCGCAAATTGTGTTACCAATCTTTCCACAATTTACCTCTAAATTACATAACCTTACCGACGATGGCAGCCACGAAACCGATAATTGCCAAGGCGTCGATGAATGAAATACCAAGAATCATCATGGTACGCAAGTCATTAATCTTCTCTGGGTTGCGACCTGCGGCGTTCATCGCTGCAGCACCGATCATTGCGGCACCAATTGCTGCGAAGGCTGCTGGGATTGCGTAAGTTAAGGCAAAAGCTAATGCTTCCATGGTTGATGTTCTCCTTATAATTATTACTTAACTACTTATTTTCATTCTCTGTCATTTTCTTTGAAATATCAACAGGGGAATGAACATGCGCATGATTGGACTCGTCATGGTCACCGTGAGGAGTGAGTCCTAGGGAAATAAATACCGTTGACAACATAAAGAAAATATATGCCTGAATACCGCCGATAAATAGCTCGAACAGATAGAACGGCTGCAGCATTGCCGGTGAAGCGTACTTTGTTAGATACGCGATCATGATCAGCAACACTTCGCCCGCCAGCACATTACCAAACAAACGAAAGCTCAGTCCCAGCAAGCGCGAGAACTCTGCTACCAACTCCAAAATACCAACAAATGACATAATTGGGTCTTTCAGCGGATTGACGAAATATCGCCCCATATTGCCGCGGAATCCCAAGTAGCGGAACGCATAAATTTGCGCCGCAATGATAGTGATGATAGCCAGCCCAAACGTCATATTCAAATCAGCCACGCCGCCACGAAACAGGGGAGTGCCGTGCTCGCCAACAGTGACTGGGCCAACAAAAGGCAACAGCCCCAGCCAGTACTGTGCTATCACAAAGAAAAATATGGTGATAGTCAATGGTGCTACTCGCGCCGCCCAAACGTCATCTTGAATGACCTGCTTGACCGTGCCGTACAAGCCATCAAACGTCCAATTAACCAATCGCGTCACAAAATTAGGCTTCTTTTTGCCTAGCGCTGCCGCACGCGTTCGCAGCATAATCCATACCAAAACCAATAATCCCAAAGTACCCAGCAGGTGAGAGTTAGTGACTGAAATACCGCCAACTTGTATTATCTCATCTGCTTTCACTGAAATATGCAGACTGCTTGCAAACTGGTGTATCATTGATTAGCCTCTCTCTGTTTTATGAATCGTATTTGTTGATAAATCAATCCTGCTGACGCAGCCAGGCCCACGATAATCCCTGTAACCATCAGCCACGGTTTGGTGTGCAGTATTAGGTCTGCCCATAGCCCCACGAGCATCAAGCCGATACTCGGCACAAACATGCGCCACGTCGTCCCAATGATGGTTTGCATCATAATCGCAGTGGCGTCCACATCTGTTTTTTGGTCGCTCTGAACCTTAGGTTTTCCAGCCATTACCTATACTATATCAATCTGCTATACTATTTGACAATATGCCCAGGAAAAATTATCCAAAATCTCAACCGCTCCAGAAACATCGACAGCCACTGACTACTGTACATGAGCTGAGTAGCTGTCGCCAAAAACGCCGTTTTACTACACAACAGCAGGCCGAAAGGGAAATAACCAACCGACAACTGACCGACCCACACCTGTCTCTGGCAACTTACAAATGCAATTGGTGCGGCGGCTGGCACCTTACATCCCGCTCAGATCATTAGAAGACGAGGTGTTCTTGGATTGGCACATTAGTGTAACGACCCAAAATTGGCACCGTTGAATCAGTCGTCGTACCGTCGCCAAGTTGTCCTCGGTTATTGTTACCGACAGTATAGACGCGATTATCAGCTGTAAATATCACGGTCGTACCGCCGCCACTTTCCACGTGCTTAGCACGAGGGGCAGTTGGGCTACTGCCAAACAACTGCATTGGCGTTGGTGTATTACGGCTGACCTTATCACCAGTACCCAACTGACCATTCTCATTTGAGCCAGCACCGTAAACCTTACCGTCGTCACCCACCACAAACAGGTTGCTGACACGCCCTGCGTATGCCGTTGACCAGATGTCAACCGCTTTCACGCCGGCTGGTAGCATGAATTTTACTGGGGTTGGGTTCCTCCAGTTAGTCGCCCCGTTCGCATGGTTGGCACTATTACCAAACACACCATGGTAATTACTACCAGTACTGTACACATTTCCATCAGATGTACGATATGATGCAAATAACTCGTCCGTAGAAATCTGCTGCACAAAACCCGGGACGCCAAGATCTCGAATTTTTGGTGTCTGAAGCCTGAAGAATATATGCTTATTGCTTGGTGGGCAACCAGCAGATATCGCCATTGCTGTGCCAGAAGCATTGGCCGCTAGACAGTGGTTACTGGCGCCTCGGCGGAAAATACGATCCGCCCCGTGAGAAACCATGCGCCAGCGCTGAATAGCGGCTGAAGGATTACAATTTGCCAAACGGATATTCACGAGGTCACCAGCGGTATTTTCCACACATTTACCATTTATTTTGATCTGCTCTTGTGGTGTATATTCAAATTGCTGCTGAGAACTATCGTTGCAACTACGAGGAGCTACCGTAGTAGGACCGACTGCCTCCATGCAACGGTCCTCCAAGAACCGCCAGCGGAACACCAGATTGTCCTTACCAACCTCCAAGTGGTTTGAGCCACCCACGCCATAAACCTTACCATCATTCGCCAAGATATATAGGGTACCTCCGTCAAAAGCCAGCTGCATGGCGCGTGGTTTACCGGGATTACCAAAGTCACCAATTCTTACTGGCGTTGATGAACTTGATATATTGGCGCGACCCAACTGATAATAATCATTTGCACCCCAACCGTACACGGCACCATTTTGCATGATGACATAAGCGTTATATCGGTCCTGTACCAAGTGAGCAGTCGGAATCGTTCCTGGATCACCAGGGTTCGGGAAAGGCAAGGCAACACGCTTTGGAGTAGATCTATTACTACAAGCAGTTGCATGAGCTGGAGTGACGGTATAATCACCAGTACCCAATAGACCGTAGGTACATTCACCAGCAGCATAGATGTTTTTATCATTTCCCAGTACAAAGTTTGCCCAACCTGAGTTGACAGTAACTGCTTTGACCCCAACCGGTAAGCCAAACCTCACTGGCGTTGAGACGGTCGGACTCATATAGCCAGCGCCCAATTGGCCGCGATCATTTTTACCAGCGCCATACACCGCACCATTCTCATCTCGAATCATCAAGTTTCCACCGACAGAGACAAAGTTGGTGTGCACTGAAACTGCGCGCTGGGATATAGTAAATCTCACTGGTGTTGGTTGAGCTGTCGAAACCAATCCAGCGCCCAATTGACCGCGGTCGTTCGCCCCAACTGACCGGACGCGTCCAGCAGAGTCAATTGTCGCAAAGAATACTTTGTGCTGTATGCCGTGCATATCACCCTCATATCCAAACGCCAAGGTGTCGACACGTGTTTGCGCTCCAGTGGCCAATGACAACACTCGGGTATACGTTTTCCACACGCCACCGCTTGGTCGTAACAGCTCAACATAACCTGTAGCGTAGGCCTGCTGGACCTCACCACCGGTTGAGCCAAGAGGAGGGACAGTAAACCGCGTTCGAATATTGCCCTCATGCATCACAGTATTTGACTGACCAGGCTCTGGATCACCCGCACAGTTTGTTTCTGGCGCTAGACTTTTTGATCCCCACGGCGAGATCATGCCATTGCCGCGCAAACAAGACACAGCATAAGCCAAGCCACTTTCAGCGGCTTCGCGCGCCAATTGGTTGTAATATCGGTCTCGTAGCGCCGCTGCATATGAGGCAGCTAGCTGCATAGCCACCAAAAGTAAGGTCAGCATAATTACTGAGGTGATGAGAACTGTTGGCAAGGTAAATCCTGTTTTTTTGCTGTCCGCACCCATGATTACTCATCATTATACACTTGTCGATAAGCATGTACAATATGCTATAATGGACTTACGTAAAGAAAGTTGAGGGGAAAATATGAGCGAAGATACAGCAACCAACCACAGCGCCAAAGTAACCGTCTATAGCACCAGTTGGTGTGCATTTTGTCACACTGAAATGGAATGGTTGGAAAAACTGGGAATCGATTTCATTAAAAAAGACATTGAAGCAGAACCTGCCGCTAAAGAAGAATTGTTGGCAAAAAACGGCGGCAATTTCCAAGGCGTGCCAGTCACCGACATTAACGGGGAATTAGTACTTGGTTTTGACCGACCAAAACTGCAAGATTTGTTGCGCAAGAATGGTTTATTGGCTGACTAGAACACACACTTGAACAAATAATAATCCCGTCTGACAGTGGCGGGATTTTCATACTGCGCCGATTTGCACCACCTCGCCACCAATTTCTTGGCGGAAATAATTGTCGTGGCTGACGTACAGGATGGCGCCAGAATATTTCGCCAGCGCCGTCTCCAGCTCCTCGATGCTTGGCAGATCAAGGTGGTTGGTCGGCTCATCCAGGATTAGTAGCTGCGGGTCATTTGCCAGCATAGCGATAATTTGAAAGCGGGCTTTTTGACCGCCCGACAGGCGCGCCAGTGGCGTCATCCGATCGGCTTCGGTGAACAGATAATCAGCTAGCAATTGGCGAATTTTTGTCTCAGAAATCGGCAGGTCGCGACTGAGGTACAATTTCTCGATCGCCACCTCCAGCGGATCCGCCAAATACCGCTCATCGATCTCTTGCTCATACACACCCACCCGCACCTGCGGATCGAGGAAGAGGTTACCGGAGTAGAGGATAGGAGCGACAGGTGCGACACTTTCTACGCCAGAGACTGTGAAACGTTCGCGAGTAGCGGACGTTTCAGCCGAACGCTCGCGAGGAATCTCCGGTGGAGATTTGAGTGAAGAGTGTGCTCTGGCGGGGGACGGTGAAGTGACTGCCGTCCTACTATTTAACAACATCCGAATCAACGTCGTCTTACCAGCGCCATTACGGCCGCGCAGCTCCACCGCCTCGCCCTCACGTAGATCAATATTCACCTCCTCAAATAATATCCGCTCGCCAACGCCAACCGCCGCATCCTCAACCCGCACCAACACGTGTTGGCTACGACTAGCCGCGTCCTTCATCGATAGCCGAATATTGCGCGCCTTGAACTTGCCGTAGCGCTCAGCCGACTTATAATCAAGCTGTCCAGCCGACTGCTTGTCAATCCAAAACGTCGGCTTGTCCATATCTGATAATTCCGCCAGCTCGGCCCGCGCCTCATGTTCCAATCGCTTGAACTTTTGGATGGTGCCGGGGTTTCGCGACTTTTCCTTTAGCCGCTGATAATCCAGCACCTTTTGTTTGAGGTTAGTTATCCGCTTCTCAACCTGCTCAAAATTATTCATACCCGCCGCCGTCGCCTGAGCATTCTGCTTGAGGTAAGCGTCATAATTACCGCGGTAGCTGACTGCTCGGCCGTCTTTGAGCTCAACAATTCGATCCACCCGGCCCAGCACATCGCGGTCGTGCGTGATGATCAGCATCGCCTGGCGCGGCTGCGAACTCATCCAATCGATAAATTGCTGCTTGGCCACATAATCCATATGGTTGGTCGGCTCGTCAATCAGCGCCAAATGCGCCCCCGAGTGCATAATCTTCACAATCTCCACCAGCCGCTTCTGACCACCCGACAGGGAACCAAGCGGCCGCTCGCCACACCCACTCAGCTGGAAATTATCAAGCTCCCGCCCAATCTTCTCCTCAATCTGGTAAAAGCCTTTCTGGTCAAATCGCTCCAGCGCCTGCGTGTACTCCTCAATCTTACGCATATTATCACCCATGGTTTCAGGATATTCATCAATAATCTTCTTTAAGGCCGAATATTCCGGCAGCCCCGACAAAATGTAGCTCAGCACCGCCTGATCACCCAAACCATGATGCTCCTGCGCCGTACTAGCCACCGTGATGCCGCGGCGAAAAATCACCTCGCCAGTATAATCAGTGTCCGTGCCCGCCAAGATGCCAAACAACGTCGACTTGCCGACGCCATTGCGGCCGACCACGCCAACCTTCTCGCCATCATCCACGCTGAACTTGACGTCGCGCATCAACGTCTTGTCGCCAAAACTCTTCTCGGTGATGTGAATGTCGGCTATCATTGGGCTATTGTACCACACGCCATACCGTAAGGGTATTGAAATATATGATTTTTTGTGGTATAATAGAACTTATGGAAAATGATTCTCACGATACTCAAAAAGATGTTCAAGGTGCTAAAGTTATCGACTTTACCCACCATTACAACCGGCGTGTTGCTGAGAAGATAACTAGACAGATAGGAAGCGCAGCTCTCGGAAGACCTAGTTACGACATTAAGAGACCCTTCTCAGGACGGTTAGCTCCGGTTTATGACATCTCCAGTCGTCTCCCAAAAACCACCGCTCCAGAGGCTGCCGCTGAAGAAGATATCGTTACTGGGGAGCAAGATACCGAAAGGGAAGTCATTGCAGAAATGGTGGAAGATATCACAGCAAACTTTGAGGCTTTGCCAGACTATAACGGCGACCTAGGAGAGTTTCTAGACACTATCAATGATCAGTTAGAGGATTGCTACGAAGAGCTTAGCCCTGACCAAAAGAAAAAGTTAGCCATCACGCTCACCAGTGTCTTGAGTGATGAATGCCACGAAAACATCTCTCGAGCAGTAGTCCACCATCCAAACCTTGTAAAGATCCTGGGCGTTGCCCTTTATATGCAATATGACCCTCTCTTTCAGGCAATGAAACGGCATCCAAGTTATAAACCGACCGATGAGACGAAAACAATTGAGGAAACAAGTAGAAAAGCCGCTGATATATTAAGCCTCACTCCAGGTAAATACGACTTTGACACTGGTGCCTATACACCACCTGAACACTAAACCTGCTATAATGGGACCATGCCAAAGCCCAAAGCAAAAAAACCAGCTACTCACGCTGTCGTTAACCGTCGAGCACGATTTGACTATGAGCTAGGCGAGGAAATTGTGGCCGGGCTGGTGCTGACAGGAGCAGAGGTACGAGCTGCACGCGACGGGCATGTCCAGCTCAAAGGCGCATTTGTTAGTCTGAGAAATGATGAATTGTGGCTCAATAACGCAAGTTTTTCATTGCGGCTGAACGTTCGTGGTCAGGCAAATTCAAAGAGTGTCGACACCTCAGCGCGGAAGCTACTGGCCAGCCGTAAACAGATTGACCGATTCGCTGCCGCCAAACAACAGGGGCTGACCATTGTCCCGACCAAATTATTGACCAATGGCCGCTTCATTAAAATTGTCATCGCACTGGGGCGGGGTAAAAAGCGTTACGACAAACGCGAGACCATCAAGCGTCGTGATCAGGATCGCGAGACGCGTCGGCAGCTTTCTGGTCGATAAGCTCTTGGTATAATTTTTCCAGCTTCTTCACTTGGCGGTTTTCAGTAAATTTGGCCGCCAATTTTTTACTGATAGCCCCAAATTCCTGACGCTTATCAGCATCCTCTAGTAGGGTAATAATCGCTCGGCCAAAGCTGGTCGGATTATCATTTGCGATAAAGCCATTTACGCCGTCTTGGACCACTTCTGACAGCTCTTTGTCCACCAGCACGATCGGCAGCCCTGCGTGAGCCGCTTCATGCAGCACCCAGCCCTGTGTGTCTTTCAATGACGGAAAGGCAAACACGTCCAACACCGAGTACGCCAGGCCGAGCTTTTCGCGCGGCATGGCGCCAGTGAAAATAATTCTGTCAGCATATTTGGTTGCGGCAGCCATTTCCTCCAGCGTCTTTCGGTATTCAAAATCGCCAACAAACAATAATTTTGCCTTGGGCCGCTTCTTGGCGATGTGCCGCTCAAACGATTTGATGAGCAGCGGTAAATTCTTTTCTTCACCCAACCGACCAACAAATCCAAAGATCTCATCATCTTCTGCTAAGTTCCACTGCTCACGAAACGCCTTCACCTCAGTTTTTGTTGGACGAGGCAGCGCATTCACACCATTTGGCATCAGCACCAATTCGTATTGATAATCATCATACTGCCAAGATTTCAGCTGCTTACAGCTCTTTCGGCACAGGGCGATAACCGCGTCCGCTTTGCTATACAAAATGGTGATGACGCTTTCAATGATGTCTTTGTTCCACTTAGTGACGCCCGCTCGTGGTTTATACAATTTAGCAATCTCCAGCAAGTCATGACCGCGCAGTTTCACGGACATTGGGAAGACGATTCCTGCCAGCGCCAAAGCACCAGGCAGCACCGCCGGGTAATGATCGACGAACTCATAGATGTCAGTACAGTGCTGAATCACCAGCGGAATGTCGTTCTTTTTGGCAGCCTTCACACCAACCAAACCAATTTGTGATGGCGTAAACACATGCACCATATCGAGTTCCATCTCTTTGATGCGACGCTGTACTGCTGGCGGAAAGAACACCGATGTATCATAATCATCAAAAAATGCACCCTTAATGGACGGGAAGCGAATAATCCGCGAATCAGCATCTTCGTTGAGCAACTCGGCTTGCTTGGACGGACTCATCGACTTGGCAGGGCAAAATACGTAGACCTCATGTCCTAGGTTTTCGAGCTCTCGCTTGAGCGATTCAACCACAAAAACGATGCCATTGATTGATGGTCGGTAAGTATCAGTAAACAGTCCAATTCTCATGATTCTACTACGCTCCTGTAAAATTTCACTAATCGCTCACCACCAGCTCGACTGTCAAACCGTTTGGCGATTCGCCCAGCTGCAGTAACTTGTTGTTTATACCATTTGGCGTCATTTCGCAGTTTGTCTATCACCTGAACAGCATCTTGAGCCGAGGAGATAAACTGAGCATCTGGACGGAATGTATCATCGTATTCATGGATATCTCTCAAGATGATTGGTAGTCCAGCGCCCGCAGCTTCCAGGACACACATCGGATGATTTTCCTGCTCAGCAGGCAAAAAGAACGCATCGGCTGCATGTAAATAGGTCATGACGTCTGCATGATCAATCACGCCCGTGATGATCACGTTTTTGGGAGCCGATGCTATCAGGTCTTGCATTTTGCCATATTCTGCACCCAAATGCTTGAAGGGAATGCCCCCCACCCAGATGAATGTCACGTCAGGCAAAGCTCGGGCCGTCTCAAAAAACGTGTCCAGACGCTTACGCGGCTGAACCTGTCCATTACCAACCACCACAAAGTCTGACGGCTTCAGTTTCAGCTTTTTACGAGCAGCTTGTTTAGTTTTTGCAGTGGACGCATAGCGACTCATGTCGACCGTATTGTACAGCACCTCCACGCGCGTTTTCAGCTTCATCGGACCAGTCATGGTTTCTTTGACCATGTTAGAGCAGGCCAACACCAAATCAGCCTGGTTATATACCCAGCGCATATACGCTCGCACCAACCACTGCATTCTGCCCATGCCTTTGATGCTGCCAACCAAGGAAGCAGGGATGACATGACCAGAGATAATCTTTTTGCCACGTGAACGTTTGAGCATCCACATTGAATACAAACCGATGGTCTGAGCATGGACGATGTCTGCGTCAGGGCGGGCTTGATTGACCACGACGGACGTGTCTTTTCTCGCCTTAAGCGCATTTGTCATCTCTACAAAAGCAGTGTGAACACCATGGCCTTGGACAGTAAACTCACTCTCGGAAATCATATCGACATTCAGTCGAGTCTTGCGTGTCATGGTATCTATTATACCACAAGTCGCGTCCCAACCGCTTCGCCTCTGGCAGCACGCACGATATTGCCGTCACTCAGCAAGTCGCAAATAATCATTGGCTTTTTCTCTTCAGCAGCCAAGCCGATAGCCGCTTTATCCATCACACCAATGTCCGGGTTTGCCAAAACCTCGTCATAGGTCAATTGGTCAAATTTGACAGCATCAGTAAACTTGACTGGGTCCTTGTCGTACACGCCGTCCACTTTAGTAGCTTTGATAACTACGTCGCATTTCATCTCTAGTGCCAAATTGACGGCTGCCGTGTCGGTGGTCAAAAACGGCCTACCAGTGCCACAACCAACCACCACTACACGACCTTTTTCCAGGTGACTGACCGCTCGTCGGTAAGTGTATTGATCGACAAATTGGTTCACTTCCACTGTCGACAAGGCGCGTGTCGCCAGGCCATCATCATTGAACACATCAGCCAGGGTGATGGCATTGATCAGCGTTGCCAGCATACCTGCGTTGTGTGCCGTCACGTCGCCGATGCCACTACCAGCAATTTGCGCACCACGCACATAATTACCACCGCCAACCATGATGACAACTTGCGTTCCGCTCGCCACCACTGGCTTGATTTGTTCGGCAATCCACCGCGCTCTGGCATGATCAAATCCACCAGCGTATTGTCCTTGTAGTTGTTCGCCCGAAAGCTTGAGAAGAATCCTGTTATACATACTTTCATTGTAACAATTTATGCCGCTTCTTGCACAAACCCCGCCATACCAAGCCTATACGCAGCCCACAAAACCCGCTACAATAGCCACATGAAGTTATTTTCCTGGAACGTCAATGGCATCCGCGCAGTCCTGAATAAAGGTGAGTTTACCAAGTTCATCGAAACCTATGACCCGGATATTATTTGCCTGCAAGAGACTAAAGCCCAGCGCGGGCAAGTAGCCTTAGATCTGCCACAATTTCACGAGCATTTCTATTCGGCAGCCAAAAAGGGCTATTCTGGCACCGCCATATTTTCAAAGCAACCAGCGCTGAACTATCTTGACGGCTTCCCGGCGGACATCGCCGACAAATACAACCTATCCGCCGACGAATATGGCGACCCCAATGATGAGGGGCGTATCATCGCCGCTGAATTTGATCAATTTTGGCTGGTTACGTGCTATACGCCAAATTCCAAAGGCGACCTCAGCCGCCTCAGCCTGCGTCATGACCGGTGGGATCCAGCTTGTCTAGAATATCTCAAAGGGTTGGAGCAGGGACGTTACGGCGCCGCCAAGCCAGTACTGTACTGCGGCGACATGAACGTGGCCCATCAAGACATCGACCTTGCCAGACCCAAAGATAACGTCGGTAAGCACGGCTTTACCGACGAGGAACGAGCCGGCTTTCAAG
>CAUQVC010000020.1:0-13370 GCA_963521715.1 uncultured Candidatus Saccharibacteria bacterium | reverse complement strand
TAACTAGCCTTTCGTTGACAGTCAATCGCCCCACTCTCATGTGGGGCGATTTTCGTGTTATAATTACAGATATGAAACGCTACAATCCGACGGAAATTGAGAAAAAATGGCAAGATAAATGGGAGGCTGATGGCACCTACGTCACTGACCTTGGTGATACGACGCGCCCAAAATACTATAGTTTGAGTATGCTTCCTGGCATTACCGGGGCTGGTATTCATATCGGTCACGGTCGGACGTTTCAGTTTGCTGACATCAAAGCGCGCCTGAAGCGTCAGCAAGGCTACAATGTATATCATCCAATCGGGTGGGATAGCTTTGGCCTGCCAGTGGAGAACTACGCCATCAAGGTTGGTAAAACGCCGCGAGTGGCGCACGACGAAGCCAAGGCACACTTCATCGCTCAGCTGAAGCGACTCGGATTTAGTTATGATTGGTCGAAGGAAATTTCTACGGCTGATCCAGAGTACTACAAATGGACTCAGTGGATTTTTACGCAGCTATACAAACACGATTTGGCGTACCAAAAGGAACAGCCGCAGTGGTGGTGCGATACTGACAATACGGTGCTGGCTAACGAGCAGGTTGAGGGCGGCAAATGTTGGCGTTGCGGCAATCCTGTCACCAAGCGCAACCTCAAACAGTGGTTTTTCCGCATCACCGCCTACGCCGATGAGATGTTGGAGGCAACTAACGACTTGGACTGGACGGAGATGGTCAAAACCATGCAGAAAAATTGGATTGGCCGGTCGGTTGGCGCGGAAGTTGACTTTACCCTTAATTTAACGGCATCTGACTCTTTAAAATTCACCCCTGATCTGGCAGAAAAAGTTATTTCTGGTGAAAAAACCAATACAATTAGGTATGAAGCTAAAAAACTGAAGGTTGGCGATATTGCTGATGCTATGGTGCGTGATGGAGAAAAAGTATATTCATTTGGATATATAAAAATAGTTAATATCCACCAGCTTCCACTAAGAGATATATCTAACGATATTTCTGGACATGAACGTTATAGCGATGATAATGAAAAATTGTTGAGTTTTAAAAAGTTCTATGGTGAAAAAGTTTCACTAGAGGATATATTCACGGTTTATGATTTTGAGTATGTACCACCAATCACCGTGTTCACCACGCGCCCCGATACTCTTTTTGGCGCCAGCTACGTGGCTTTGGCGCCAGAACACCCACTGGTTTCTCAGTTGGTCAATGCCGACACGCGCGCCAAGGTTGAAGCATACGTTCAAGCGGCGCAGCAGAAGTCTGACGTTGAGCGTCAGGAAAATAAGGATAAATCCGGCGTCTTTACTGGCAGCTACGTCATCAATCCAGTTAATGGCCAAAAGCTGCCAATCTGGGTGGCTGACTATGTACTGAGTGGCTATGGTACGGGTGCGGTTATGGCGGTACCAGCGCACGATGAGCGTGATTTCGCCTTTGCTGAGAAATTTGATCTACCGATTGTTCAAGTGGTTGATAAGCCTGAAGATTCGGCAGACATTGGTTGTTACACGGGTGAAGGCGAATTGATCAATTCCGGGCAATTTGATGGCACGCGCAGCGAGGATGCCCGCGAGCAAATCGTAGCCTGGCTGGAACAGCAGGGCTCTGGTCGCGGCAAAACTACTTACAAAATGCGTGACTGGCTGATTTCTCGCCAGCGGTACTGGGGCGCGCCGATTCCGATGGTCCATGTTGACGGTTATGCGCCGATCGCTGTGGCGGATGAGTGTTTGCCGGTGATTTTGCCAGAGGTCGAGAACTTCAAACCAACAGGTGGTAATACGTCGGTCCTGGCGCAAGTTGATGATTGGGTGC
Source organism: uncultured Candidatus Saccharibacteria bacterium (assembly GCA_963521715.1). GTDB lineage: Bacteria > Patescibacteriota > Saccharimonadia > Saccharimonadales > Saccharimonadaceae > Nanosynbacter. The sequence continues at coordinate 11,552 of CAUQVC010000020.1, read as the reverse complement.
GCGTGTGGGTTGACGTCGAGACGGGTAAAACCGTGCCGATTACTGAGCCAAAGCCGGCGGGCGACAATTGGCGTGAAGGCCGACGCGAGACTGACACGCTGGATGGCTATGCTTGTTCGAGTTGGTATTTCCTACGCTATCTTGACCCGCACAATGATGCCGAGGCGTGGGATCCAGCGCGCATTAGTCACTGGATGCCGGTGGATTATTATAACGGTGCTGACCACGCGGTGGCACACCTGCTGTACAGTCGTTTTTGGATGCGATTTTTCTATAAACTTGGCTTGGTCCCGACACCAGAACCATTCAAGCGGATGATGTATAACGCTTACATCATGGCGCCGGACGGCCAAAAAATGTCCAAATCTAAGGGCAATGTCATCGATCCGATGGAAATCATGGACAGCGGCTATGGCGCTGATGCGCTGCGCGTCTATGAGATGTTTATCGCGCCGTATGATATGGATGCACCGTGGGATCCGCGCGGCGTGCCGGGGACGTATCGGTTCCTCAATCGAGTGTGGAATGTGGTGCAGGAGTTTTTGGCGGCGCCATCCTCCTCCAGAGTACACTCTTCGCTCGAATCTCCACAGGAGATTACTCGCGAGCGTTCGGCTGGAGCGTCCGCTACTCGCGAACCCTCCACAGCCTCTGTCGGAGGGGGCGACGCCGCCACCCTTCTGCGCCTAACGCACTCAACCATCAAAAAAGTCACTCGCGACATTGAGGACGAAAAGTTCAATACAGCGGTGGCGGCAATGATGGAAATGGTGAACGGCCTATACAAGTTCAAAGAAGCACACGGTATGCAAGCGACAGAAACGTGGCAGTTTACTCTGGAGAGCCTGCTACAGATTTTGGCGCCATTCGCGCCACATATCACCGAAGAGTTGTGGCAGGAACTGGGCCACACTGATACCATTCACGTCAATCACTGGCCAAAGTGGGACGAGAAATATCTGGTGAGTGATGTAATGACCATCATCGTCCAGGTCAATGGTAAGCTTCGATCAAAGCTGGAGCTGCCAGCCGACATCGACCAGCAGGGTATTGAAGAAGCAGCTTTAGCTGACGCCAATGTTCAAAAATTCACAAACAATAAACCACCTAAAAAGATGGTTTATGTTCCGGGTAAGTTAGTCAACGTTGTTATTTAGGCTGTGCATCTACAGGGAAGAATTCTTTTATACCATCACCGTTAACGTCTTCTCTGACGACAGTGACTGTGTCTCCTACTTTGGAGATGTTGTAGGTAGTGCCAGTATTTTCTGAGTTAGTATGCCGTACTTCCTGACTGGCCTCTGCTATCACGCCGATATTAAGGCTCTTTTGATCTGCGGACCAACCTTCTCGCTCGCCGACCTCTTCCGCGGCTCGCTGCGTGGCAGAATTAACCGAGTCGCCGTCTTCTAGGGTGACAGTAGCGGTATCCTTATCGTCTAATACCGATGGGTTTTCATGGACTGCGTTAACAAAATCAACAGCGTTTTGTTCTGCAGTGGCGGCAGGGTTGTCTGGTGTTGGTGTGCCAGACCTACCTTCCCACGGATATGAGCCAACACCAAACCCGGTGACAGCCAGGGCTAACATTGCAGCGGTTCTTCGTACTCTTTTGCCTGCTTTCCCTTTTTCTTTTTCTGTAAAACTTGTTTTTGGTAATCGTTCGCTATTCATAGTTAGTATAATAGCATAAGCAGCATAAAAAGTCAAGTATATTGTGAAATATCCCAGTCTATACTCTTGAGAAAAATCGTAAAAACCGTTATAATAAAGCCCAAGTGTTAATATAAACTGATAAAGGAGAGATTATGGCACAACCTAAAAAACAGAGCAGCCCGCGAAAGACTGGCCTGCGCCGCAGCCACCTGGTATTGAAGTTAGCGCGCCGTGTAAACGGTTCTTCACCAGTTAAAGCCTGGACAACCAAGCGCGAAACTGGCAAAAAAACGAAATAGTAGTAATATAACCCGAACAGGAACGTTTTACGCATGGCTTCAAACCGTCATTTAGGACGAATCGTCGCTCTTCAGACACTGTATGAATATGAATTTCGCCGTGAGGTTGGAGACGAAACAGTCGAATATAAAGACATTCTTGAGAGAAATCTTGATAAATACAAATCATCAGTCGAGGATGTCGATTTTGTAGACAAGCTGGTGCGCGGTGTGATCTCGGTGCAGCAGGAACTTGATGAGCAGCTACGTCCGTTAGCCCCCGAATGGCCAATTGAGCAGATCGCGCGAATTGACCGGGCAGTCTTGCGATTGGCACTATATGAGCTCAATCACGCAAAAGACGCACCTCCAAAAGTGGTCATCAACGAAGCAGTCGAATTAGCCAAAGCGTTTGGTTCGGATAACTCAGGGAAATTTGTAAACGGTGTGCTGGGTACGGCATATCGCTCCCTCCAAGAGGATGCCGATGACAAAGGACAATTTTAGCGGAATACGCAAATATTTTAGCGGGTATAAAAAGCCGTCAATTCAAGAAATCGTGCGCGAACCAACAGCTGGTGGCGTTGTCTTTCGCCGCAACAGCAGGGGCGAAGCAGAGTTTTTGTTGTATCAAGATGCGCGGGATCGCTGGACTATCCCAAAGGGACACATTGAGCCAGGTGAGACGGCGCAGGTCACCGCCAAGCGAGAGATCGGTGAAGAGACTGGCCTGAAAAAGATTGAAGTTTGTGGCTGGCTGGGCAAGGTCAATTTTCGCTACCGACGGATTGATAAATTGGTGCTGATGACGACACAGGTATATCTAGTCAAGGCACTTGATCCAAATGAAAAATTGCAAAAAGAAGCGTGGATGAATGGTCTCAAATGGTTTTCATTTCACGAAGCTTTGGACGAAATTGAATACGAGGACATTGGTAAACTGATTTTGCTCGCCATGAAACGTATTAGACAGGAGAATTTGTAAATGAGTGGGATGAATACCGCGCCATATCAAGAGTTTGCGCGCGAGAAGCTGGGTTTTGAATTTACAAATCTAGATCTTTTGATTACTGCGCTGACGCACCGCAGCTATGTCAATGAGCACCGAAAATCAGTCCATGAGCACAATGAACGGCTGGAGTTTCTGGGTGATGCGGTGTTGGAATTGGCGGTGACCGAATATCTGTTTGCTCATTTCTCTGAGCCAGAAGGTATCTTGACAGCATGGCGGGCGGCACTGGTGCGCACAGAGAGCATCGGTGATGCGGGCGACAAACTGGGCTATGGGCCGCTCATTCGCATGTCCAAGGGTGAGAAAAATGGCTCCGATCGGGCACACTTGCAGATTTTAGCCAACGCCTTTGAGGCGGTCATCGGTGCGATCTATCTGGAACGCGGCTTTGATGACGCGCGCGATTTTATCCATACACACATCATTGTCAAACTAGATCACATTTTAGAAACTGGCAGTTGGCGCGATCCAAAGTCTCATTTGCAGGAGGTTTCGCAGCGATTGGACGGACAAACGCCGGTTTATAAAGTGCTGGGCGAAGAAGGGCCTGACCACGACAAAGTTTTCAGGTTGGGTGTGTTTGTCGGTGACCGTTTGATGGGGCAAGGAAGCGGTCCTTCCAAACAAGTTGCCCAGCAAGCAGCGGCTCGGGCTGCTTTGGCAGAATATCGCCGGCTCAATGATGGAACAGAGAACGCTGCTTGAACCTGATTCTGTTATTGCTCGTGCTAAAACGTTTATGATATACTAACTATACAGTTTAATTCCGAAGGAGGGGCAGAATGTCAACGATTGACCAGCAATTTGTGGAATACATCATTAAATCACTTGTGGAACATCCAGATGATGTTGTCGTTGAGCGGTTGATTGATGAAAAAGGTGTACTGTTGACGCTGACTGTCAACCCTGAGGACTTGGGTCGAGTGATTGGTAAGCGTGGTGGTACTGCACAAAGTGTTCGTACTTTGTTGCGAGCTTTGGGCACGAAAAATGACGCACGTTACAATTTGAAAATCGTCAACAACGATGGCTTTACTGGCGCGCAGAGCAGTGAAGATGGCGCATCTTCTGGTTCTGCTGTGGAAAAGCCAACAGAGGAAGCTGTGGAAAGCCAATCTTCCTACGCAGAAAATGCTCGAAAAGAGCTTGCAGAACTGGACGACCTTGATATATAATAAACGTAGTTCAAGCACAGACAACATGCGAGAACAGCTCTATGCGAGCAATGGGTAACCATTGAGAGCCTTATTTGTGCTAAAAAACCGCCCCGTGATGAGGCGGTTTTTTGGATTTCAACTTATACTACATTTGGCTCTCAGCTGGTGATTCGAAGTGCGCATCTGGCGACGGGTTTTCCAGTCTATATGATTTTTTATTGTTAGCATCTTCAGTGACCTTATAATCCCGGTTTTCAGGGTCCATATGAAGATTAATCTTTCCTTCTTTGTCTATAACTTCAAATACAGTAGTCGTGGACTTGGCATTATTAGGTACGGGATTACCCGTATAAGCGAAGACTCGAGGTATTTCGGTCGCTGCGTCTTGACTTTTCTTTGATTTATCAACCTCAACAGCCCAATGGAGGTTGTATGTTTTGTAATCATCTATGTCCTCAACTCCTCCATAGACAAGCTTTGGGACGTAGCCCTCTTGCTCTTCTTCAGTGAGTTTCCATACTTCAATATCATTTGCAGGCTGAGCATCATTTTCGGTAGATGAAGTGAAGTCCATAGACCTGGTCTCACAGCCAATAGTCACTCGATCTACTTTTCCATGGATTGGACTGGTAACATCATTTTCGTATGACAATACCTCGGGCATGCCGTATGCTGATTGTCCATCGCAGGTTATATCGACAGACATCTTGTATATATCAGGTTTTTCTTCTATACCAAGTATATTAGGTTTTTGTTCAGCTGAACAGCCACCAACGCCAAGAGTAGTAGCGCCGACTACAGCGCCGGCTGCTAATTTCCCGGCAGGCTTAGCGACTTTATCGCGCAGAAAGTTAGATTGTCGTAATGTTTCCATAACAAAAACTCCTTTAAATTGTTAAACATCATTTTACACTAAAATTAGTTTTTAGTCAAGTGTATGCTAAAATTTTAGAGATGAGAAAATTTCAAGTTATTACATTGTTCCCAGAAATGTTGACGGGCGTGTTTGGTAATTCCATGATGTGGAAAGCGCAAAAAGAAGGCTTGGTGAGCCTGGAGACGATTGATTTGCGTGAGTTTGGCCTGGGGCCGCGGCGGCAAGTTGATGACACGCCATATGGTGGCGGTGACGGCATGTTGCTGATGATCGAGCCGCTATGGAAGGCGGTGACACACACCAAGAGTCAGGATCCAACTGCCAAAGTAGTCATCATGACGCCACGTGGCACCAGATGGAAGCAGTCGCTGGCGCAAGATTTTTCAGAAAAAGAGCATGGCTATATCTTCATCTGTGGACGATATGAGGGGTACGATGAGCGAATCATGGAGTTAGTGGATCTAGAGTTGAGCGTTGGGGATTATGTGCTTACTGGCGGCGAGCTACCGGCCATGACTATCATCGACTCTATCGTTCGATTACTACCAGGGGTTTTGGGTGGTGAACAGTCGGCAGCCATCGAGAGTTTTTCAGATGGCGAGACTTTGGAGTTTCCGCAGTACACGCGTCCCGCTGAGTTCAATGGCCTGCAGGTTCCAGAGGTTTTGCTGAGCGGCAATCATGCCATGATCGCCGAGTGGCGCAAAAAGCACTCACAAAAAGCTGAATAATACTTAAACCAACGGAAAATACCGCTACATGAAAAGCAGCGGTATTTTGTTGTGGTGGATGGTCGTAGAGCGAAAGATACGTAATTTGTGGTGTTTATTTTTGTATAGTTCGCTTATGTTTATGGTACGTATATTTTTGTTTTTTTGCAAGTAATTTAGTGAAAAATACAACAAACTTGTGGTTATAGAGCTTGCGCATTATAATAAAGGCATGAAAAAGCTGTCAGTCAAACAAATGAAAAAAGAGATAAGAAACCTTGGTCTAGGCCGCCTGGCTAGTTTATTGCTGGCGGTAACGTTGCTGCTGACGGTGCTGATGCAATTGTTCGCCTTTGAGAAGTTTCCAGGGTTATTGCAGATCGCTGGATTTACCGAAGCGACGGCAGTGGTGCTTGCTGTGGCGTTGGTATACACGGAAGTGCTGGCGCTACCTTGGTTGATCGGGCTACGGGCGAGAGCTTCTATGTTACGGCTGAGCTTTTGTTGTTTAATCATAGCGCTGCAGCTGCTGACGGTTTTGGTGGTTTTTGCAGATATGCGCGGTATCTCCATACTGTTCAGTGTATTATCTCAGAAAGCAAGCATAGTGGACTTTGTATGGCTGGGGCTGTTATGGGTACTGTTTGGCATCGCCATCAAAACGTCAAAAAAATAAATACATCGCGCTAACGATGTATCGTGAAAATCAATGTGGCTGGGGATGAGGGATTCGAACCCCCGATCACGGGACCAGAACCCGCTGCCTTACCGCTTGGCCAATCCCCAATGCGTATTTGATTGTACTACAAAACATGGTGTGCTGCAAGCTCTGGATGTGTCGCCTGGCGGATGATACAATGATTGCATGGAAGCGATTGTGAAACTAGTGGCAGACGGTTTGGTTATACCGGTGGTCTTGATTGGTGCGTACGCATTGCTGTGCAAAGTGCCGAACAACAAAAAATATCAGATATATGCCAGAGTGTTGATGGCAGGTTTGACGGCGTATGTGATAGCAAAGACAGTCGGAACGTTCTATCAGCCGGAAAGCTTGCGTCCGTTTGAGCTGATGGGCGTTGAACCGGGCGCAGCCTATCTGAATAATCCTGGGTTTCCTTCGGACCACGCGTTGTTCACCATGGCGATCACCTTGGCAGTTTGGTTCGGTACGCGTGATAAACTGTTGGCCAGTGTTTGTTTGGTGTTGACGCTGCTGGTGGGGATTGGTCGGGTATTGGCGCTGGTACACACACCGCTTGACGTCGCGGGTGGCTTATTGATAGCGTGCATCGGTATCATCTGGTATAAGCCGTTGATAAAGCGTTAGCATAAATATATTCATAATCTACATTTGCTTTATTGGCAATTTTCATGTAATATTAGAATATTATGAAAATTCTCTCAACTATATTTAAAGAGGAAATATCAGATTACTTGTTTAATATGCGAGCAGCAGTGTTTGGCCGTTTGTTGTTGACTGCGGCAGCGGCAGGCTTGTTGGTGTGGCTGGTGGCAACGGGAATTGACCGAGTTATTTTGGAACCAATCGTGTGTAAAGATGGCGCCAACCAGTTGTTATGTGGCAACAGTACCATGATGGCAGGGCATATCGCCACAGTTATCATGGCTATCATGTTGGTACCAGTGTTGATATTGTTTGGTATCAAGCGTCCGCTGGTCGTGGTATTGGCAGCAACGATTGCCTTGTGGGGTGTCAATTTTTGGCAGGCGCACACTATTGTGGCGGCGTTGATCGCATCATTGACCTATATGGTGGTATACGCTAGCCTAACGTGGCTCAATAGGATTCGCGGCGACGGCGCAGCGATTTTGTTGATGATCATATTTGTGATTTTGGCGCGAGTTGTCTTGTCTCTGTAATCCCTGTACACTAAGAGTATGGAAATCATTATCATTATTCTCTTAGGTATTATCGTTATGGGTTTGGGCGCGACGCTGTTTGTGTTGCAGTCAAGGCTAAGTGAACTGAAAAATCAGTCATCGGTCGAGCTCATCAAAACTGACGTGGTGGAGCTGGGGCGAACCATCGCCAAGCTGAATGAATCAGTCAGCGATAAATTGGAGCGCAGCAATGCTCAAGTGCAAACTTCGGTACAAAAGCAGCTGTCAGAAAGTGCCAAATTGGTGGCGGACGTGACGCAGCGGCTGGCTAAGTTGGATGAAACAAACAAACGGGTGGTCGACGTGGCGACTGACCTGAAAACCCTGCAAAATGTCTTGCAGAATCCCAAGCAGCGCGGCGTGTTCGGTGAGTTTTATCTGGAAAGTGTGCTGGACAATGTGCTGCCGGCCAAGCAGTTTCAGATGCAATATCGCTTCAAGGACGGCGAAATTGTCGATGCGGTGATTTTTCTGGACAAGGGGCAGATTTTGCCAGTGGACAGTAAGTTTAGCTTGGAAAATTACAACCGGATGATCAACGCCGAGACCAAGGCTGAGCGCGAGCTGTGGCTAAATAAGGTGAAAGCTGACCTGAAAGGGCGCATTGACGAAACCAGCAAGTACATTCGCCCGCGTGAGAATACTATGGATTTTGCCTTTATGTTCATTCCATCAGAGTCGCTATATTATGATCTGCTCATCAACAATGTTGGTGCGGGCGGTTCGAGCCGCGATCTTATTGAATATGCCTTTCGTGACAAGCGGGTGATCATCGTCAGCCCGACCAGCTTTTTGGCATATTTGCAGACGGTGCTGCAGGGCCTGAGGAGTCTACAAATTGAAGAGCAGGCCAAGGATATTCAGGTGCGTGTCGGCCAGCTGGGTGTGCATATTAAGAAGTTTGATGAACTGATGACCAAGATGGGCAAAAGTCTCAGCACCACCGTCGGGCATTATAATAATTCGTACAAGGAGCTGGGCAAGATTGATAAAGACGTGGTGCGAATCGCTGGCGGTGATCATCAAACGCAGCCAGAGCTAATCGATCGACCAGCGCAGGAAGATTAAAAAATATCCCGCCAAAGGAGGCGGGATATCGTTATAGTAGAACTATGATCTACTCTTCTTCCTTGTTGCGGTAGTTGATAAGTAAGAACAAGTTGCCACCTAGAGCTGCACCGATGAGTGTTGCGACAATTACTTCCAGGCTAAAGCGAGAGTAGTTCTTCTCGTTTTTACCTGGGAATGGGCTATTGCTGCGCACTTGAGTGTCAGTCTTTTCTGTGACCGCCAAAGCAACAGCTGGGTTGAGTGTTGCGCCTGAGATGTAAATTTCTCGTGGGTATGGACGCTCGCTGTTTTCTGATTGTGCTGCAACTTGGTTATCTTGGATCTTGGCTATGACTGATGCACGGACAAATGACGTGATTGAGCCTGATACGACCAAACCGATCATCAATGCCAGACCAATACCAAAGGCTTTGCCAGTCGTGCTGATCTCTTTGCGGTTCAATGCTGCGGCGACGCCGAACATGAAGACAGCAACACCGATCAGTTCAACGGCAAAGACGCTCCATGAGAATGCAGTGAATTGGTTAAAGCTGAGCGCAAAACCGTTGTTGGTGATTGAGCCGATTAGTACAACTGCTGCCATGGCACCAAGGAATTGTGCACCCCAGTAGAATGGTACCAAAGCGGTTTTTAATTTGCGCATTGACCACAAACCGAAAGTAACGGCTGGGTTGACGTGTGCGCCAGAAATACCGCCGATAGCAGTAACGATGAGCATCAATGCAAAACCAACGTACATTGATGACAAGACGTCTGATGCGAACAGTGCGGTCAGCGTCAAGATGAACGTACCGATGATTTCTGCGATGACGATGTTGATTAAGTTGCTTGGTAATGTAGAACCCAATTTGGCGCGCTTGCTTTTGGCCGCAGCAGATTCGGTGACGACTCGTTTGACGGTCGTTTTGGTTTCGGTCTTAGCTGCAGCAGTTTTCTTTGCCGTAGCTTTAACCGGGGCTTTCTTTGAAGTTTTCTTCGTAGCCATATTCCCTCCTTAAAGTAGTATCACGACTATTATAGCATAATTTGCTATACTGTAGTTATGGGATTATTTGTAAGTCAGAACGACCAGCGCAGTAAACTGCAAGAACGCATTGCGGCGGAACTGCGCGAAAAGGCGAAAACGTCGAGCTTGCAGGAGAAAGCTAGCTTGGACGGCGTGGAAGATGTGAAATATCTGGAAGGCACAAAACAGACGACAACATTGGCGTGGGCGTGGGTTTTGATTGTGATCATGGCGGCAGGAGTTGTCGGTATGTTTTTAATGCAAGGACGATGATATGGAAAAGTTAGATGAAGTTCGATCAATATTATTATCACGAGTAGCCGAGGCGGCTGAACCACGCAGTGTGTTGCGGAGCACGGAGTTGCGGGAGCTATATGGCGTCATCGCGACGTTGCCGAGTGAAGAGCGTGGGTCATTTGGTAAAAAAGTTAATGAGTTGAAACAGGAATTGGAGCGGTTGGTCACGGCTCGTGAGGCTGAGCTGTCAAAGGTTGACTTGCCGTCAATTGACGTGACGGCGCCGATGGATGTTAATGCGCCGCAGCCTGATTTACTGCCCAGCGAGCAGGGTACGATTCACCCATTGATGCGCGAGATCGATCGCATTTCTGACATTTTCAATCGCATGGGTTTCGTGGCGGAAGAGTCGCGTGAAATTGACGATCAATTCCATATGTTCGAGAGTCTGAATTTCCCGAAAGGTCACCCAGCGCGCGATGATTATGACACGTTCATGACTGAGGAGACTGACGCTAATGGCGACCGCTTGATTGCGCCGGCGCACACCTCGACCATGCAGAATCGTGTGCTGGTCAAGTACCGCGATAATCTGGCGAAAGGCGAGGCGATCGCCGCCATCGTGCCCGACCGGGTGTTTCGTAACGAAGATTTGGACGCGCGGCACGAGCACACGTTCTACCAAGTCGAGGGCGTGTATGTCGCCAAGGGAGTTAATATCGGCAACCTCATCGCCACCTTGCAGGAGTTTTTGCAGGAATATTATGGCAAGAAGTTGGATGTGCGCGTCAATCCATTTTACTTCCCGTTCACTGAGCCGAGCTTTGAATTTGCATTGAGCTGCCCATTCTGCGAAGGTAAAAATCAGGATTGCAAAGTTTGCTCGGGTGAGGGCTGGATTGAGCTATTAGGCTGCGGCATGATTCATCCGAACGTGCTGAAAGCTGCTGACATCGATCCGAACGAATACACCGGTTTTGCCTTTGGCTGCGGCATCGACCGCCTGGTGATGATGAAATACGGCATTGAGGATGTGCGGCATTTTGAGAGCGGCAAGCTGGACTTTTTGGAGCAGTTTTAAGGAGCTATTGCGCACACGATAATAGTAGTATCTCAAAAACTTGTGATAAAAGAAGCAGTTCTGTATGCCGATAGAGAAATTGTTGCAGCGAGAGAGATCGCTAAAAAAGATAGGAGGAGGTAAATGGATACACAACAATTTGACGCACTTATTATTGGTTTTGGCAAAGCTGGCAAGACATTGGCGGTAGCGCTGGCAAATGCAGGCAAAAAGGTAGCGCTGGTGGAGCGGTCGCCAAAGATGTATGGCGGCACCTGTATTAATATTGCTTGTATTCCTACTAAGGTGCTAGTCAATGCAGCCGAACATCATCAAAGTTTTGATGAGGCGATGGCACATAAGACAACGGTAGTGACGCGGTTGAATGAGAAGAACTATCACATGCTCGCGGATCGTGAAACGGTGAGTGTCATTGAGGGTGAGGCATCGTTCGTAGATGATCGTACTGTGAAGGTTGTGGCGGGTGACGACGAGCTAATAGTGAGTGCACCGCAGATTTTTATTAACACCGGTGCGGAATCAATCATCCCAGATATTCCAGGTGTTGATAAGTCGTTTGTATATA
>CAUQVC010000019.1:0-13521 GCA_963521715.1 uncultured Candidatus Saccharibacteria bacterium | reverse complement strand
CCTTGTGCATCACAATTTCACCACGAATCTCCGTCCGACCGCGCAAAAAATGAGCAAATCGCTGATTGGCGCGTAGTGTCAGCGGCACATTTTGAATCGTCCGCACGTTCATGGTCACATCTTCACCGACCAGCCCGTCGCCGCGAGTCACCGCGCGCGTCAGAACACCATCTTCATAGATCAGCGCACAGGCCAAGCCATCCATTTTGATGTCACACAAAAATTCTTCGGTGATATCCTGCCGCACTTTTTTCATGCGCTGTATCCACGCCGCAACCTCTTCTCGGTCAAACACGTCTTGGAGCGAAATCATTCGCGTTTGATGCTGGACCTTGGTAAATTTACTGAGCGCCTTTCCAGCCACCCGCTGGGTTGGGCTGTCTGGCGTGATGAGATCCGGAAATTGCTCTTCTAGTTGCGACAGTTCATGCTTCAGACTATCAGCTGCCGCCTCGCTCATGATCGATTCGTCGAGTACATGATAGTGATAGCGATAATCATTGATCAGATCTCGCAGTTTGACAATTCGTTGCTCGGCCGCCTGCCTATCAAGCTGGCGCACTGTCATCGGCGACGACCTTTCGGTAAAATAAGTACGTATAGGTAGCTGAAAATACGACAGAAAATGAAGCAACCAGCAGCACCATAATTGGTACCAGCGGGAATGAGGCCGTTTGGTCAATCCAACCCGTCACAAAGGCGTCAAATTTAATGGTTGGGATGAGAATAACTACCCAAAGCAACGTTAGCATGACAGCCAACCACAACATCCGTAACAAAATGCGGATACGACGACCAACCACGATGTCGCCAGCCATGCGCACAGCACGCATCGGGTAGGTGCCCGGCAGCGTGACAATAATCATGGCAAAAGCCGTGGAGGTAAGCCAATACAGCGATAGCACTCCTAGCAGCCCCGTGATTGCTGCAGCGATCATCAACAGTGGTGTCTGGCTTAAGACATCGGCTGTTTGCAGCGTCGTATAGAGAATCACGCCACCAGCAGCCGGCAATAATTGGCACAGGACGATGAACAATAACACAATGAACGCAACCAGCGGCGCCCCTGCTCGGTACAGACCATCACGAATGTTTGGCGAATTGCCAGAGCTGACTGCTCGCAACAACCAAATGGTAGTCAGCCAGACCATGATCAGTGCCAACACGCCCAATATTTGCTGCAGGGCGTTGTTTGGCTGATTGGTCAATTGACCGTACACCACACCGCCGAAAATCGAGAACGTCGCAAACAAATCACTCACCGCTCCCTGTTCGACTGTGCCCTCGGCCAAGGCTTTAATCTTTTTGTAGGTCTCCTGGTCCATCAGTCCCGCGAGCACAAACACTATCAGCGCGTACACCAGCGCCAAGCCAAAAAACAAACGCTTGTTTGACCAAATCATTTTGACCGCCTGGGTAGTCAACGACCAATAGCCCGGAACGTGCAATGATCTAACATAATCCCTGCGCCGCGTCAGGCGAAAACTACGGTGCGGTCGACGTTTCAAAAAGTTAGCTCTCCGGGTTTTTAGCTGCCGCCAGGTTTTTTTGCAATATCGCTGACCCCGCACATAGTAGCTAGAAACAGATTTTTGGTTTGCTCGTGAACGATTGGTCGTCACTTTCTTTTTGGAGACAGATGTACGTTGCTTACTCATGGTCAGGAATCCTTACATTTTTGTCGCGTTGTTTCGCAAACGCGCAATACGATCCTCCAACGGTGGATGGGTACTAAATAATTTTGAGAAAAAGCCAGGGCGTAATGGATTGTTCATAAACAGATTGGCTGTCGATGTGCTTTGGCGCTCCATGGGTCGGCCATATTCTTGCAATTTGCCTAGTGCACTCGCCAAACCCTCTGAGTCTCGAGTCAACAACGCACCAGAAGCATCGGCCAAATATTCTCGCTGCCGACTAACTGCTAGCTGTGTGATGGTTGCCAAAATTGGCGCCAAAATCACTACTACCAAACCCAATATGTACACCGCTGGGTGAACATCACGGTCATCGTCACCACCAAAGAACATCATGCGCAGCGCCAAGTCCGCCAATAGCCCAATAGCACTCACTAAACCAAAAGCAATCATACTAACGCGAATATCATAGTTACGCACATGACTCATCTCGTGTGCCATCACTGCCTCGAGCTCACGTTTGTCCATGATTTCCAGCAGGCCAGTGGTTGCACCGACGATGGCATGCTTGGGGTCGCGACCCGTCGCAAAGGCGTTCGGCGCCGGGTCATCAATGATGTAGACTTTCGGCATCGGCATGCCAGCAGCGATCGCCAAATTCTCAACTACTCGCCACAGTTCAGGTGCATCTTTTTTCTCAATCTCCTGCGCGCCAGTCATGGCCATGGCTAATTTTCCAGCCAGATAATACTGAAGCCAGGCATACAGCATCGAACAACCAAACACAATCCACGCCAGTGAATAATTTTTGACCGCCATGCCGATGAAGACACCGATGATACCAATGATAGCTACGAACACTGCCATGATGATGACGGTGTTACGTTTATTTTGAGAAATCGCACTATACATAGTAGATATTATAACAAAAACCGCCCGCCAACGGTAGGCGAGCGGCTGTGTGACTTGCGTGAGGTGTTAGAATTTGACCTCTACTGGGTTCTCGACAGACGCACGGTCTTCAACCTCAAAGAATTCCTTGGCCTGGAAGTTGAACATACCTGCAACGATGTTTGCTGGGAAAGTCTGAATCTTGGTGTTCAAGTCACGAACGCCACCGTTGTAGAAGCGGCGGGAAGCTTGAATCTTGTCTTCAGTGTCGACCAGTTCCTGCTGCAATTGCATGAAGTTTTGGTTAGCCTTCAAGTCTGGGTAAGCCTCAGCTACCGCAAACAGACTCTTCAAGGCGCCTTCGAGCATGTTTTCTGCCTCGGCAGTATCCTTCACACCTTTGGCATCCATGATGGCTGAACGTGCTTCGGTCACCTTTTCAAATACTTCCTTCTCGTGCGTAGCGTAACCCTTCACAGAGTTTACGAGATTTGGAATCAAGTCAGTTCGACGTTTCAATTGAACCGTGATATCGCTCCATGCTTCTTCAACGCGGTTGCGTAGAGTCACCAAACCATTATAGGTGGCGACGATGAAGCCGATAGCGAGAACCAGGACAACGCCAACGACTATAAGTGCTATGATGATTGAGCTCATTGAATATTCTCCTTATCAATTTATGCTAACCCCTTCATTATACCACAGACGTTTTGCTTGTGGTTAGGTTTTTGGGTGATAAAAATGACCCGAAATAACGAGCCATTGTTTGCAATTTGGTGCGCAAGGCGGGAATCGAACCCGCACGACTTTTGGTCAAGGGATTTTAAGTCCCTCGCGTCTACCAATTCCGCCACTCGCGCCCATATTCTGCACTAATGACCGCCCGATGTCCATGTCTACTGACGTTTGACACGGTCTGCCATTTGCGCTGGTTTGTATTATACTATATTTATGAAGCAAATTGTACATATTCATGGCGGGTCAAGTTTTGATTCCTATGAGCGCTATCTCTCCACGCTGCGCAACACTCCACTCAAGTATGAGAATCTTTTCCACAAAACAAAATGGCGCGACTGGCTCGCTGTAACAATGACAGATTTTGACGTACTCCTGCCTACTATGCCCAATAAGCAAAACGCGCGGTATTCCGAATGGAAAATCTACTTTGAAAAGATATTGCCATTCTTGGGCGATGATGTACAGCTCATTGGTAGTAGCCTTGGGGCAATATTCTTAGCAAAGTATTTGCACGAAAATCCTCTCAGCACGCCAGTTACTCGACTAATCTTAATTGCTGCTCCATATGATGATGCAACTCACGAAGACTTGGGTGATTTTATACTACCAAGTGCAACTGAGCTCGAAAAATCCGCCAAAGAAATTCACCTATTCCACAGTAAAGACGATGCCGTGGTGCCGTTTACTGAGCTGGCAAAGTTTCAGTCTGATCTACCAAGCGCAAAAAGCCATATATTTGTTAACCGAGGCCATTTCCAACAGTCAACCTTCCCTGAACTAAAAGAATTGCTAGAGCAAAAATAGCTCCATCAAGAGAGCTATTCATCAACAATTGTGGAGGCACGTACGAGAGTCGAACTCGTCTAAAAGGTTTTGCAGACCTCTGCGTAACCGCTCCGCCAACGCGCCACTTCACTCATTATATCAAATTACAGCTGCTCTTTGAACATCTCGTAAAATTCGCTGCGTTTAGCAATCAATTCGCTGCACGCTCCCTGCTCGACAATGCGGCCATCTTTCATGAAGTAAATCACATCAGCCTTTTTCACTGTGCTCAGGCGATGGCTGATAGCGATGATGGTTTTGTCTTTTTGCTTAAACAAGTGGCGAAAAATTCGCGCCTCAGCCGCCGCATCAACAGCGCTCGTCGGTTCGTCCAAAATAACGATTGGCGCATCACGGTAAAAATTGCGTGCCAGAGCTAGCCGCTGCCATTGCCCGCCCGACAGATCCACGCCCTTGTCATCACTATCATCCGTCATCCATTTGTCAACATAACTGTCCCCGCCCTTTGGTAATTTCTTGACGAAATCATCAGCCTCCGCCTGTTTGAGCGCATCCATCAGCCTGTCTCTGTCTAGCTCACGAGAAACATCGCCGTACCACACATTTTCGTGAGCTGTCGCAAAATCATAGCGAATAAAACTCTGGCTCAAAACAGCCAATTGTCGGTGCCAATCAGCTACATTTACTTCGCTAAGATTTCGCCCATCAATCAAAATCTCGCCACTAGTCGGCTGGTACAGCCCCGTCAATAATTTCACCAGCGTGGTTTTACCTGCGCCATTCTCGCCAACAATCGCCACATGCTGGCCGCGCTTGATCTCCAGCGACAAGCCCTTGAGCACCAGAGTTTCGCTGCCTGGATATCGGAATTTGACATTACGCACGGTAATTGACTTGCTCATGTTAAGCGCTAGGCTTGGCTTAGCATCAGCTACTGGCAACTCCATGAACCGCTGATAATCGACCATATTTGCCACTTCCTCATCAATAGAATTATACGTCGAAATCAGGCTGTCGACACTGCCGAGTACTCGACTCACCATTTGTTGCACCAACACGAACTGACCGATTGGCTGGCGATGCGCGATGATCTCCAGTGTCACCCACACCAAAGCCGCTACCTCTGCGGCCGCCTGCAACATCTCGCCGCCAAAGCGCTTAGCCATAAAGTTGCGCTCATATTTAATCATCTGCAATTGGTCTTTATCGCGCAAAGTAGCCCGCTCCGTTAACAGATGCTTGACAAGGCCATAAAGTCTCATTTCGGCGATATTCTCAGGTTTACTAATCGCATATTCGATCCACCACATACGCCGCCTGACTTTAGTATTTTTGCGCCAATACTTTGACGTCAAACGAGACAACCGAAATTGGACGACACCGCTAGGAATGATAGCCAGGACAAGTAGGAGTCCCAGCCACCAACTGACTGACGAGATGATCCACAACCCAACTGCTAGCGAGATAGTATTTGTTGCAACATTGGTTAGTCGCGAAAACAGATATGAAAATGAGCCAGCAAAACGCCTCGCTCGATCAAACATATCGATTGTCACTGGGTCGTCATAACGCCAAAAATCTAGACCGTGCAGCCGAGCAAACATCTGGTCGTTAATGCTTGATTCTAGCTGATAGCGCATCAACTGCTCAAAATAGGTCTGAACAATTCCCCAAAAACTCATCATCACACCCAG
Source organism: uncultured Candidatus Saccharibacteria bacterium (assembly GCA_963521715.1). Classification (GTDB taxonomy): domain Bacteria; phylum Patescibacteriota; class Saccharimonadia; order Saccharimonadales; family Saccharimonadaceae; genus Nanosynbacter. Next base: position 7,778 of record CAUQVC010000019.1, on the reverse strand, counting down.
CACTACCGTCATAATCACATACAGGAGTAGTTGGTGTGAGTCGCCGCTGCCAGTATATGCCTCTGTCAGTGCGGTAGTTGTTAACGCCGCAAAATACGTTGTTGCAAGCGGCAATGATGCCGTTAATACCGCTCCAATTGCTTGAATAATAATAGTCCGTGGCGATGTCCGCCAAACTGTTACCAAAACACCAGTCAGAGTCTTAACAATTTGACGAACTTGAGGTTTATCATTTTGTGACAAATCTGTCATAGTAAAATCAAATAATTCCATTTGGTGCGAGCGAGAAGACTTGAACTTCCACGAACCTAAGTTCACTAGCCCCTCAAGCTAGCGCGTCTACCAATTCCGCCACGCCCGCACGACTGTCATCATTATACCTGACACTATGGCGTTTTGTAAACTGAATCTTGGCGAACTGTCCAGTAAATCACGTCAGCAAATCGATCGGTTGGTGAGACTAGCCGAGTATTTTGCGTGACAGCCTGAACTGATGGCAGTTTGATGTATTCAACTGTTGGACGATAGAGCGGCAGTGACGCAGCCGATGCTTGCCAGCGTCGTACGAATGATTGATAATAATCCGCGCGCTGTTTTGGAGAACGCTTACCACGGCCGCCGACTAATGCGTCATCTGAAATGGCGTCATTATAGTTTGCAAAATTCAAACCTCGTTGATCGCGTTGGTCTTGTGACGAGTGCCAATACGCATAGACGTCTGGGTCACCGCCAAGCACCAACTCATATATCAAGACGTCAAAATTACGCGGCTGCAACACCGACCTGAGAACATCCTGATTAGCATCTGTTGCATCAACAATCTTGACTTCCACCTCAGCATTGAGCTCATTTCGCCATGTCTCAGCCAACGAATTGGCTGCATTTTCATATTTAGAACCCTGCAAGGAAACAACTGACAGCTTCAGTGACTGGTCACCCTTTTTGCGCACACCGCCAGACACCGTCCAACCTTCTGCATCCAGTAGCTTTTTAGCTGCTTCTACATCACGGGTTAACGGCCTTTCCAGCTCTGCTTCAGTGTGTTCCGGCAAAACTGGTCCTGTTAATTCGCCTGTTTTTTGTGGCATCTTTTTGCGAAGCGCGGTGATGTCGACTGACTGTACCAAAGCTTTGCGAATGGATGGAGACTGGAGAATCGGACTCTTGCTATTGAATAATGCGTACACCCCGTTGTGGGTTTCATAAGCCTTCATGTCATACATTTTCTTGACGTTTTCTGGTTGAGAAGCATAGGTCAGCTCTGGCGTGGCCATGATTTCACTAGTTCTTAAGCCCTTTGTGATCTCATCCAGTGAGGCATATGCATACAACTGGAAGCGGTCTAGCTTTGGCTTACCAAAGTGATATGCTTCATTTGCCGTCATATGCACAGCTTTTCTGCCACTTTCCCGGTTATCTGTCTGCAAAAGTCGGAATTTGAATGGTCCGCTCGTGACAGGTGAACGTCCAAATGAGTGATCACGCAGAGCAGCTGGCGCTACATGTTCCAATACGTGTTTTGGAACAACTGGGAACGTCAATGTATGCAAAAATGGCGCATAGGTGGATGGTGTTACAAATGTTACAGTATTGTCGGCAGTTTTCCGAACTTTAATAGATGCCCAACCGTCGGTTGAAGCGCCAACCTTGGAGTTTTTTAGAAGATTAACCGTAAATATAACATCATCGACTGTCAATGAGTGGCCATCAGACCAGTGAAGATTGTCTTTTAGGGTAATCGTATATTCGGTTTCCGTGCCATTAATGGCGATTGATTTTGCTAGATCCCCCTTGAGGTGTCCAGTATTGTCGTATTGATAGAGGCTGGCGAACATTAGCCTCGCAGCAGACCGTTCTGCATTAGAACGTGCAAACAAGGGGTTGAGGGTTTCCAGCGATCCTAAAACTCCCTCTGAATATGTGCCACCTCCCTGAGGCGCATCCTTCGTGTAGGCTGCACGAAAAATAGTCCATTGCCCTGCACTCAGGCCAACCAATATCATCAATAGCACTGCCCAACCGATAACTTCTCGGCGGACCTCTGTCAATCTGTCGAGACGGGATGTCACGAACTTATGTGCGTGCTTGATGACGCCCTTTTCGATCTTCACAGCTCGACGATTTAAGCTTTTCCCAGAAGCGCTCATTTTTTGGAACCGCTTCCAAGACGGCTTGCCTCCAGCCTCTGTCATGACGACAACCTAGCCTTTAAGCCCCGGCAAGACCAAACTAGCCAAGATTGATAGCACAAAAACTACAGCCAGAACGATGGTAACGTCAAACAAATTCTTGTCAAAACCACGGCGTGTCGTAAACAATTCACCAGAAGATCCGAACCCTGCGCCAAGTGAGGCGCCACGCTGTTGCAACAAAATGGTAATAATCATCAAAAATGCTGATCCTAATGTGATATATGGTAAAAGTTGTTCCAAATTCATCTAACTCTCCTGTTCTTTTTGCGCAGTCCGTAAATCAACCACACTACTTACTATATAGTTTACCAAACTAAGGATGATGCCGGCAATAATTGCGTCACCAAATGTGATGGAAACGTTTGGAGCCAGCACAATAGCGAGGTAGACCATGAGACCATTGATAATCAATGTAAATAGACCAAGGGTCAACAGAATTGCTGGCAGCGACAAGATGATAATGATCGGTTTGAGCATACTGTTGATGACGGAAAATATCAAACCAGCCAACAGAAACGTCAACAAGCCACCATCCGACATGGTGCCTAAAAGTCGCAACGATATCCAGATGCCAAATGAGTTCATAGCCCATCTGAATAGAAATACAAAAAATTGCCGTTTCATCACACTGCTACTTATTATAATAATCTGTTCGCATTTTCACAATAGCTAGACGTCACGAACAGCCGCCATCGCTCACATCCGAACTCTTGCTGGTGATGTGCATTTTCTGAGAGCCACGCGTCGCTTCAATACAAAATTCTTTACCGTCAGCGCCCTGAATATACACATGAACAGGGCCGCCGTTATAATTTGGTATTGATGCGCCAGCGGGTAGTGTTGGATAGGCATTGTGAAAATTGCGGTATTGCTCCATAGCCTGCGCTGCACTTTTGAGATCAGCCGTGATAGCATCGCGTAATGATTTCTGGCGCCAATTGCCGTAGCTGATAATTCCGATAGTGGTCAAAATGGCTATGACCGATATCATAACAAGCACTTCTATAATGGTAAAACCGCGTTTCATATTGTTAGTATAGCACAAGCGTTTTAATTATTGGTACGCTGTGCCGCAATATATTTGTGGACGATTTGAGCACGCGACTGACCAATCACCGACGCTAGGTCATCTTCTGTGGCACTGACAACATTACGGAAGCTACCAAATTTTTTCAGCAATTTAGCGCGAGTTTTTGGCCCAATGCCAGGAATTTCCTCCAGCTGATTTTTCGTTTGTTGCTGGCGTTTGAGCGCTGTATGATAACTCACCGCAAAACGATGCGACTCGTCGCGGATGCGCTGAAACAGTTTGACGATGTCGGTTGCCGCAAGGGTATTCTCGTCCGCCGTCGGGCGTTCGTTACGAGCTTGCTCCATGCTAGCTCGTAAGTTTTTTGAGTGCGAGCCGGCGTTACGCTGACTCGGGTGTAAATTCACCACATAAACATCACCATCTTCCTGAATAGCAATGCCTGCCCGCGGCTGCAACTGAGCCTGCTCAATAAACGTGGTATCAATCTGCGAATTAGTCTTGTGCACCAGCAACTCTTCCTCGCGCTTGGCGATACTGACGATCGGCACGGTGACGCCACGCTCATCACGTGCTTTGATGGCTGCTGCTAGCTGACCTTTGCCGCCGTCAATCAGCAGCAGGTCAGGACGACCCCAGCTTTTCAGATGACGCTCGCTCAGCCGGCGAAAAATCGTCTGATGGATATTACCCGTGTCATCATTTTTCTCGCTAACTTTGAACTTGCGGTACTCCGCCCGGTCGCTTGCGCCATTGGTAAATACCACCATACTGGCGACAACTTGCTGACCGCTCATATGCGAAATATCATAACCCTCGATGCGTGCTGGGATGTCCTGTAGGCCCAATAATTTTGCCAAATCAGCCAGCGCCTTGTCCTTCGAAATATCCAAAAATTCTTTGTCGCCAAAACAAACCCGCCGCTGCAACTCCTGCATGGCGCGTAGCTTATTGCGAAGATCAGCCGCCCGCTCAAAATCATGCAGTCCAGCCGCCGTTTTCATATCGCGCTCCAGCTCGGCGGCGATGGCTTTACGATTGCCCTTGATATAGCTGATGAGCTTGCGTAGATTAGCTTTATAGACAGCTGACCCATCGCTTAGTCGTGGACTCAAACCTAAATCTTCATCCAACTTCGACTGCCCCGGACGACGCTGCCTGGTCAAATAGGGGAACACTCGCCGCAGATATCGCAAAGCTTTTTTCAAGGCGAAGCCATTATAAAACGGGCCGATATATTCTGCGCCGTCATCAGCTGGATTGCGCGTAAAGCTGACGGTCGGCCACTCGCTTTTCATGTCGATTCGCACGTACATCTGTGATTTATCATCGCGTAGCAGTACGTTGTAGCGCGGCATATAACGCTTGACCATCTCACTTTCCAGAAACAAGGCATCAACTTCGCTTTCAGTCTCAATCCAATCCGTATCAGCGATTTCCGCCACCAACGCCATGGTTTTATTGTCCCGCCCACGCGAATCTTGAAAATACTGACGCACGCGGTTTTTCAGCACCGCCGCCTTGCCCACATAAATAATCTCACCGCTGGCTGACTTATTAAAATAAACGCCCGGGGTGCGTGGTAGAGTTTTGAGCTTGGCTTTCAATGATTGATTCACTAGATATATTACAGTCTAAAAATCATATTTATGCAAGTATTCTTCCAGAAACTCGCTCCACTCCGGCACATTCTTCTCGCGGAAATAATGGCGTAAGAAATCAACCATAATTTGCTGGCGGTTTTCTGCTTCTGCTCGTCCTGGTAGCGTCAGCATCAAGCCTTTTAGTTTCAGCAGCTTTTCAAAGAAATGATTGATGAAGCCGTCGGTATCATGTGTATTGCCGTCAGCATTATACTCATGCGCTGCCAGATTAACATTTGGCCAAACCGCGGGATCAAAAATCCGCCCACCATGATGGCAAGCATAAACCAGCGCCCGCTCAATCCCAACTACACCAATAGCGTCACACATGTCGGCGTCAGACACAATTTGACCCGCCAGCCGCTACGGTTGCCTGCCGTTCAGCCGTTTACTATAACCAATCGCTGCAATGTTTTCCAGCACCGCCTGGCTTAGTCCGTCAAACACTTTTGCCTGCGTCATGATATTTACTGCGTTCGTTAATTTCTCTGCCTGCGCCTTGCCGACCAATTTGTAATCATCAACGTCATGCAGCCAAGCCGTCAACAGCACTTCTTGCAAATCCACTGGCTCGCTGCACTCGCTAGCAAAACGCTCTGCCAGCAGCGCCAGAACCGGCGTGGGTATTGAACGGAATGATTGTTTTGCCGACAAAGTCATACTTTTCTAAAAAAGTATTGATGATGATCATCAGCGGCTCGCCCCACCAAATCGGATAGCCCAAGAAAATAGTATCATGAGCAGACAAATCTACCTTGCCCTGGAATGCTGGCCGCGCGTTTTCGGCTTTTTCACGCTTGGCAACTTCAGTACATTCTTGATAATTATCCGGATACGGATTCACCGGCTCCAGCCTGAAAACGTCGATTTTATCGCCGAAATAATCCTTGATATAACCAGCAATTACCTCCGTATTGCCAACTTCAGTGTCATCAACACCGTAATTTCGCCCGCCCGCGAGAAAATGTTAGTAGCATATTATACCTCCTTACGTAACCATTATAGCACTACGTAGTGTGAGGCACGAATCACCGCTCTAACCACTGCTGCAGCACTACCGCCTGATTATGCTCGATATCTTTAGCACTGTATAACAGCGTAACAACTGGATGTTTTTGCCATTGTTGTTTAAGAGTGGCGGCTACAGAACTAGCATCCAGCTCTTCGGTATAACGCGACATAAACCCTACAAATTTTTCCGGATCATGACCGAACCATTGGCGCAACTCGTTAGTCGGTGCGATATCTTTTGCCCATTCGTCTAGCGCTGCTCGTTCTTTACTGATACCGCGCGGCCATAATCGGTCAACTAGCACGCGGTAGCCATCGTCCGATTCTGGCGATTCGTAAATTCGTTTAATTTTATAAACTGTCATGACAGCACCTCCTTAACTATAGTTTGTAGAACTGGAATGACATCCGATTCAAACCAGGGATTACGTTTGCGCCAACCAATATTGAGTGGTGATGGATGAACCAATGGGAAATAATCTGGCAAATACATATTAAAGTCCGCCACAGTTGCTGTCAAATTCTGCTTGGCGCAGCGATCAAGATAATATTTTTGCGCATACGAACCAACCAAAATTGTCAATCGTACATTCGGCATCTGCGCTAGCAAACGCGGGTGCCATTTCCTAGCAAAGTCCAAGCGCGGCGGCAAATCACCGTGCGCTCCCCTGCCTGGATAATAAAAATCTATCGGCATCAACGCAAAGAGTTCAGGATTGTAAAACTGCTCGTCCGTTACGTTCAGCCATCGCCGAAGCAAGCGACCACTCGCATCATTCCACGGCTTTAGCGTCTGCTGGGCAATTCGGCCTGGCGCCTGCCCAACCAGTACAATTCGCGAACTTGACGAAGCAGAATACACAGGCAACCAACCTCTATTAGCAAAATCATCATTCATCGGATCGGCTGCAATCTGATCATATAAAAGCGGTTTAGCCTGCAATGTAATATACTTTCGTTTATAATCCGAGTTAATAACTATTCTGTCGTCACACCATCAAAATCTTCTTCGTTGACTTCCGCTTCTTCGCGTGTCGCCCGAACAATGCCATCTTTGTGATGTGCTGGACTATAAATCGTGTAGAGCTTAAGTGGCTCTTCGCCAATATTTATCACATTGTGCTCAGCACCTGCTGGCACGATAATAGCACTACCGTCAGACACAGCATACTCATTACCATCAATCAAGACCTTACCCTGACCTGCTTCAAATCGGAAAAATTGATCATTCTCCTCATGAACTTCCGCGCCAATCTCCCCACCAACTGGCAGACTCATCAATACCAATTGACAGTGCTTCGCCGTATAAAGCACCTGACGAAAATTATTATTCTGCACCGTCAATTCTTCAATATTTCCATTAAAACCCTTCATAAAAATCCTCCTTTTAACTTAATTTCTACTTTGCGGCTTTCTCTAAAGCATCGATCAGCGTTTGCTTCGGTTTCATGCCAATCAGCTCCTCAACAATTTCACCGCCAACAAAAACCTTCATATTCGGAATACCTTGAACACGATAGTCCATAGCCAACTGCGCGTTCTCTTGGCTGGCTTCAGTGTCAACTTTGACGACATCAAACTCGGTTTCTTCAGCAATTTGATGTAAAATTGGCGCCATCGCTCGACACGGCGGACACCACGGCGCCCAAAAATCAACCAACACAGGTTTGCTGTTTTTCAATACTTTTTCTTCAAATTCTTGTTTTGTTGTAATCTCATATAATGCCATTATTTTCTCCTTTGCTCATATTCTATTATACAGCAGCTACACGCCAAATGAACAAAATCTTATCACATCAACCACTATATGTGCACCTATGGCCGAACTAACATCGCGCTTTCGTTGCATGACGGCAAACGGCAGACCAAACAATAGCGCCAACGCCAGGACGCTACCCAGCG
>CAUQVC010000018.1:0-13829 GCA_963521715.1 uncultured Candidatus Saccharibacteria bacterium | reverse complement strand
GCCATCAGCCCTGTTATCATCACTGCTACTTTTGGAGTTTTCAATAAGAACCAATACCGCTTCATCTATTTCCTAAAGGCTGTCTGACATTACCGGTAGATGTCTTGTAGACCCATCCTTACCTTACAGCTTGGCCATGGCTGCCAGCCACGAGCTTTGTATGTCTGCCATGCTTTCTCGTCTTGCACTGATGGTGGAGCGTCAGAAGCTACCGAATAACCACCAAAGCCTCCCCAGGTGTGCTTGTCAAACTGATACGCGCCATAATAACCGTTTCCGGTGTTTGATGTATAACCTCCTTCACAACTTCTCAACCGTGCCAAGGCCTCAGAAAAACTACCAGAGAAGGTGTTAGCACTCTTGGCGCCCACTAGCTCAACGCGCTTCTTTGGCTCAACAGTTGTAACACTCGCAATGATACGGCGTGAAATTTCCTGACCATTTCTCATCTCAATCTCATAGGTAACGTTCTTTTTACCTGGTGCGCCAGCTTCTTTGACCTGTTTGAAGCCAGTCTCTCGGTTGGCATCTTTGACCTGTTCAACGGGGACGGCAATTTCTTCTTCAACAGTAACCGTCTGTTTGCCATTACGCCAAACACTGAGGTGCATACCAGCAGTGATAGGTGTTGATTCAGGAACAGACATGCCGTCATCTTTACCAAGCGTTATGTTTTTCTCACGCAACAATTCTCCGACCGTACGAGCCATCGTCCTGACCTCAGTGGTTTTGCCATAAAGCGTCAGTTGTAATGGTGTAGCTCGGTGAATTTTCAAAATAACATCAGCACCGTCCAGTAAAAAGTCGCTTGGAGGTTCGATGGTTGTCTTGTCCTCAGGGTAAACAGTCACGCCCGCAGCCTGTGCTATCAACGGTGTCGTCTGCTGGGCGGTCACCACACGAACTCGGTGCGTACCATCCGCCACTGTTACTGGCCGCGCACGATAGACGTTGACATTATACTTTGTCGACACCAACTGAGTGTCAAGGCTCGGCTCGACAACGTCATGCTTTTCATCAACTGAGATATCAGCCGCCTTCAAGGCCTCTTTGACCGTCCCGACAGTGGTGACGATAGATCGTTCCTGACCCCGATCATGAATAGTTACTACCTTTTCGCCATTTGGAGCAGCTGTTGTTGACTCATTGACCTGTTCTCGGGCCAGAGCATTGTCAACTAACTTCACGCTCGCAATCCCAAAGATAGCAATCGCTACGACTATCATCATTCGCGCTGTACTGTGGTGAATTTTCAGTCCAAATTTCATACTCATAGCGAAAAACGCTCTATTGATTATAGCAGAACTCGCTCATATTATCAACTAACTAGCACTTTTCTAATCGAGCAAACTCAACATTCAACTTCTTGGTTTTACCGTTTTCAAAAGCTACTGCCACTGCTAAACCATCGACTTCTATGACCTCGCCGACGCCAAATTGCGGACTGCGCACCCTATCGCCGACATCCAGACCGATTTCATCACTGTAAAATTCAGCCTCTGGCACAAAGCTTGGCGAAGCAGGTTTGTCCAATCCACCACTCAGAATTCCCATCTCATCCAAAAAGCGCGACGGCAGATTGTACGCTATTTGTCCAAATTGCGTCCTGGAACTCGCGCAAGTGATAAATAATTCCTGGCGAGCACGAGTGATGCCGACATAACAAAGTCGCCGCTCTTCTTCGACGTCCTCAGCTTTACCGCCGTCGAACACGCGGGAGTGCGGTAATATCCCTTCCTCCAGGCCAGTCAGAAACACCACCGGAAACTCCAAACCTTTCGCGGCGTGCAGTGTCATCAGGGTGATTTGCTCTTGTGCTTGATCATCGCTAGCAGACATCAATGCCATTTCCTCCAAAAACGTCGGTACATCAACATAGGCTTTAGCCTCAGCCACCAGGACGCCCAGGTTTTCCATTTTTTCTTCTGATTGCACGCTGCCGTCATTGATGAATGCGCCGTACCCTGTCTGGTCAATAATTTTTTCAATCACGTCAGCTGGCGCCTCGTCAATCGACTTTTGCAAATCACTGAGCAACACCCCGAGCTCATGCAGTGAATGCTTGGCACGTGGCGTCAGCCCCTGCGCCTCGTTCACCGCCAATAACCCATCGATAATAGGCGTCCCTTGCTCATCATTCCACGCCAAAAATTTAGCCACACTCACCGCGCCAATACCTCGTTTTGGCACATTAACGATGCGTGAAAAACTCATCCTGTCACTTGGCTGATAGAGTAGTCGCAGATATGCCAAAACATCTTTGACGACCGCCCGATCCAAAAATCGCAATCCGCCCACAATTTTGTACGGCAAATAGTTTTGGCGCAGCGCTCGCTCAATTGCGTAACTTTGGGCATTGGTCCGATACAACACAGCGATGTCATCTGGTGAGCGTCCGATACTCAATTGACGACGAATCTCATTGGCAATCACCTGAGCTTCTTCGGCTTCAGAGTACAGCTGCCACAACTGCGGCTCCGCACCATCGCCACTGTTGGTCCATAGATTTTTGTCAGTCCGATTGACGTTATGTTGGATGAGACTATTTGCCAAATGCAAAATTGAGCCAGTCGAGCGATAATTTTGTTCCAGTTTGATAACTACCGCCCCAGGAAAATCCCGTTCAAAGTTGAGGATATTGGTATAGTCAGCGCCACGAAAACTATAGATCGACTGGGCGTCATCACCAACCACTGACAAATTGCGCTCTGGTCCGACCAATAATTTAATCAACGTGTACTGCACCGTGTTGGTGTCTTGATACTCGTCGATCAGAATATGCTGAAATTGCTGCTGCCATTTTTGGCGAATGTCAGGATGCGTCTTGAACAATTCAACAACCTTCAGTAGTAAATCATCAAAATCAAGGGCCGCCGCCTGGCGAAGTGCCTTCTCGTATGCCTGAAATAGCGCAGCGATGCGCTGCTGCACAGGACTTGATGCTGACGCCGCATACGCCTCCGGGTCTATCATGTCATTTTTAGCGTGAGAGACGGCAGCCAGCACCGAACGCGGCTTAATGTCACGGTCAGTCAGACCTTGCGCCTTCATGATTTGCTTGATCAAGCTCAATTGGTCATCTGTGTCATAAATCACAAATCGCTTATCCAGCCCCAAAGCCGTCCCATCCATGCGCAATATACGCACACAGATACTATGAAATGTTCCCATCCACGGCATAAATCGCCGGTCGTCTGGATTTTCGTGCAACAACACCGCTAGTCGCTGCCTCATCTCTTTGGCAGCCTTGTTCGTAAACGTCACTGCCAAAATACGGCTTGGCCAAACATTCTTCTGCGACACCAGGTATGCTATGCGGTGCGTCAATGTCTTCGTTTTGCCACTACCAGCACCAGCCAAAATCAACAATGGTCCAGATTCATGCTTAACTGCCCGGAGTTGCTCTGGATTCAGTTCCGTCAATATGTCCATGCTACTATTGTACCAGCAAGAAGTAATATGCGGCAGCTCCGCCACCAGCACCCAGCAGCAACAAGATCAAAATGATAATAAAGCTCATCACTCCAGATGGTTTCTTCTCTTCAATAGGCTGTGGTTGAGCTGCAGCCGCTTCAAACATTGGAGCAGGTTCTGGTGTTGATGACTCCGCTGGCTCATTTGCGTTCATTGCCACTGCTGCCTGTTGATTAAACACTGGTGTTGACTGAGAAGCACTCTCACTGTCTCCATCCGCCGCAGGCTGATCATTTTCCACAGCACCCTCTTCAGGCATTTCCGCCTCAGCAGCGCTAGATTCATTGGTCAATGAGTCTAGCTCAGCAACCGTAGCGGCCACCTCTGGCGTTTGCTCTTCTTCAGAGGCGTCAGCATCGCCGTCGGCCAATTCGCTCTTGATCCCCATCTCCAAAGCCATGAGCTCTCGGTCGAGGTCAGAGTTAGTGCTGACTGATTCTTCAGCTGCGACTTCTGGGCTCGGCTCAAGGCTCAGTCGTGGTTTACCGCCAAGATCATTTTTCTCTGGCGCTGGCTGTGTATCATCCGTCGCTTCAGCGCCCATCAAATCTGGGCTGACCATGGAGACTTCGCTATTCTCATCAGAAGCATTACCGGCACCATATGAACCCAATGGACGCTTTTCGATGGTTGCACTAGCGTTATTCACAAACGGCGAAGCTAATGATGACGTTGCTGATTGCTCTGACGCTGCTTCAGCAAAGCTCGACGTATCCGCTGGCTGCTCAGTTGATGACAATGACTGAGAAATAGCATTTGCCAAGTCTGTAGTATCTAAGGTTGGCGCTGCCGTCTCAACTGGCGTGTTGCTTGATACTGACTCGTGACCGCCAGACATATCCATGCGTGGTGCCCGCACTGGGTTAACCATTGGATCAGCCACCACCGTATTGGTACGAACTGCTGACGCTGGGCGCGTGCTCATGGCAGCTGTACTCATTGACGATGGCGCTACCACGTCCATGACACGACCAGTGTGCCGTGGAGTGACTGGTGGAACAAACACTGGTTTCTCCGTCTTGTCTTCAGCTTCGGGCGCTGGGGTTTCATCAACAGCCTGATCTGTCACAGCTGCCTCTGATGGCTCCGGCTGAGCTGGCTCTTCTACAACAAACCCTGGCTGGGTGTTGGTAGCTTCAGGACTGTGAGTAGCTTCTGATTCAGGTGCGATCTCAGGCTTCACTTCAGGCACAACCTCGGGCTTCGCCTCAGGCGCAATGAAAACATGACCAGATGTTGACACTGGCGCCGTCGGTTCTTCAGCTGGCGCTGGCTCTTTAGGTTCATTACTCTCAGATATAGGTTTAATCTCAGTTTTCTCAACCTCAGCCGTAGGAGCAGCATCAGCCGCCTGGCTGTCAGCTACCGAAGTTGTCTCAGGTTTTTTATCATCAGCCACGGAAGCTATTTCGGTCTTTTTGTCATCAGCCGCTGGACTATCTGAAGCACGGTCGCTGTCCTGCCGGCGCTGATTCATCAGTGAATTCACCGCCCTGTCCAGTTCCTCAAAGTCAATATCCGTCATTTCCCCTCCCGATTGCTGTTATGTGCTTTTTCTATAATATCGATAAATTGATAGGCGTCCAAACTAGCACCACCGATCAACAAACCATCGATTCCATCAATACGCAAATAATCACTTGCCTTTTCAACCGTTATGCTACCGCCGTACAAGATTCTCACCTCAGTTGCAGCTTTTTTGCCAAATAGCTGCTGAATTTGACGACGAATCGTTTTAATGGCTCGTCGCACATCAGCTGGGTTGGCACTTTCTCCGGTACCAATTGCCCAAACTGGCTCATAAGCGATCACGATGCGGTCAAACTCATCAGCTGTCACATTGGCAAGGCCGCTCAGCAGCTGGTCGTGCAGTGCATCAGCTGTCTCGCCAAGGGTTTTTTCTTGCAGCGTTTCGCCAATACACAGGATTGGTTGCAAATGATTACGCAGCGCGGCTTGAACTTTCAATCTGATGTCGCGGTCACGCTCCTGGAAAACATAGCGCCGCTCCGAATGTCCAACAATGACGTAGTCGACCAGCCCGCGCAGATGAGCCGCTGGCACTTCGCCAGTGTAATTACCATAATCACGCCAGTAACAATTCTGAGCCGCCAGTTTGATGAGTCGGCGATTCACTTGCAGACTCAGGCTCTGAAGCGTCAAAATCGTTGGCGCGACCACTGTTTCTACATCACGATGCGACGAAATCATCTTCATCAACTTATGCAGATAAAGACTTGCTTCTTGCATAGCTAGGTGCATTTTCCAGTTGCCAACGATTAACTTCTTGCCCATATATTCCCCTTATGCTTTTTAGTGTACCACTCCAAGCCCATATGCGTCTAGTAAACTCTCGATTCCTGGCAGTTTTTTTCCAGCCATTAGCGCCAAACTAGCCCCACCACCTGTGGAAACATGGCTAAACGCTGCGCCGTCATGACCATCCCATTTCAGTACAAAATCAGCCGTATCACCACCGCCGACTACTGAAAGCGCCTGCTTGTTTTGGGCAATCGCTAAACTGAGACGAGCAGAACCAATGGCAAAGGTCGATTTCTCAGCCAAACCAACTGGACCATTCCAGATGATCGTTCCCGCGTGTGCTAGCACTGCAGTATAGCGTTCAATGGTTTGCATACCTATGTCGAGCGCCATGTCAGTGGCGCCAACATGGGCCACGCTGACTTCACGCCGCTCTTGGCTATCAGGATATTCAGCCACCGCAACATCGGTTGGCAGCAACAGAAACTCATCCACATGTTCACGACCAACTTTTTGCTCCACCGCTTGATAAATCTGATGGATGACATCGTGCTGACCTGGCTCAACGCGGCTCTTACCCAGACTCAATCCTTTATATTCCAAAAAGGTATTTGCCATGGCACCGCCGATCAAGATCTGGTCAGCCTTGTTGATAAACTCATGAATCATGCCAATTTTGTCAGACACCTTGGCACCGCCGACTATGGCAACTAGCGGCCGTTTAGGCTTAAGCATAGCGCGAGTGATGGCATTATATTCAGCACAAACTAAATCACCCGCTAGCCCAGGCATATACATGGTAATTTCATGCGTACTGGCGTGTTTTCGGTGAACCACTGCAAAGCCGTCTTGTACAAAATAATCAGCTTGACTGGCCCGAGCAATTGAGCGCGCGAACTGGGTGTCGTCGGCTTCTTCTTCAGGATAAAACCGCAAATTTTCTAACAAAATGACTGCCCCAGAAGATCGCCGCACTGTTTGACGAACCTTGTCGCCCACGCAATCATCAACAAATTTCACTGGATACTGCAACAGTTCTGACAAGCGCACCGCAACTGGCGCTAGACTGTATTTTTCGTCTCGGCCTTGCGGACGGCCCAAGTGGCTGATCAGCACAATCTTACAATGCTGCGACAACAGATATCTTAACGTGGGCAAACTGGCACGAATTCGTAGATCATCAGAAATCTCACCATTTTCGAGCAACGGCACATTATAGTCAACCCGCACCAACACTGTTTTATGGCGCAAGTCGACGTCATGAATTGTCTGTTTGAAAAATCGTTTGCCCACCCTTTGATATCCTATATACTAATCATTTACTCCAGTGTCAAAACGCGTATCGTATCAGTTTTGCCGGCGCCTGGGCGGTGGCCATTGACCAACACCAACGTCGCCACACCGTCACCAAAGTAGCCTTCATTTTTCAAATCACGTGCTAGGTCAAGACCATGACAGTTCTCTGGTGGACGCATGTACACACGAGTTGCGTAATTCAGCGCCAACTTCTGAGCTGTTTTGAGGTTGTCTGTCAGGCTGATGATCGGCATGTTTGGACGGAAAGCACCGATGTTGACTGCCGTAGCACCCGTGTCGGTCTCTGCCACGATGGCGTCTGCGTTGAGGTCACGCGCCAAACGAGCAGCTGTGTAGCTGATGACGGCGTCATTTTTCTGGCGAGATTCGCTCTTTGTCACCGACATGACATCACTGTGCTCCTGGGTGTAGAGAATGGTTTTTCGCATGGATTCAACCGCTTCAATTGGGTATTTACCATTGGCAGTCTCATCAGACAACATCACGACGTCAGCACCCTGGATGACCGCGTTTGCCACGTCGCTCACTTCAGCGCGGCTTGGCTCAGGATTGTCAACCATGCTACCCATCATCTGAGTTGCTACGATCACCATCTTGCCGTGCTTGCGGCACAATGTGATAATCCGTCGCTGCACGACTGGCACAATCTCAGCGCCAGCTTCCACCGCCAAGTCTCCTCGCGCCACCATGACACCATCACTCAACTGCACGATCTTTTCCAAGTTTTCTGGAGAGATGGCAGATTTTGTCTCAATCTTGGCGATAATCTGCGCTTCAGAACCAAACGTCAACAAACGCTGCCGCAAGTCAACGATATCAGATGCGGACTGCACGAAGCTCAAAGAAACATAATCAAAGTCGCGGCTAGCCCCCCACTCAATGTCTTCTAGGTCCTTCTGGGTCAAAATGTCACCGCCAAAATCAGTGTCAGGCAAATTCAAACCTTTTCGGCTCATCAAAAAGCCATCGTTTTGAATCTCAACCTTGATGGCAGTTTCGCTGACGATTTCGCGCACAATTGAACGAATTTTACCGTCAAACATGTACAGTGGCTCGCCAACTTTCATCTTGCTGGCTAAGTTGTACTGCACTGGAAGATTAAAGCTTCCGTCATGCTCAGCAATTTCCGAGTCCAGCACTAACATATCGCCAGTTTTCACTTCCAACATGTTGTCTTTCAAAATGCCCAGACGAATTTTTGGACCTTGCAAGTCTTGCAAAATCGCAACTGGCTTGTCTTGCTCACGACTGGCGGTACGAATCCACTCAATCTGCTGCGTGCGCTCTTCGTAGCTACCATGGCTAAAATTAAGACGGAAACCGTTGGCGCCAGCGGCCATCAGCTCCGATACTTTTTCCTGGCTCATGGTTGCAGGACCAATTGTTGCCAAAATTTTGGTACGTTTAAAAATAGGTTTACTCATTTTTAAAATTATATCACGAAATAACAGCGATGGAAAATGGTTGTGTTATATGGGGTCTGATATCATTTAGTCAAGCTTTTATGTTGTCGTCCAGAGTTAATCCAGCATCAGATTCTTTAAAGTCAACATAAGCTAATGCTGACAAACTTAAGTACTCAATGGTTTTTACCATCTATCGCCCTCCTCTACTGGCATATTTTTTGACGTATCAATACAACTTTTTATCTCATTAATCGATGACAGCTTATCCCTATTACAATATGTTTTTGAAATAAGCTTGCCATTCTTCGATAAGTATATATTTACAGATATATCTTTAGGGCTCACTCCCACGTTTTTCGCATGCTCCATCATCTCGTGTATGCCACTAGCAAAACGACTCTCGTCTTTAATGTCACCATCATACTTAAAATTTAATCCATAAGCTAAATTGCCACGCTGCCCGACTTTATTTTCAGCCAAAAATACCTCCTCAAAAGTTGGCTTTTTCAGAGTGAAGGTACGCTCTATGTCTGGATCTATTACGCCTAGTCTAACTTTGACATCAACGGGCATGTCTTTAAATATTTCTCTGACTTTGGGCTGAATTTTGGCAGTTTGTTCTTTTTGCCAAGTCCTTACTACATAGTCATCGCTATATTTTGTCTGGTTGTCTACCCGAGAAACATGTATCTTTATACTTTTATCTGATTTAGGGTAGGCGTCAGCAGACCATACGCAAGAGATACCAAAAGCACCGCCATCGCAACTAGGTTTTTCTACATCAAAATCTTGATTGTATTTATTTTTTAGATAGCTAGTTATATTAGCCTGCTCGATCGTATCACTAACCGAACGTTTATTAATTTCTCTATCCACTATAATTCCACCTACGATATACACTACCGTCATTATCACAACTATCGACGACAGAATAATTAAAATAACTCGCCGGGCTTTTTTATTATTTATGCGTGATTTGTTAGTCCTTTTGCTTTTACCCTTCGCCATGTAATACAGCCTCTTATTGCTTAGTTATTTATGATTTTATTAAACATAGGCATGATACAACATGCTAGTGGTCTTGTCTGTAAAAGCAACTCTGAGGTTGGTAATTGCTTTGAGATTAGTATCAGATATTCTAGAGTATTTAATGCCATATTATTCCCCTATTTTATTAATACAATCATTCAAGTCTTTTTCGGACCCCAAATCTTTTTTATCTAGAAAAATTGTACATCTGCCAGTTGAACGATTTTTACTATTGGTATCTATTTTTATGCTGTAAATACTCTCTTCTCTCAATTTCTCTACAATTTTGAATATATAAGAAGCCTTCTGTTTGTCATTCGGAGCGTCTATTATTAGCCTGTACAAGAAGCCTTCGTCTTTTGTTTTATTATCTTCATATTTAGATTGTTTATTTACAGAGTCTACCAAATCTTCAGATAAGACAATTTCTGCCCGTGCACTATCTGCTTTATAGCCATTGCTGTTAGTGTTAACTTCTTTGACGATAGATTCTAACTCCCTGCTGGCCTGGACTGACCAGATGGCAGCAATGTATTGGTCGCTACAGTCAGAGGGGTTCAAATAGCTGCAATCGATGTCAAATTTTAGTTTTGGGTTTGACACTAGGTATGCTTGCGACATCCATATACCGTTGACCCCAAAACCTCCGTGTTTATACTCGGGTCTTTCGACCTTAAAGTCTTCTTTATATTTATTGTTCAGATACTCTGACATCCCATTCTGGGTATTGGATATTTTATTTTCATTTTTGATATGTAAGACAATCGCTATGGCAACAATCAATATAACCAGGCTACAGAGGGCTATCAATAATTTGTATACTTTATGCTTCTTTGTCTTACTAACTTTTTTTACCATGACCCCTCCGGTCATTTGCTAGATGATATTATTTTAGCTTAAGCATAACTTATATGCAAAGAAATTGATGCTATACACAATCCTAGGTTATAGGTTGTGAAGTGTCACCTTCCAGGAGCAGATAGGGTTAGCCCCTTTCTTAAAGGCAGAGAGCTAAATATCTGATGAATCAAAACCTCAGAGGCTATTCAGCTGATTAATAGATCCGACTACTGAGGCAATACCCCATACTGTCCCATTCATATAAATTATTTCTTGATAGGCCTCAGGATCTCCTAAGTCGTAGCCACAATGCTGTAGTTCATATTTACCGTCGTATATCTTTCTGCCACATAAGTCTGGTTTGCCGATAAGCTCCTCGACCGTATCCCTATCCATGCCGATCTGGACGTCGCTCATCTTCTCATAGAACTCGTCCTTAGTTGACCAAGGCCTACTGTTAGTATCGGAGCTAGCATTAGTATCAGAGACAGTGTTAGGGCGAGGAGTGTGCTGCTGTAGATATAGGATTGTTACGATTCCAGCGGTAAAACATATAGCTACGCAAACTAGCACAATAGCCACAAGTTTAATTAACTTTTTACCTTTATAAGGATGACCGTTGTTTACCATAAGCTTATTCTATTACGTTATACTGGACAGTTCAATCTACTTGAATATCTAGAAATAGTTGGAAGCTCTCCAGGTTTTTTATTTACGCGCGTTTTTTCGTTCTTTTGCTTTTACTCTTCGCCATGTAATACATATCTCAGGCTTTTGATGTCTTTACACGGTAAGGTACTCAGCGCTAAATATTGCTCAGGGCTCAATGACATACCACCTCCTTATCTGATCACCCTATCTATATCTTTAAGCTCAATAGATCCGTCTAGTATTCTATCTCCATCTACTCTTCCTACAGAAATTATATGTTTACTATCGCCATCTGACCATCTATAAATTAACCTGCTATCACTGTTTTTCTCCCGAAGTAATCGTAGCAACGAGAGCACCTTGCTGTAATTTGTTTCTTTTTTGTCACCACTACTATCCACCTCCAAAGTATATAGAACACTTTTATTGTGCTTGTTTATAAAACTATCCAGATCAGGCAGGGGATATCTAATATCTGCACGCACCAAGTAACTACCTATCTCAATATGATATTTGTAGTCATTCTCCAACATAATTTCATCCAGCCTTTGTCGTACTCGTCTAGTCTCTTCGGTTGACCAGACTTTATCTGCATATCCATCCCATATGCCAGACGATGATTTATTTACTACAAACTTTAAAGTGTTGTTATCTTTTGGATATGCAACAGCATCAAAATGCCCCTCAACCGCAAGACCACCGCCCTTATGTTCTGGCTTTTCGACCACAAATTCTTGCCTATACTTATTTTGCAGATATTCCTTCATGCCAGCCTGAGCACTAGTTACATCAAGCTGGAATTTAATATAAAAACCGCCGACAATCATTGCTACCAAGATTAGCGGTGTGGCGAATAGTAGTAATACTTTGCGTGGTTTGACTACATTAGTCTTGTTCGATTTGGGTTGTTTCTTAGACATAGGTAAGCTTCCCCGTCTACTATTTATACTCACTTTCATTGTAACCTAACCACAAGCAGCATACAACGAAAAAATAGACAGCTAAAGCTGCCTATACTTTGATAATTTCTCTGTGGTGACCTTACCGGGAATCGAACCCGGATTGCCAGGATGAAAACCTGGTGTCCTAACCGTTAGACGATAAGGCCAATGTCACGAATTATAGCAAATTATCAGTCAGTTGTCTACAGGTGGCCAAAGTAATTTTCCGCTTCATTTCTCATTTGGCTTCGTTTCTTATATAATAATAGTCATGGCAAAGCAAAAGAAGAAACGCAACAAAAAGTACACTGGCGTGGACGCTGCCACCAAACGACCATCAATCACTCGCGTCAGTGCGGTCAACCGCTCACGGTTTGGGCAGTGGCGTCATGATCACCAACGACAACTCAGCATTGCCCGTACTGTCGCCATCATCATCGTTGCGCTCATCATCATTGTTTCGGGCGTCATGAGCTTATTCTGACGCCATCTACTTTACCGGCAGACGAAACCCAAAGGTACTGCCTTTACTCTCTTTTGATTCAAATACCATCTGACCGCCGTGCGCCAGGACAACCTTGCGCGCCAAAAACAGCCCGATTCCCGTACCATCTGGGCGTTTTTTGCGAGCGTTTGAGCCGCGGAAAAACTTGCTGAACAAATTTGCTTTCTCCGCGTCAGGAACGCCGATGCCAGTATCTTTGACGGTAAACACCACGTCACCACCATCTTTGGCCAGCTTCACTTTGATCGTCGTGTCAGGTTTCGAGTAGTACAGTGCATTTTCAATCATATTCATCATCACCTGTCGCAATTTTTCACCATCCACCATGGGCTGTGGGATGTCTTTACCGATATCCACTGCTATTTTGACATGTCGCTGTTTGGACATGGTTTTTAGAAATGCAACCTCATCTTTGACCAGTTGTACCAAGTCAGTCGCTTGACGGTTGATGACGAATTTGCCCGTTTGCAGCCTGGATACACTCAAAAAGTCACCAATGAGCTGCACCATTCTTTCACTTGAGCCAAAAGCTTCGGTCAATACGGTGCGTTGCGTCGCGTTGATCGGCCCCAGGTCACCCTCTAACATCATATCCAAATAACCCTTGATGCTGGTGAGTGGAGTTCGCAGCTGGTGTGACGCCATAGAGATGAATTCGTCTTTGGCAGCATCCAGTCGTTGTAGTTGGCGGTTGCTAATCCTGAGTTCCCTCGTTGCATCGATGATTTTCTGTTGCAACGTTTCGTTAAGCTGCCGTACTTCAGCCATGGCGAGTGAGTTTTTGACTGCCACCACCAATTCACCACTCATGGTTTCCAGGAGGGAAATATCTCGCCGCGTGTAGCGCTTGGCTCGTCTGCCAAACAACACACAGCCAACACATTCGTGGTCCATGGCTAGCGGCAAGATGACTTCAATGTGATACATCGCCAAACTTTGCTGCAATGATTCATCCGCTAAGTCTTTGACGAGCACCACTTCGTTGTAGCGATAATGCCGATGGATGTGCTTTGTCAATCGTGCCACGTCAATCGCCGGAAGAACTCGTTTGCTGGTACTTTCTAGCCTAAAATTGTCACCAATTTTTACCGCTAGCGTCACGGATTCCGCCTGAAATGACCGCCGCAAAAAACATTTCATGCGCTTTAAAAATACGTCCAAATCAGTGCTGCGCAGTAACAACATGCCCATCTCAGCAAAAAATTCTTGCTTGCGCATGCGACTGGTCTTCAACACATGAGTCGCTTTTTTCAGAGATTGCCCCTAGTCTCTATCCATGCATATAAATATAAGCGATTTAGGCCTTCTCGTCCAGATATCTATGCTATAATGAGCCTAAGAAGAAAATTTCCATTATCGAAGATGATCCAGCTATTAGCCAGATGTACCGCATGAAATTTGAGG
>CAUQVC010000017.1:0-14879 GCA_963521715.1 uncultured Candidatus Saccharibacteria bacterium | reverse complement strand
GTTGATGGCACAATCAGTTGTTTTTCACCTGGTGATCCATGACCCAACCGCTGGCGAACTGCCAAGTCTTGATATTCAACAGTCTGGTAATATTTGGCTTCGTATTCAGCCAAAGATACCTTTAAAGTTTCTAACTCGACTTGCTGCTTTTTATTGTCCAGTAGCTGCTGTAAATGATAATTTCTCTGCATAGCCTCAACCGAACCCCAGGCCCAGCTGAGTGCTATCAAAACCGCTCCAGCGATGATGACGTTGTTGAGCGTCAAATAATCGTGGCGGATGTGATAGACAAGTCTTCTTAGTTCGTGTTTGTCGAGTTTTTTTATCATCATGATGTTTGGTGGGGGCGGCTGGGATCGAACCAGCGACCAATCGGTTATGAGCCGACTGCTCTAACCCCTGAGCTACGCCCCCGCTCAGTTCAGTATATCATAGCTTCGGGGATAAATTATAGTAATTTACCAGCGGCAATTCGCGTCGCTTCTGACCAGGAAGTGAAGCAGCTTGGTGTGCTGATGAGCTGTTTGGCGGTCAGGCGATGGCGGACGGCGATGCTGAGTTCACTGATGAGGTCGCTGGCGTGTGGGGCAACGATGGCTGCGCCGATGAGTACGCCTTTGGTATCAACGATCAATTTAACAAAGCCATTGCGGCAGTCGGTGATATTGCTGCGAGCCGTCAGAGTCAGCGGAGCGACAGCTGTTTTGTAGCGTAGGTCGCGTTTGATGCATTCTTGTTCATTCAATCCAACCTGAGCAACTTCAGGGAACGTGAACGCCACCAGTAAGTTTGGCGTTAGGTCAGCTTCGATGGCGGTGCGGTGGGTCAGGTTATGAGCGGCGGTTCGACTTTGAGTCAGGACAGCGTGGGTTTGGATGGCTGGATCAGTGATATTGCCAGCAGCGAAAATGTGCCGTGCTGAGGTTTGCATGCGAGCATTGACAGTAACACCCTGGTGAGTGTAAGCAACGCCAGCATTTTCCAGTCCCATGTCAGTCTGTGGGATGCGTTGTTCTGCCACCAAGATTTCATCAACGCGAACTGATTTTTGTTGTCGGCCCTGAATGTAAGTGACGCGCTTTTGCAAACCTTCTTTTTGTAGGGCAACCACGCGAGATCGTGTCAAAATGGTCATGTTGCGGCTAACTTTTGCGTCCTCGGCGACGATTGGTCCGACCTCAACATCAAATTCTGGCAACATGCGATTGGCTTTTTCTGCAACGTAGACTTTGGTGCCAAATGAAGCGTATAGATAGGCGATTTCCATGGCAGTGGCGTTGCCGCCAACGATGAACAACGTTTTCGGTGGGCGAGTCAATGACAGAATGTTCTCTGGTGTTAGGTACGGAATGTTGTCGCTACCAGGAATGGTCGATTTCTCCCAGGCTGCTCCTGTGGCGATCAAGAATTTGCGGGCTGACAAATGGCGACGATTAACGGTAATTTCATTGGGGCTGAGAAAGTGAGCGTTGCCAGAGAAGACACTGATGCCTTGCTTTTCGTAATAATAGCGATTGCCACCTGCGCCAGTGCGCTTGATGACGGTGTTTCGCCAGGACAAGAGAGACGGGTGGTTGTAGTTGAGCGCGTTGGTTCGCAGACCAAATTTGGCGGCACGCTTGGCGTTGTAAAACACTTCAGCTGCGTACAGCATGGCGCCCAGGGGCATGTCACCCCAGTTGGGAGACTCGCCACCAAAAGTTCCCCGTTCGACGACGGCAACTTTTTTGCCAGCACGCGCCAAAATGCTGGCCGCTGGAGCTCCCGCTGCTCCACTGCCGATGACGATAATATCATAATCAAATGTTGGTTTTTGTGCCATGGTTGCCCCCTAGGTTATATCATAAGTTTGTCATTTTTATACATGTACGCGGCATCAGAGTGCAGAGGTTCAAGGAAAGTTGTGGCAATTCGCCGTACGTCGTTTGCGGTTATTTCTGGTTTTTCTTTGCACCAGTCAAGTACTTGAAATGTCACTTGTGCTGCGATGTCTTCTGCTTGGCCGTCTGGCACGCGAACACTGCAGCAGGTTTTCACAATGGAGCGGTGCAACTTTTCTGGATCGAACGGTTCGGTGCCTCGGTGATTATTTTTCTTGACAATTGTTATTTGCATCACCACCCAATCCCCATGCTTGTTATCCCCATAACGCGGTCAATAAATAGGTAAAACGCTAGAATGAACAGACAACTGCCGCCAGTAAATTGTAGGAATGATTTGTACTGCTCACGCCACTGTTGTATTTGGGCGATATTGTAGCCACTACCAACAAGAATCAGAATGCCCAGTAATGGTAAAAGTGAGCCGACGGCATAGAGCAGAATGGCTGATAGCTGGAACAGACCAGAAGGCAGACTGATGATGGCCAGACTGGCCGCTAGTAGTGGCCCAAGGATGAAGATCAGCTCAGCAATGACGCTCGTCATGCCGAGTGAAAAGGCCTCGGCGCTACTTTTGGTTGCTTTGCTACGCTTTGCTAAAAAGCGTGCCATGCCACGAGGCAGCCACAGGACGATGCCAGTTTTTTGCTTGCGGCGATAGTAAAACGCCCAAGTCGCCAGCCCTAAGCCAACTGCGATACCGGTGGTAACGGAAGCGACGAGTCGTTCGATAATCACGGTTTGGTTAATGACGATGGTTAAGATATGAACCGTAAATGTCGCCAGTAATAACGTCATCAAAAAAACACCGAGCACGAAGCTATTCATCCGTCGGAGCAGTAGCATATGGCGGGTCTTTTTGCCTAATGCATGACCGCTCATCAGCGTCAACATACTGACACTCAACTGCAAACTAGCATGAATACCAGCTGCCAGAAGGACGATAGCAAGTGATGAGAGTATGGCGTACGTCATGTTTATATGAATATTCCTTTAATATCAGTGTAGCATAGCCGGTTTAAAAAGGGAAAATAATCATGAGGATTTTGTGATATTGCTATTGCTTTTTTGTCAAAAATGTGCTAATGTAGAGTTAGGTTTCATTATTAAACAAAAACAAGGACCAAATACATCATGACAGAGCAAGCAATTGCAGAGCGCGAGCTAACTGCGTTTTTAGAAGGTATCGAAAAACAACAACTTGAAACGTGGAAACACCAGCGGACTTCACAAGAAATGAGCGAATTTGTGTTGAGAAAGCTCCGAGCGCTTGATGATAAATAAGGTCGCCTAAAGAAAAACCTCCATGAATCATGGAGGTTTGGCTTGCAATATTGGTAGCACCGGGTGGACCCGAACCACCGACCTCAGGCTTATGAGTCCTGCGCTCTAACCAGCTGAGCTACGGTGCCACGTCTGAGGGTGATTATAGCATGGTATTGTCGTTTCACCAAGAGCTGAATTGATTTTATCAATATCAAAACCGCTCATGCTTTGCTATAATGGAAAAGATGAAATATGCAGTAGCAGTCAGTGGTGGGGTTGACAGCGTTGTGTTGCTGGATCTTATGGCGCATAAAGGGCATCAATGTATGGTTTTGCACTTTGATCATGGTATGCGTACTGATTCGAGGGCTGATGCGCAGTTTGTTGAAGCACTGGCTCGACGGTATGGGTTTTTGTTTGCAGGCAAAAGAGAAGAACTGCTGGGAGCTAATGAAGCGATTGCCCGGCAGCGGCGCTATGCGTTTTTGTTGGCGGCGGCCGAGAAACATAACGCACAGTTGGTGACCGCGCATCACTTGGACGACGTGGTTGAAACGATTGCGCTTAATGTGGCGCGAGGGACACGCTGGAGAGGGCTGGCGGTGCTTGGTGATTCGCGGATCATGCGACCCCTGACACATTGGACCAAACAACAGCTCACAACCTATGCAGTGAGGCGCCGACTGGAATGGGTTGAGGACGAGACCAACGCCAGTGATGTCTATACGCGTAATCGTTTGCGGCGTAAGTTGATGAACCTGCCGGATGATGCAAAACGACAGCTATACGATTTGTGGCAAGAGCAGTTGGAGTTAGCAGAGGCGATTACTGACGAGTCAGCACAGCTTTTGACGGAGCCACTCAATCGGTATTTTTTCATCAGTATCGATATGGCTGAAGCAGTGGAATTGCTGGCGGAATATATTCGAAATGCATTTGGTACTTCCCTGCTGACGTCGCAGCTCGAGCGAGCGGTGGTGGCGCTCAAGACGGGTAAGCCCGGTACGGTCTGGCAGATCGGTGAAGGGTTAGAGATGAAATTATCACTAAAAACTGCTATAATCAAAAAGATTGATTTAGGTAGAAAGGATTTTTCAGATTATGGCGGTAAAGATGCCGAACAAGAATGGCAAGAATAAAATCAGTCAGTTTATGCGACTGGGCCTTTTTTGGGCAATTGTTGTATTGATTGGTTTGGCAGTGTATGCGTCAACTGCGCAGCACGCTAATTTGAAGGAAGTGGCTTTGAGCGATGTGGTTAGCCGAGCGAACAAGGGTGACATTAAACTCATCCAAGTCCAGGGCAACGACCTGACGGTGACGGTTAAAGACCAAGATAAGCCAACAGAAAAATCCATCAAAGAAAATAGCAGCATTTACGAGCAAGGCCTCAAGAAAGATGCGCCAGTTGAGGTCAAGGTTGTGCCTCAATCACGTACTGGCGAGGTGGTATGGAATGTTGCCATTACCTTTGTGCCGGTTATTTTGATCATCGGTTTCTTTGTGTTCATGATGCGACAGAGTCAGGGGCAGAATAACCAAGCCATGGGCTTTGGTAAATCAAAAGCTCGATTGTATGGCGAAGACAAAGAAAAGGTTAACTTTGAAGATATTGCTGGTAATGATAACGCTAAGCAAGACTTGCAAGAAGTCGTTGATTTCCTGAAAAATCCAAAGAAATACCGTGAGCTCGGCGCTAAGATTCCACGAGGAGTATTGTTGGTCGGTCACCCAGGTACTGGTAAAACCATGCTGGCGCGAGCTGTAGCTGGCGAAGCAGGCGTGCCATTTTTCTCTATCTCCGGTTCGGAGTTTGTGGAGATGTTTGTTGGAGTTGGTGCGTCACGAGTCCGTGACTTGTTCACTAAGGCCAAGAAAAATGCACCATGCATCATTTTCATCGATGAGATTGACGCGGTTGGTCGTAAACGTGGCTCTGGTATGGGCGGCGGACATGATGAGCGCGAACAGACCTTGAATCAGATTTTGGTGGAAATGGATGGCTTTGACGGCGACACGAATGTGATCGTCCTGGCGGCTACTAACCGAGCAGATGTGTTGGATCCAGCGTTGCTGCGCCCTGGTCGGTTTGACCGGCGAGTTAATATCATGCTGCCAGAGCGCAAAGACCGCGAAGCTATTTTGAAAGTTCACTTTAAGAACAAGCCAACTGACGACACCGTCAATTTGGACGCGTTGGCGGCAAAGACTGCTGGTTCAAGCGGTGCTGATTTGGCAAACATCGCCAACGAGTCTGCTATCATCGCTGCACGGCGCAACAAGAAAAAGATTACCAACGAGGAATTGACCGAAGCCTTTGAACGAGTAGCGATTGGTCCAGAGCGCAAAGCGAAGGTCATGAGCGACAAGGAAAAAGAATTGACGGCGTATCACGAGGCTGGCCATGCTATCGTCGGTCACGTGTTGCCGGACTCTGACCCAGTTCATAAAGTTACCATCATTCCGCGTGGTGGCACTGGTGGTGTGACGTGGTTCTTGCCGCCAGAGGACAAGAGCTACACTAATGTCTATGAATTTAAAGACATTTTGGCACGGGCCATGGGTGGACGAGTAGCTGAGCAGATTTTGTATGGTGATGACGGTATTACCACTGGAGCGGGCTCTGACCTGCGTAATGCGACCCAGATTGCTCGTGATATGGTGATTGAGCAAGGTATGGGTAAGGCTCTGCGTGACCAAGTCTTTCACGAAGATAATGGTGGATTGATGTTTGACAAGATGACCCGTGAGCGACCGTACTCAGATGAAACAGCTAAGCAAATAGACCAAGAAGTGGCGGCGCTGATCAATGAAGCGAAGGTACGAGCCATGACGGTCCTGAAAGCCAATCGTTCACATCTGGACAAATTGGCTGCGGCACTGCTCAAGGACGAAACCTTGGAAGAAGAAACAGTGGCAGAGATACTCAAGGGTACTAAGTTGCCAAAGGAAGCAAAACTTCACGCATAATCGATTATGGGGCGAGTTCGGCAAGCAGTCACCAAAGTGAATCAGCGGCTGACCGTGAAATTGGCAGCCAGTCTATTGGCAGGATCTATGCTGCTGAGCAGCCTGCTGGGATTTTGGCGTGACCGTTTGCTGAACGCTGCCTATATGCCCAACAAAGAAGCAGGGCTGGCTGGTTATGTTGTTGGTCTTGACGCGTACACTGCGGCGTTCATGGTGCCGGACTTTATGTTTGCTATTTTGGTGTCGGGTGCACTGAGCGTGACCTTCATCCCGGTGTTTAATGAGCGCTGGACCAAGGGAAATAAACAGTCAGCGTGGCAGATCAGCTCTAGTATGATCAATTTCATGGCACTGACCACCCTGGCTGCTAGTGTGCTCATTATCATCTTTGCTGATCCATTGATGCGATATTTCATTGCGCCGGGAATGAGTGAATCAGGTCATGCTTTGGCTGTCAGTATGATGCGGGTGATTGCTGTCAACCCATTTATCTTTGCGATTGCTGCCGTCATCGCTAGCATCCAGCAAGCGGTGGGGCGTTTCACCTTTTATGCTCTCGCGCCAATGATTTATAATATTGGTATCATCATCGGTACAGTCTGGTTTACGAATGGTATCAATATCTTTGGTTGGCAGATCTTTGAGGGCGGCATCATGGGCGTGGCGCTGGGTGTGGTGCTTGGTTCGGTAATGCAGCTCATCGTTAGTGCTGTCGGGTTGGTCGGTTTGGGATTTGACTATGAGTTTAAGTTGCACTGGCGCAATCGTGGCTTCCGCAAAGTGTTGAGTTTGCTGCCAGCGCGTTCGGTTGACCAGGGTATGGACTACGCCGTTAGCCTCGTGGAAGTTAACTTGGCTTCTCGACTGGGTGATGGTGTTATTCGTGCTTATCAGCAGGCTTTAACGCTACACATGATGCCGATCAACCTCATCGGTGTGGCGGTTTCTAACGCAGCTTTTCCTCAGTTGACTGAGCATTTGGGCAATAATCGTCAAGATCTGTTTCAGAAAGATTTGCGTCAATTGCTACGGGTGATCATTTGGATGGCCTTGCCAGTGTCTGTCATAACATTCTTTACTCGAGGGTATGTTGTTCACTTTATCCGCAACACCGGAGATCCGATGATGGCGGGTATTTTGGGGTGTCTGGTCGTGGCGATTTTGTTTCGTACCATCTATCACATGGCGGCTCGGGCATTTTACGCACAGCAGGATACAAAAACACCGCTAAACATCTCTTTTGCGGCTATTGGCTTGAATGTGGTACTGGCAATTGTCTTATCAATGGTGCTGAAAATGGGCGCCTATGGATTGGCGTGGGCACAGTCGACAGTGGCTGTCATTGAGGTAGTGATTTTATTTGTTGTGTTAGAAAAACGAATTCCACACTTGTTTGATACTTCGTTTGTGGTGGCGGTGTTGCGTATGATCGTGGCATCAACGGTAGCAGGTATTGTTTGTTATTTAATGCTTCAGGTGCTGCCATTTCGTGAAAGTGACAGTAGTTTCTTCTCAGCCTTTCCGAAGTTTATGATTATCGCTGGTGTGAGTTTCCTGGCTTATGGTCTGATGTCGCGGATGCTCAAATTGCCAGAAGTTGAGCCGATCATCAGGCAAGTGAATAAATTCTTGTTTGTACGCCTGGATGGGAAACGACGCTGATGGAAGCTATTCGCAATTTTTGTATCATCGCTCACATCGATCACGGCAAATCGACGCTGGCTGACCGAATGATGGAGATGACGGGGACGGTGGAGAAGCGCGAGATGAAATCGCAGCTGCTGGATAGTATGGATCTCGAGCGTGAGAAGGGCATCACTATTAAGCTTGCGCCGGTGCGGATGAAATACCATTACCGCCAGCCAGCGACACCAGCTTCCTCTCAATCGAATGCCGCAGGCGACGCCAGCGACAGGGTTATCGATTCATCGGAAGGATTGGCGCCAGCTGGAGCTTATGATCTCAACCTCATCGACACCCCCGGTCACGTCGATTTTAGCTATGAAGTGTCGCGCAGCTTGCAGGCGTGCGAGGGCGCGGTGCTGGTGGTTGACGCCAGCCAGGGTATCCAGGCGCAGACGCTGGCGAATGTGTACCTGGCGATGGAGCAAGACCTCACGATAATCCCGGTGCTGAACAAGGTTGATTTGCCGGCCGCCGATGTGCCGCGGGTGTCCAAGCAGGTCATCAATTTGCTGGGCTGCGATGAAAGCGACATTATTCATATTTCCGCCAAAACCGGGCAGAATGTTGATCAAGTTTTGGAGGCGATTGTTGAGCGAATTCCAGCGCCGATTTCACCACTGGCGGTTGAGTATCCTGATGTTGCGCCGGCTGATCTCCCGACTCGGGCGCTGATTTTCGATAGTTATTATGATGATTACCGTGGGGTGATTTTGTATGTCAGGGTGGTTGACGGGCAAATTAAAAAGGGTGAAGCGATTCACATGATGGCGACTGGCGCGAACGGCTTGGCGCTGGAGGTCGGCCATCTCAGCCCCGGCATGATCCCCGACCCATCGCTGGACACTGGTGAAATTGGTTACATTGTCACCAACCTCAAAACCACGCGTGAAGCGCGGGTGGGTGATACGGTGACGTTGAAGAAGTATATAGGCTAGCGATGATTGATCCTTGGTTTGATTGTCGTCAAGATGCTCATGGTAGAGACCCAGATCAGCACAGCCTGACGTTAAAACGCTATCACGCTGAGTTGTGGACTAAACCACTGCCTAATGGTCGTCAACTGACTATGCTAGATGAGGGGTCGTACTTGATAGCCAGTGACGGCCAGTGTCAGATTCCTGTTTCAAGTGATAATATGGCGGCTACTTTTAGATCTTGGAAGCGTAATAAATTACTTGTTGAGAAGATGCCACAAGATGTTTTGACGATAATAGAGGATGTTGGTTGGACGATCGGTTCAGAGATTATTTTCCCCAGCGAATTACGTGGCGGGACACAAACCATCAATCGTGCGAGAGGTTGGCACCGTAAAATTGGTGATCGGTTTGACCTGACGTTAGAATGTATTGCCCGCTGGTATCAAGGTGAAGACAGTCCGCTGGCTGATGTTTTTGATCGTTACTGTGACTTTTTTGAGTGGTTTGGTGATTTTCGGGGCTATGTCGATTTTTTCTTGTTGCAAGATTTTGTTAATGACGAATACCAAGTTAACATACTGACAGATTTTGATGATTTCCAATCGTCACCGTTACTTCAGACCGTTGAGCAGTATACGGCATATTTGCAAGGCTTGACTGAGGTGCTGACTCTGCGGGCTGAGCGTATTGGGCGGTATGCTAAATAGTATAGTTATGTTCCACGAAATCGAGGCTGGATAGACATAATTGAATTAAGATGTTATAATGAGCTATGAATAATTTACCGCCAATTACGTTTGCCAATGGAGACCGTGTCCCGGCCCACGTGCGAACTGCGCCGTCTGGAGTAGAGAGGGTGATGTTTGGGGAAGATGCGGAGAAGCCCATGGCGCGGCTTAGTTATGCGAGGCTTGGCGAAAAGGCGTGCTTCGCTGGCATGCTGTTTCGTGATACTCCGTCTGAATATCGGGCTGGTACTTCTATGCTGGAATATTTCTTTGAGGAGGTAACTCCTGCGCTTGGTCTTGAGCCGGGAAAAACCTCAGTAATTCGTAAGCCTATCATTGCTTTGTTGCTTGCTAAGTATGGACTCCAACCGGACGTCACATCAGAGACTTGGTCGCATGCTGGGCTATTGGTGCAGCGTGATACCATTTCGAGGAATCATCCAGCGCTACACTTCATTGAGGGTAATGAGCCTGAATTTAATGACGAACGGCATCGTCGATATTATGACATTGTTCCAAACAGAGAGCTGCCTTATATTTATCCATTAGCCTCACCTTCGAGACGGGTTGATATACATACGTCGTATACCCCATGATGAATATAAACTGACGTGATAAGTCGACGCCATCTCTGTAAAATGCTATAATATAACGAAATGACTGAAAAAATGACTGTCCAGCCCCTCCCTGGCTATAAAGAAGTTAAGCCCTTCGTCTACGCGGGCTTTTTTCCGGTGTCTAACGAAGATTACAATGATTTGAAAGAAGCTATTGAGAAACTGAGTCTGAGCGACTCGGCACTGCAGTTTGAGCCGGAAAATTCGCCAGTGCTGGGTTATGGCGTGCGGATTGGCTTCCTCGGTTTGTTACATATGGATATTATTCGTGAGCGGCTGGAGCGCGAGTATAATTTGGACCTCATCGTCACCAATCCGAGTACTGATTATCAAGTCAGCCTGACGAACGGCGAGGAGTTGGATATCAAATCAGCCAGCGAACTACCTGACCCAGCGCAGATCACCGAGGTTCGCGAGCCGTGGATTGACGGTGAAATTGTGGTGCCGCAAGATTACATCGGTGCGGTGATTCAGCTGATTGTCGCCAAGCGCGGCCGGCAGAAAAACCTCAGTTACATCGACGAGCGGGCACTGATTTCGTTTACGGCGCCGCTGGCCAATTTGCTGACGGATTTTTATGATCAATTGAAGTCGGTGACTAGCGGGTATGGCTCGTTTAATTATGAGCTAGCGGGCTATCAGCCGGAAGATTTGGTACGCGTTGATTTCTATGTAGCAGGCGAAATGGTCGATGCTCTCAGTGTGATGTGCCACCGCTCGGAGGCGCCAGGCTTGGGCCGCGAAATCGTCAAAAAGCTCAAAGAGGTGGTGCCGCGCCAGAGCTTTGAAGTGGCGTTGCAGGCGGCGATTGGCGGCAGGTTTATCGCCCGAGAAAATATCGGTGCCTACCGCAAGGATGTTACCGGCTATCTGTACGGCGGCGATGTTAGTCGTAAAAAGAAGCTCCTCGCCAAACAGGCCCGCGGTAAAAAGCGCATGAAACGCTTCGGCAAGGTTGACATTCCGTCAGAAGCGTTTACGGTGATGTTAAAGAGGGATTGATTATGAAGAAACCAATTATGTATATTGATATGGACGGCGTACTGGTCGACTTTACGTCGGCTTTGACGAAGGTCCTGCCTGAGATGCTAGAGAAGTTTGCGGGAGAATATGATAATATTCCGGGTGTTTTTGCACTGATGGATCCGATACCGGGCGCCCTCGAGGCGGTTGATAAGCTGAAGGAAAAGTATGATTTATATATCCTGTCGTCATCGCCATGGGAAAATCCGACGGCGCTGGGCGATAAATTGGCGTGGGTAAAGAAGTATTTTGGTGGCGACGGCCGGGGGAATATTTTCTTTCGCAAGGTTGTTTTTTCGTCGGTCAAGCATCTAAGCCAGGGTGATATCTTGATCGACGATCGGACGGCAAATGGTGCGGGCGACTTTTCAGGACGATTGATCCGGTTTGGCTCAGATGAATTTCCTGATTGGCAAGCCATTTTGCGTGAACTATTATAAAGTCGTCAATACTTGGCAAAACATGCTTGCTAACGTAAGCGCTATCGTGATATACTGGCAGTGATTATATTAGACATTGTCATAAAACAATAAAAAGGAGATTATTTATATGGGGTCGCTCTGGGGTAAGAGAAAAAGAACGATAGCCCGCGCTGCTAAAGCGGGATGCTTGGTAGTAATCGCTGCGGTGGTTGCGGTGTTTAGCCAGTCAGCTAATGCAAAACAGGTAGTTACCTGGACAGAACAGACTGGTTCTGGTAGTCGCGCTTGGACCTCAATTGCCAGCTCTGCTGACGGTAGCAAGCTTGTTGCGACTATGACTGGCG
This sequence comes from uncultured Candidatus Saccharibacteria bacterium, assembly GCA_963521715.1. Taxonomy (GTDB): domain Bacteria; phylum Patescibacteriota; class Saccharimonadia; order Saccharimonadales; family Saccharimonadaceae; genus Nanosynbacter. Next base: position 3,026 of record CAUQVC010000017.1, on the reverse strand, counting down.
GCTCAGCTTACATCTCAGATGATGCAGGTAAAACCTGGACAGAGCAAGTTGATTCTGGTTCTCGTGCTTGGATTGCGATCACCAGTTCTGCTGACGGTACTAAACTGGCTGGCGTGTACCACTGGGGTGGTTATATTTTAACCTCAGATGATAGAGGCCAGACATGGAGAAGCAATGGTATATCCGGCGGTTCTTTTGATTGGACTTCGATTACCAGCTCTGCTGACGGCACCAAACTGGCTGCAACAGCTAAAAACGGCGCAGTATTTACTTCCAGTAACTCAGGCGCAACGTGGACACCGCAGGCTGGTTCTGGCAACCGTGCTTGGACATCAATTACCAGCTCTGCTGACGGCACCAAATTGGCTGCAACGGTTAACGGTGGTGCAGTGTTTACGTCAAATGACTCAGGTGTAACGTGGACAGAACAGGCTGGTTCGGGCAACCGTGCTTGGACATCAATCACCGGCTCAAGCGATGGTACTAAGCTCGCCGCGACTGTCAATGGCGGTGCAGTATACACCTCAAGCGACTCAGGTGTGACCTGGCAAGAACAAGCCGCTTCTGGCAACCGTGCTTGGACATCAATTACCAGCTCTGCCGACGGCACCAAATTGGCCGCAACTGTTACTGGCGGTGTGATATACGTTTCAAGTGACTCTGGTGTAACTTGGGAAGAGCAGACCACAGCCGCAACTGGTGCTTGGTCTTCTATCGCGATGTCTGGTGACGGTGCTCGCATTGCCGCAGCTATGAATAATGGCTTCATCAGTACCGCGACTGTCAAAGAGGCACCAGTTACTCCGCCAACACCACCAACTCCACCAACTCCGCCAACTCCGCCAACACCAACCCCGACGCCAACTCCTGCTCAGCCAACCAATCCTGGCGCACCAGTTGCTCAGCCAACAAAGCCAACTGGCGAAGGCTACTTAGCTGACACTGGTGACAATGTTTGGCCGCTCGCTTCACTCGCAGCTGTCGGTATTGGTGCAGGTATCCTTTGGATCATCAAACGTAGGAACAGCTAAACGCATGGACGAATTGGAGCGGTTGATTGCTGATTATCAACCAACTGAGCCAACCGTCGAGCTGATCAAGAAAGCCAAGATTGCCCTACTGACCGGCATTTCTGGCGCCGGTAAAGACACTATCAAAAAGCGATTATTGCAGCTTCCAGATTTTAGTAGCATCGTTTCGCACACAACACGTGCGCCGCGCATCAACAATAATCGTCCAGAAGTTGACGGTGTCGATTACCATTTCATCGACTCGACCATGGCTGCACAAATGTTGAGAAATCAAGAATTTATCGAGGCTAAATTTGTCCATGGTACAGTATATGGCACCTCGGTAGCTGAGATTCAGACGGCCCATGAACAAAACAAGACAGTCATCGCTGATATTGATGTGCAGGGTGCTGCGGAATATGAGATTCTAGCTCCGCAAAGTATCTCAATATTCATCATACCTCCCGACTACGAAACCTGGCTTACTCGTCTGAAAAGTCGGTATACTACTGAGGAAGCATTTCACGCTGAGTGGCCGAAACGGTTGGCTAGTTCTGTCAAAGAAATGACACAAGCACTTTCTGTACCGTATTATCATGTTATTATTAATGATGACCTTGATAGAGCGGTTCGTGTCTGTCGTGACATCATTGAACGTGGTGACTTGTTTAATCGGCAAGATGATGAAGCCCGTTTGGCCGCAAGGAGGCTTTTAGAACATATTCGGCAGTATAATAATATAGTATGAGTTATCGTCATCAGGTTTCTGACCATATCCAAAAACGAGCTTCGGCCCTGCGTCGTTCGCCATGGTCGTTGTCTGCGCTGATCGACCAAGCTTTTTTCTTGGTAGCTGGTTTGGCTTCATTTTGGTTCGGTTGGTTGGTTTGGCGTGAGGGCTGGTATTCTGGCGGTTGGTGGCTGGTGGCGTTTTTTGCGCTGTTTTGGGTCATCATGGCCTACTTGGCCTTGCCTCGCTTGCACCGTATTTTAAGTAGCTTGTATGTACCGAACTATTTCATCGGTCGTACACGGACTGCTGACGGATTGTTAGGTGACCCAGTCAATGTGGCGCTCAGAGGATCAGAAGCCCAGCTACATCAAGCGATGATTGATGCTGGTTGGACGATTGCTGATGAAATCACCGTTCGGTCAGCTTGGAAGATAATTTTTTCTACGCTGACTGGCAGGAGCTATGCTTCAGCTCCTGTGTCATCGCTGTTTTTGTTTGGCCGTCGCCAAGACTTTGCCTACCAGCAAGAAGTAGATGGCAGCCCTGGTAAACGTCATCACGTGCGGTTTTGGCGCTGCCCTCAGGGTTGGTTATTGCCTGGTGGCCATCAGGTGGATTGGCTGGCAGCAGGAACATACGACAAAAGTGTTGGATTATCATTGTTTACTCTGCAAGTTACTCATAAAATTGATGAAAATACTGACATCGAGCGTGACTATATTGTGAAGACCGTCACTGAGCACACACCGCAGGTGGCAGTGACAAATTTGAAAGACTTTTCGACGGGTTATCACTCGCGCAATGGTGGGGGCGACAGTATTCAGACGGATGGTGACTTGCCGGTCTTGGAACTGGCGGCAGTTGTAGCAAATCAGCAGACAATTGCCGAAAGAGCAGGGGTTATTTTGGATGCAACTGCGCATGAATATGTGATTCCTACAGAAGAGCACGATACGGTGTTGCAACAATTATGGAATCGCCGACCGCCGCAAATATCGTTTGGTATTTTGTTTACCGTCTTGGCTATAGCGATTGTCCTGATGGGCGCCTTGTTTGATTTTCTGTTGTTTGACGAATTGTTGCATCAGACAACCCAGGACTTTATCGTTGAGGGCTTGGACACTTCTGTGGCCGCCACAGGAGCGGAGTGGACGATTCGAGGAGTGCTGAGTTTGAGCGCGGGTTGGATCTTAGCAACAGCTGTGCTGTCACGAGGTACGTTCCGCGGCTCGAACAAAGACCGATTACTCTTGATGATATTGTCGAGCCTGTCAGTGTTGGCG
>CAUQVC010000016.1:0-15634 GCA_963521715.1 uncultured Candidatus Saccharibacteria bacterium | reverse complement strand
ACACCCGATTATTGAGCTGATTGAGCGGTACCGGGAGCTGACTAAACTAATCAGCACCTATATTGAAGCGCTGCCGAAGTTGGTGGCTAGGGACGGGCGGATTCATACGACGTTTAACCAAGATGTCACCAGTACCGGGCGGCTGAGCAGTACAAATCCTAATCTACAGAATATTCCGGTGCGCACAGAACTGGGTCGGAAAATTCGCCAAGCGTTTGTGCCGAGTGAGGGCAAGGTGTTTGTTGGTGCGGATTATTCGCAATTTGAGCTGCGGCTGGCAGCGGTGTTGGCGGGTGATGAGCAGCTGATTAACGATTTTAACAGCGATGTTGATATTCATACCAAGACAGCGGCCGAGACCTACGGCGTGCCGATGACTGAGGTGACGAAAACACAGCGGCGTGCGGCCAAGGTGATCAACTTTGGCGTGCTGTACGGCATGAGCCCGCATGGGCTGGCGGCAGCTACCGGTATGACGTTTACTGAGGCAAAGCGGTTTATTGAACACTATTTTGCGGTGCGCCAACCAATCCGCCAGTATCTGGATACAATTTTAGTTCAAGCGCGCGAACAAGGTTTTGTTGAGACCTATTTTGGTCGGCGCCGACCAACGCCAGATGTTAAGTCGAGCAATTTTATGGTGCGTTCGGCGGCCGAGCGGGCGGCGATGAACATGCCGATTCAGGGAACGGAAGCGGATTTGATGAAACTGGCGATGATTCGGTTGGAGGACAAATTAGCTGGGTTGGCTGAGCCGGTTCTGCAAGTCCATGACTCAATTTTGGTGGAATGCCGAGCGGAGGATGCTGAGCGAGTTGGCGAAATAATGCGTGCGGAAATGGAAGGCGTTTGCCCAGAACTGTCAATTCGATTGAAGGTTGATGTACAAATAGGCAAAAATTGGGAGGAGACATAAGATGACAGAGCAGTTATATAAAAGCCCTTATTCAAAATGATGAACACCAAATTTTACTACTCAAAAACCAGGACTATTGGGATATTCCAGGCGGCAGGATGGATCAGGGTGAGGATATAACGGCTGCACTGTTACGTGAGCTACATGAGGAGATTGGTATTCATCGCATTGCCAAACAAGAATTATGGAACGTAGCAAAAGCGGTCAATCAGCTACCGTATAACGATATAATGACAAGTCTGATGTTGATCGTCTATCGCGTGCAGTTACCGGTAGATCAAATTCCTCGTTCATGTGAGTCTGGTGTTACACTTCATTGGGTAAGCCCTGAACAAGCGGCTGATTATTTGAAAAACAAATATCCTGAGGCCTTCCGTCAAGCGATAGTCCAGCTCTCGTAGGATACTAATTATACTAGTGCAAAAATTCTAATATTATGGTATAATCACCCCATGAGATACGCAAGAACAAATTCTTTCTCCCGACTGATACCGATTTTACTGGTTATTATCATCATGGTAGTGGCGGTGGCAGCGGTGATCGCCATTGGTCAGTCTTTGCTGGGCGGTAATAATCCAGAGAATAAACCAAAATCTCAGGCAGATATTGCTAAAGAATCATTGCTGTCGACTGACGCTAACCGAGCGGTGCGTTTGACAGTTCGCGGACCGATTGTGGCGCAGGAAAAATTCCGCTCCTACCAGATTGAAATCACACCGGACATTCGACGCATGAGTACCTATGAGGGCTATCTGGAAAAGCAAATTGATGAGAAAAAGTTAGATAATAATAGCCGCGCATATGAGGAATTGGTGTACGCTCTGGAAAAAAGAAAGATGATGGAAGGGCGTCAATTGTCAGAAGAACAAAATGATTTGAGGGGTATTTGCGCCAACGGTAAAGTATACAAGTTTGAGACGTTATATCACGGAAATCCAGTGAAGACGCTGTGGACGTCGGACTGTGGTGGCTCAAAAGGCTCAGCAACTGCCAATGCCAATGACATATTGCTGATGTTCCTCAATCAAATTCCTGACGGGAAAAAGATTGCTGCGGGTGTTGGTTTGCAGCAGGAAGATACATTCTTCCAATTCTAATACACATAATAGATAACGAGGGATGGAGGTTGTGTTGGATGCCTGAGCTGCCAGAAGTTGAGACGGTTCGCCGCGGTTTGGCGGAGTTGTTACCGGGTCGAGTAGTAGCACGAGTGGCGGTGTTTGACTCGCCAAAAAGCTTTCCGAATGCGCCCGCTGATGTTGAACAATTTTTGTATGGCGCGCGCGTGACGGCGGTGCGACGGCGAGCGAAGGTGCTGATGATTGACCTGGATACTCGCTACTCGCTGGTGATACATCTGAAGATGACGGGCCAGCTCATCTTTCGTGGGCGAGAGAGTTTTGCTGGCGGCCATCCAAATGACAGCTTGATTGGCGAATTGCCAGATCGGTCGACGCGGGTGCAGATTGATTTTGTGGACGGGTCGCGGCTGTTTTTTAACGATCAGCGCAAATTTGGCTGGGTGAAGTTGCTGCCGACCGATGAGGTAAAAAACCTGCCGTTCATGCAAAAAGTTGGTCCAGAACCGCTTGATCCTCAGACGCGGGCTGAGGATTTTATCCAGCGGATTCGCCGTCGTCAGAATTCGATGATTAAACCAGCTTTTCTTGACCAAGCAGTGATCGCTGGGGTTGGTAATATTTATGCTGACGAGGCGCTGTGGGCAGCACAGATTCATCCGCAAACGCGGGTAAAAAATGTTAATGATCAGCAGCTGAATACATTATTTAATGAGCTGCGGCAAATCTTGCAACTCAGCATCGACCAAGGTGGTTCGACTGATAAAAATTATGTTAATGCCGAAGGTCGAAAAGGGAATTATCTGACATTTGCTCATGTGTTTCGCCGTGAAGGTCAAGTCTGCCATCGCCACCCTGACCAAGAGATTATCAAGTTGAAAGTCGGCGGCCGCGGTACGCATATTTGTCCGGTGTGTCAGGTGGAGGTTGTATGATTCATCTTCTCCACGGTAACAATGAGTTTGAAAAACGGGCGGCACTTGCGGCACTCGTTGGTGATGCGGACGTGATGCGGCGTGATGGTGAAGCGTTGACACTGGCAGATATACAAGAAATAACGATTGGTCAGACATTATTTACGCAGTCTTCGGTGTACGTCATCTCGAGATTGAGTGAAAATCCTGATATTTGGCCACGGCTACCAGAGATATCGTTTGATGACGATAAAACCATTATCCTAATAGAAGGTAAACTTGATAAGCGAACAAAAACCTATAAATGGCTACAAAAAACTGCTAAAACCCAAGAATTTGTGCCGCTCGGTGACCGCCAGAAGCCGCAACTTATCACCTGGTGTGAAACGCAGGCCCATGAGCGTGGCTATAAGTTGACGCGTAAACAAATAGGCATGCTAATTGACCGGTTAGGGTTTGACCAGCTGCGGCTTAGTAATTTTTTGGACCAATTGGCGCTCGCGGAGAAGATTACCGATGCGCTGATCAATGATTTGGTGCCGTTGGCGAGGTCGGAAAACGTGTTTGATTTGTTTGTGTCCGCTTTGTCGAAAGATTATGAAACGGTGCATAACATCATTAGTTATTTAGAATCGGAGAGTGGTACAGACGGCGCTTACCAAACGATGGGGCTACTTGCTTCGCAGGCGACTAACATGGCAGCATTGGTGTTGTCGGGCGGTGACAATAACATGGTGGCAGTAGATTTGTCGGTTAATCCATATGTACTGCAGCGCTTGTCCTCGTCAGCTCGAACTATTGATATTGAACATCTCAGGCGGATCAACGACGCGTTGTTTCAGGCAGACCTTCAGATGAAGACAACTGGAGTTAATCCGTGGCTACTGATAGAAACGGCGTTGGTAAAATTGTAACCAAATAAAAACACCTCAGCATTATCACTGAGGTGTTGTTTGAAGTTGACGAGTCTTATTTGTCAGCTTTTTTGGCAGCAGGCTTTTTTGCCGCTGGCTTCTTAGCAGGCGCCTTTTTGGTAGCTGTCTTGGTAGCTGATGCTTTCTTTGCAGCAGGTTTTTTGGCTGCTGGCTTTTTGGCGGTTTCTAGTTTAACGCCAGCCTCTTTGGCTGCTTTGCTCAGAGCGCTTTTACGGCGAGCCACAGTATTTTTCTTCAAAAGACCCTTTTTAACTGCGGTATCTAATTCAGAGTGGGCAGCTGCCAAGGTAGTAGCGGTTGGATTTGCGTGAAAAGCTTTGACTGCTGATTTGATATCTTTTTTGATGCCGATGTTCTTTTCACGGCGTTTGACTGCTTGTTTAGCGCGCTTGATGGCGGATTTGATGATTGGCATGGTACTCCTTTACCTCTATAAGTTGTTATCGCTAATCAAGGATGCATTATACAGAAAATCACATGAAAAGTAAAGGGGCGGGACGAAACGGGGTATAATCTTGACTAATCGCCTATGCTTATGCTATAATTCAGCCAAAGGCTATAGCAATAAAAAGAAACAGGAAAACAAACAATGAGCACCGCTTCCGCCAAGCAGCAGGTAATCCAAAAAATCAAAGAAAATACTAATATATTGGTTACGGTTAGTCGTGATCCAAGTGTTGATGAGTTATCAGCGGCGTTGGGGCTCACGTTATTTTTGAATGAGCTTGGAAAGCATGCTACAGCGGTATTCTCTGGTAAAATTCCACCGGCAATAAATTTCCTGGAGCCTGATAAGACGTTTGAAGACACGGCGGACAGTCTCAGGGACTTTATCATAGCGCTTGATAAGGACAAGGCGGATCATTTGCGGTACAAAATCGTTGACGATGCGGTTGTGAAAATTTTCATCACGCCGTACCGAACGACGATTACTGAAGCGGACTTGGAATTCTCACAGGGTGATTACAACATTGAGCTAGTGTTGGCTTTGAACGTTGAAGACAGCAATCATCTTGATGAAGCCTTGACGGCTCATGGCAAAATTTTACACAGTGCTGACGTGGTGACAGTGACAGCTCGAGACATCAAGAGTAGCTTGGGTGCGATCGATTGGCACGAGCGCAACGCCAGTGGTGTGAGTGAGATGCTTTTGGAGCTGGTTGATGAACTGAAGACAGTCAAGGCAACGCTGGACGAGCAGATGGCAAATGCGTTTATGACCGGTATCGTTGCTGTAACTAATAGGTTTAGTAACAACCTGACATCACCTCGCGTCATGACAGCGGCTGCGGATTTGATGGCTGCAGGAGCTAACCAGCAGTTGATTGCAGCAAAGTTGGTGGAAGCTGAGGAATTGGAAGCCCCGGCTGACGAACATGATGAACTGGAAGGTGCCGATGGTTCAAATGAGTCATCAGATGCTGAGGAAGCAGAAGTAGACAACACTAAACTGTCAATTAGCCGTTCATCACGTAAACAGCCAAAACAAGCAGATAAGGAGCTACCAAAACCAGATGATGGCACTTTGGAAATATCACACCAAAAGAGGGGTGACCTAGATGAGGTGGCTCGACGAACACAGGCCGAGGCTCAAGATGAGGCTGCACGTGCCGCTGAATCGTACTTGGAAAAACAATTGGCCAAATCCACACCAGTAGAATCCGAAGAACCAGCAAAATTACCGGAGCCAGAATATAGCTTACCAGCCATCAAGCCGCTAGGCAGCCCACAATCTCCGAAAGATGAGTTGCCGGAACCATCAGTAGGCGGTACGTTCAATGCTTCCACTGAACAGGCTGCGGAAGACAAGAAGCGCGAGGCTGAAAGCGGTCGTAACCGCACGATTTTGAATCATGGTCAACCGGGTACTAGTCAAGGGGGGTTTAGTGATTTACCGATAAACGCCACCGTTGCTCGTCATGATGATGAGCCAAAATCAGTTGATCCGTTTGCTGAAACGAACAACAATTTACAGAGCAATAGACCTATCTCTCCTTTAGGAGAAGCTTCAGTTATCGCTGGACATAATGGCGATGTCATGGCTGCTCTCAGTGAAGATACCTCAAAGGTATTGGGGACTAATCAGTCATTGGGTCAACCAACCCATCAGGCAGTTAGTGAAGCATTAGCAGCGGTGCCTAATGTTCCAGATCCATTGGCGGTAAACCCTGGCACCCCAACTTTGGCGGAAATTGAGTCTTCTGCCAAAAATATAGCAGGGTTGCCACCAATGCCTGACTTTAGCACATTGCCAGAACTGCCACCGGCTTTTCCGCCAGCTCCAGCAGTCGGCCCTTCCGTCAGTTGTAAATACTACTAATTCTGAATTTAATCCAACCCAGTTCCAGATTCCGGGACAAAACTAGCATGATACCAAATGATGATATCGTGCTTATTGACAAACCAGCTGGTATGAGCAGTTTTGGCGTAGTCGCCAGAATCAGGAGAGTGCTCAGTCAACAGCTAGGTAAGAAAGCAAAAGTTGGACACACTGGCACGTTAGATCCGTTTGCTACTGGTCTGATGATTTTGGTGACTGGCAAAAAATGTAAAGAAGCCGGGTTATTTACCAAGTTAGACAAGTGGTATCAGGCAGAAATCATTTTGGGGGTGACTAGCACGACGGGAGATCCTGAAGGTGAGCTCACGCCAGTGTCTGACCATCAGCCGACAATCGAAGAGGTGAATCAGGCTGTACGGAAGTTCATTGGGGTGATTGAGCAAACCCCGCCAGCTTTTAGCGCCATCAAAATCAATGGGCAGCGCGCCTATCACCTCGCGCGAAAAGGTCAGGAAGTTGCGATGCCTGCACGGCAGATCACGGTGTATGACATCGAAATTGCATCATATAACTATCCAAACCTATGTATCAATACCCATGTCTCTAGCGGTACATACATTCGTACGCTGGCAGAGGACATCGGTAACTATCTGGGAACTGGTGCCTACTGTCAATCGTTGCGGCGCACGAAAATTGCCAATTTTACCATTGAACAGGCAGCAAAATTGTCGGATTTTGGCATAGATAATTAGAGTGGTATTATATGGATATGAAGCATAAGGGTTTTACACTGATTGAAGTATTAATTGTTATAGCGGTGATTGCCGTTTTGGCATCAATAGCGATTGTTTCGTATCGGTCGGTACGTGAAAATGGGTTGGATGCTAAGATTCGATCTGCAGTTAAAACTGCGGGCGATGCTGCTGCTTTGGCGGAGGCTAGAGGAAAGCGTATCACTGGATTTGGTCCGTTTAACGCGCCGGATGGTGTACAAACCTTGGTTCCGGATTATTTGAAGGCTGATTATCGGCAAGGTGTTTCTAGTAAAAAAGCAGCAAATGAGGAAGCAATCTTTCGAATCTATGAGTGTCATGACGGTGGTAAGGGGTTTGTGATATATGCCGCATTGAATAATCCATCTACCGAGGACGTAGCAACCTTCAATCGTATTCGTTCAAGTTGTCATCACAATAGTACACAAGCACCAGACAGTGGCTCAACCATATATAGCTACGCGCAGCTATTCTAGCGGCACTGCTTGAAAATATTGGTCACTCCTGATATAATCAAACGGCTATGATCAGTAAAGAGAACAAGCAAAAAGCGATTGCTTTGACTCAGGTTGGCAAAAACGATGTCGGTAGCCCTCAGGTGCAGATTTCGATTTTGACAGCTCGTATCAAAGAGGTTACAGAGCACCTGAAAGTCAACAAACACGACTTCATGGCTCGTCGCGGCCTTGTCCAGATGGTAGGTAAGCGCAAGCGCCTACTGCGATACTTGGAGCGAACTGACTTTGAGAGTTATAAGCAAGTGCTGGCTACATTGGGACTACGCAAATAAGCAAACCAAGTAGTTTATATATCCGCCTCGATATATCGGGGCGGATTTTTGTATGAACTATTTAGGAACAGCGATGATAACTTCACGTTTATCAAATGATCCACCCAGGGAACATGAATACAGTGTCAAGCGTGGTTGATCGGTTCGCTCTTCTATCTCGACAGCATCAGGCTTAACTTTATATATATCATATATGCTGTACTCGTAGCGTTTGCCGTTGTAATCAACTGTGATGGAGTCGCCAACTTTGAGCTTGTTAATGTTGTAAAACGGAGAATTGTTGATGGTGCGTTGTGGTGTGGGGCCAATTTGGAAGCGATGAGCAGCAACGATGAAATTTCCACCCTCTTTAGGGTTGCCATTTTCTGGTTTACGCCACCAGGCAGTCAACTCTAACACTTCTGCACCACCGGTTTTGTACGGAATATTGACATTGATGGCAGGAATATAAATGCGATTTTCTGGATGAAACTCATCAGTTGTTTTTTGCAAAACCTTAGTTGTTTCATTGTTCTTTGGGTCGATGAATTGTGTTGCGAAAAAGGGACTAAAAATAGTAATAAGTAAATATCCGCCACCCACTAGCAATGCCAATGCTATACCCAATATGAGATAATCTTTTGTCGTTTTGGTGCGTTTCATCTTCACACTTATCATTATAACAGCCCGCCGGGTGATGAATGAAGAGTGTGGTATAATGATAAGGTAACTAACCGCGAATGGTGATAGAGACGAGAGCTCATACAATACCAGCTTTCACCCCTGTTACTTTTCGCGATAAGAAAGGAGGCTCATGATGAGCATTATTAATCCAAGTGGCAAGAATATTTTTAGTGTTACCACGGAATGGTGTGGTCGACCACTGACATTAGAGGTAAATAGGGTCGGTTTTCGCACTACCGCCAGTGTGGTAGCGCGTTACGGCGACACGGTTGTGTTAGGTACGGCGATGGTCGGATCGCGACCAGTCGAATTAGACTATTTCCCATTGTCAATTGATTATGAAGAGAAGTTTTATGCTGCCGGCAAGATTTCTGGTAGCCGATTTATCAAGCGAGAAGGTCGTCCATCTGACGAGGCAATACTCATCGGGCGACTGATTGACCGGCCAATTCGTCCACTGTTCCCGAAGGGGTATCGTCAAGAGGTTCAAGTCGTATCAAGCGTCCTCAGTATGGACCCAAGTTTCCGTCCTGATATGGTAGCAATGGTAGCCGCTAGTGCGGCACTGAGCCTGACTGGCACCCCATTTGATGGACCAGTGGCAGGTTTGCGTGTTGGCCGAGTGAACGGTGAATTTAAGGCCTTTTTGACCCCTGATGAGCGCGCAGCCAGTGACCTGGATTTGGTGGTTGCTGGTATTGAGAACGGCATTACCATGGTGGAAGCGGGTGCTCATGAAGTGAGCGAGCAAGTAATTATCGACGCCATGGCGTGGGCACACCACATGATGCAGCCAGCCATCCAGCTTCAACGTGAGTTGGCAGAAAAAGTCGCACCAGCCGCGCAGCAGTACGAACTGGTTCTACCAGATGAAACCATACAAGCAGAAGTTGACGTGTGGGTTGCTGGTAAATTTGGCGCAGCTATTCGTCGTGCCTACCCAGAGCGTAACGAACTGATCGCGGATATTCGTCAGGCATTTCATGACGAATTTACGACAAAGCTCGGTGAGAATTATGATGAGCTGCGACCTCAATATGATGAGGCCTTTACGTTGGCACTCCATAAGGACGTACGCCGAGGTATCGTTGAGGATAAGGTGCGTCCAGACGGCCGTCAATTGACGGAAATCCGACCACTCAGCTCAGAAGTTGGTTTCTTGCCACGAGCACACGGATCAAGCTTATTTACCCGCGGCGTGACTCAGGGTATGAACATCGTTACCTTGGCGCCACTGAGCTACGCGCAGCTGGTAGACACCATGGAACAAACTGATTACGAACGACGTTATATGCATCACTACAATGCTCCGGGTTATACTGTTGGTGAAGTGCGCCGTTTGGGTAGTCCAGGTCGCCGTGAAATTGGGCATGGTTACTTGGCGGAGCGAGCATTGACGCCAGTGTTGCCAAGTGAAGAAGAGTTCCCATATGCTATTCGTTCGGTGACCGAAATCATGAGCCAGAATGGTTCCACCTCAATGGCAGCGACGTGTTCAAGCTGTTTGGCGCTGATGGATGCAGGTGTACCGCTTAAAAATCCGGTCTCCGGTATCGCCATGGGCTTAATGATGGACGAGGGTACACCATATGTGCTGAGCGACATCGCTGATGCTGAAGATTTTGCTGGTGATATGGACTTTAAGGTGACAGGCACTGCTCAAGGTATCACGGCGCTACAGATGGATATGAAGGTGCATGGCCTACCAGTTGACATTTTGGCGCAAGCGATTGAGCTATCACAAGCTGGCCGAGCGAACATCTTGGAGCTTATGTTGTCAGTATTACCACAGCCACGCCAGGCATTGAGCCCATACGCGCCGCGCATTGAGAAGATCAAGATCAACCCAGACAAGATTGGTGCGGTGATCGGTAAGGGTGGCGAGATGATCAATAAGATCACCTCGGAAACTGGTGCTGAAATTGACATCAAAGAAGATGGCTTAATTACCGTGGCTAGCCCAGACGGCGCATCAATTGAGAAAGCTATGAATTGGATCAAGAGTTTGGTAGAAGAGCCAGAGGTTGGCAAGATCTATGAGGGTCGGGTTGTTAGTATCAAAGACTTTGGCGCTTTTGTGAATATCTTGCCAGGAGTCGATGGTATGGTACATATTTCGAAACTGGCCGAAGGTCGGGTCAATAAGGTGACTGATGTCGTCAAAGAAGGCCAGACTGTCCGCGTAAAGATAACTGGTATTGATGAGCGCGGCAAGATCAATTTGACGATGATCGGTTTGTAATCTAGCCATAACCGTATTCAGTAAATCGTAAATAGTGTACAATTAATAGAGTAAGAAAAGGAGAATGCATGGATAATAAAGGTAATAATACAAACTCGACACCAACTCCTGCTGCAACCGTTCCGGAACCACGTGTGCAACCGGCGCCAACTCAGCCAGTTCCTCAGGGACCAGTCAAGAAAAAGGGCATGAGCAAGGGTATGTTGTGGGGTATCATTGGTGGTTCGATTGCCTTCATCTTGTTGGTCGTTGGTATTGTTTTGGCGGTGATTTTATTGAGCGGTCCAAGCAAAGAAGATTACAAGGAAGCGCATGATAAGGTTACGAAAGTGCGAGGTACCTATCTACGGGTTGGCTCGGCTTTTCGTATGGTTTCATATGGGACATCAACCGCGTCTACCGATAAGATTAAAGAATCAGTAGAAGAATACAAGAAGTCGGTTGATGACTTGAAAGACATGAAAGCCTTGCGCGACAAAGATGTTAAGCAAAAATATGATGATTTCATCAAACAAAACAATGAATTTACCACAATGGTAGGTGATTTGGCTGATGCATCTGATGAATTGTTGGAGACCACAAAGAACTGTCGAACCGCTACTACCTTTCCTCGATTCAGCTCAGACCGTAGTAAGTTGCTAGAGAACTATGACAAAACTGTTAGTTCTTGTGTTTCTGCTGTTAAAAAATTAGCCAAAGTAAAGAGTCAATTGTTGTCCGAAGAGGCAAAGAAACTGGCTGATGCTTTTGATGAACAACGAGGCATAGTTGAGGAGATGCAAAAAGCTCATGATGCTGGCGACGCGTCTGGTCTGTCAGCAGCTGCGAGTAAGTTGTACCGCCAACTGACAAAGTTCAAGGCTGGTGACGCTCCAAAAAAGCTAAACGAGGCGTTCCAGAAGGCAGAGGTTAACTCTCAGTTGAATGCTTTGGGTCGCGTATTGACTGAAAAAGCAAATCAAAGTTAAAGTTCAGGTAGAATAAGTGAGAAGCTCCGTCGTGTGGCGGAGCTTTTTAATTGACCGGGAGAGTTGTTTATGTAGGATGAGTGTAGTATAGTGGATAGTAGATATCTACTATAGCTAATTTGGAAAGGATTTTATGAAATTATCGGGAGCTGTTGAACAAGCTTGCTGTATTATGGCGCTTTTGGCCGACCCTAAGCGAACCGCGCCAATCACCAACGACGCATTGGCTGAGAAAATGGCGGTATCACCAACGTATCTGAAGAAGATTAGTCGCAAATTGGTTGTGGCACAGCTCATCACTTCAGTACAAGGTGCTGGCGGCGGGTTCGTTTTGGCGAGGGAAATGAGCCAAGTGACGCTGCACGACGTCGTTTTGGCGATTGAGGGCGAGGCGCCGTTTTTCCAACCCCAGGGGATTATTGAGCGGGTCTTTGCGACGCGCCGCCGCCAAGTCGAAATTGGCATGAATATGATCGAAAAAGTCTTTTCTGAAGCGCAGCAAAAGTGGAGCGATTATCTAAAAACAGTAACCCTAGAAGATATTGCCAAGGAGGTAATGCATGGTTGAAAAAGTAAAGCGGTTTTCGCGCCGGCAACGCAGTAATATGGTGCGCGCCGAGTGGCGGCATTTATTCAAAAATAAGATTTTATTGGTTTCGCTGGCGGTGATTTCGTTTATCCCGATTATGTACAGCGGCTTTTTCTTGGGGTCGATTTGGGATCCGTACGGGCAAACCAAAAACTTGCCAGTGGCGTTTGTCAACGAGGACAAAGGCGCGCAGCTGAATGGTCAAGCGCTGAACGTCGGGCAGTCGGTTGAGCAAAAACTCAAAAGTAATCACGATTTGGGCTGGGAATTCGTGACCAAGCAGCAAGCCGATAGCGGCGTTAGCAGCGGGCATTTCTATGCAGTGGTGACGATTCCGGCGGATTTTTCGGCAAAAGCAGCATCGATTACGCAAAATAAACCCGAGCAGGCAGTTATTCACTATACGACGACGCCAGCCAAGAACTATATTGGTTCGTTGGTCAGTAGCCAGGCGGCTGAAAAGGTCAAGACTTCGGTGGCCGAGCAAGTCACTAAGGCTTATGCCAAAGGCGTGCTAGAAAGTATCAATAAGCTTGGCGGCGGTCTAGAAACAGCAGCGGACGGCGCAGCGCAACTGCATGATGGTTTGGCGACTTTGCAGGCAGGCGCGCAAACTTACACCAGTGGCGTTAAGCAGTTGGCAGCCAATCAGCAGGCGCTAAGCAACGGTTTGGCTCAGCTAGCTGATGGGTCGCGCCAACTGCAAGCGGGACTGGGGCAAATGTCGAATGGATTGCCGAGCCAAGTCCAAGTTGTGCAATTATCAAACGGCATGAAGCAGCTGCAATCTGGTCTCAATCAGCTCAACGCCAGCGTGCATAATCCATCGCCAGAACTGACAGCACTGCAACAAAAGGTTGCTAACGAGGCGCAAACTTTGGCGGTGACAATGCAAACACCTTTGGCGGACTTAGCGACAGCAGGCAGTACGTTGCAAACATTGGGAACTAATGCGGCAAATTCTGGCGGTTCAACAACCATAACCTTGCCGCAGATTAGCCAGCTTTCCCAGGCGCTTAATAAAACGCAAACGATTACTACTCAAGTAGCCGCACTACTGAAAGATTTGCAAACACTGACGGTGCAATTGAGCAAGCAACAAAGCCAACTGCAAACTGGCATTGCGACACTGGCAAACGGCGCGAACCAACTGGCACCGAATGCGGTTAGTGCGTTCAATGGTTACAATAACCTGAGAGCGGCTAATAATCAGCTACTGACTGGCTCGACAACGCTGGTGAATAATTTGTTACAAGCGCAAACCGGCAGCCAGCGACTAGCCAACGGCGCGGCGATCTTGAACGCTAATTCGGGCACCCTGCTCAACGGTACATCACAGCTGGCAACTGGTGCGGACACGCTGTCTGTCAAATTGGCTGACGCCGCCAACCAGATAAAGCTCCAGCCGACTGGCGCTGCCACGCAGCAGCAAATCGCCAACCCGGTATCGTCGGAAACTAATAAACAGGGAGATGTGCCAAATTATGGCTATGCCTTGGCACCATACGTCTTGTCGCTGAGCTTGTTTGTCGGGGCGCTAGCGGTCAATATTATTTATCCTATCCGCAAGACTTTTACCGAACAAGAAAATGCCTTTCGCTGGTGGCTCGCCAAAGCCTCGGTCATTGGTACGGCAGCTTTTGCTCAGGCAACAATCTTGATGCTAATTATGGTTTATTGTCTGGGCTTAACGCCTGACCATCCGGGGCATTTCATCGGCGCGGTATATTTGACCTCGTTTGCCTATATGTTGATTGTGTCGCTGTTGGTGATTGTCTTGGATAATCCGGGGCGCTTCCTAGCAATGGTGCTGCTGGTGTTGCAGCTGGGATCGAGCGAAGGAACTTTCCCAATCCAAACGACAAATGGCTTTTTCCAAGCGGTCAACCCGCTGGTACCGATGACTTATTCAATCAGGGCCTTGCGTCAAGCTATCTCGGGAGGGCTCAGCAACTCATTTTACATTGATAGCATGTGGGTGCTGGCGGGCTTTTTGCTGGTAGCTAACCTGTTGATGCTCGGCTTCTTCGCCTACCGCGGCAAGCGAAAATTTATTCACACATCAGTGGACGGCGATAATTGATATAGATAACAGTGGTGCTGTCATTACGCGCTTTTGACAAAATATCTGTGGTTTGCTAAAATAGATCCACTAACGAGGGAATATTTGCTATTTATCTCTCTGCCTGATTTTTGAATTATTATAACGAAAAAGGAGTATAACAATATGGGTCAGCGGCGACTGGCAACACCGCAGAAGGATGATGCTAAAAAGCGTCCTCAGTCGAAAAAAAGCAACAATGCAGTATTAAACAGCACCACCACTCGTAAAGGTGAGGTTTTTCGCGCACAGCGGCGAACGAGCGAAAATGTTAATCTGAGGGCATCGCAGCACGTGATCAATATCCCAGTGAACAAATCAGTTTACAATGGTTATGGTGGCGAGCAATTTAGTGCCAAAATGCAGCCAAAACGGACTCGCGGTGGCAAGCCAAAACTACGAATCATCCCAATCGGTGGTGTCGGCGAAATGGGTATCGGTAAAAACATGAACGCCATTGAGTATGATGATGAGATTATCGTTGTCGACATGGGCTTTCTGTTTCCGGGCAGCGATTATCCGGGCATTAACTATATCACGCCGGACATCACCTGGCTGGAGGAAAATAAGCACAAGATTAAGGCGCATGTGTTCACTCACGGACACCTTGATCACATCGGTTCTTTCCGGCATTTTATTCACCGAATTCCAGCGCCAGTCTATGCGTCGAAGTTTACTATCGGTATGCTAGATAAGTCGCTGGCTGATGCGGATACCGATTTTCAGCCAGACTTTCGGGTGATGGATCCATTGAGCCATGAAATTGTTCAGGTGTCGAAGCACTTTTCGGTGGAATTGGTGCGAGTGAACCATTCCATCCCTGACTCAACGGCGGTGATTATTCGGACGCCGTTGGGTGTAGTGATTGATTCTGGTGACTGGCGATTTGAGGAAAGCCCGGTTGATGGTCAGAAGTTTGACCTTAAACGCATGACTGAAGTGGCGTCCAAAGAAGGCGTGTTGATGTTCATGAATGAATCGACCAACTGTGAGTCAGCTGGTACGCACACCCACACCGAGTTTGATATTCAATATTCTATCGGTCAGGTGATGGATAAATTCAGCAACAGCCGAGTAATTTTAAGCTGTTTCTCGTCACAGGTCCATCGTCTGCAATTGATTTTGGAAGAGGCGCATAAGCACGGCCGTAAAGTGGCGTTTGCCGGTTTTTCAATGATCCAGAACTTGGAGGTGGCGCTGCGCTCGGGAACCATCAAGATCCCGAAAGATACCGTCATGAAGATGGAGGATATCATTAAGCTGCCAGATAGCCAGATTACCGTGGTTTGTACTGGCTCGCAGGGTGAGTTTAATGCCGTGCTGAGCCGTATGGCGACTGGCGCGCATAAATACATGAAAATTAAAGGCTCTGACGTGGTGGTG
>CAUQVC010000015.1:0-16162 GCA_963521715.1 uncultured Candidatus Saccharibacteria bacterium | reverse complement strand
GGATTTTTATGGCAATTTCACGCGATAAAAAACAAACTTTGGTTGCTGAACTAACAGAGCTTCTGAAAGATGCCAAAGGTACGGCATTTGCGCGGTACCAGGGCCTGAGCGTGGCTGAATTACAAGAACTGCGCAAGGCTGCTCGCGAGGCAAACGTGGTCATCAAGGTGGTTAAAAACCGCTTGGTGCGCGTAGCGTTGCAAAGCGTTGACACCTACAAAGAAACTGACACTGACCTGTTGGTTGGCCAATTGGTTTACGCCATTAGCGCCGAAGACGAGGTCATGCCAGCAAAAGTTCTGGACACGTTTGCAAAGACACATCCAGCACTGCAGTTGGCCGGTGGTTTCTCAGGTGAAGGCCTCAGCATCAACGAAGCTGACATCAAAGCGCTGGCGGGTCTACCAAGCAAAGACCAGCTTGTCGCCGAAGTGGTGGCACAATTGCTCTCACCAGTCCACGACACTGTGGGCGCACTTGGCGGCAATTTGCACGGACTTTTGGACGGCATCGAAGCCAAAGCTACGGCTTAAGTTTAGCAATCAATCAATAATGTAAGGAGATATATCATGGCTGATATTAAGAAATTGGCTGAAGAACTGACCAAGTTGACAGTTCTGGAAGTTAACGAATTGAAAAACCACTTGAAAGAAGAGTACGGCATCGAGCCAGCTGCTGCAGCTGTGGCTGTTGCTGGTCCAGCTGCTGGCGGTGACGCTGCTGCGGCTGACGAAAAAACTGAGTTCACCGTTACCCTGAAGGACGCTGGTGCTCAGAAAGTTGCAGTCATCAAGGCTGTTAAAGAAATCACCGGCTTGGGCCTGGGTGAAGCTAAAGCTATCGTTGACGGCGCACCAGCACCAGTCAAAGAAAAAGTTTCAAAAGACGAAGCTGAAGCTGCTAAGAAGACTCTGGAAGACGCTGGCGCTAGCGTCGAGCTCAGCTAATTTCATTCTGAACATGACGCCAATTTGTTTTCGAAATCACTATACCGCTCTATATCATGGGCGGTATTTTGATTGCAAGGGTAAAATTTGCAACAGTTTTGCGAGCACCCCTTAAAATGCTGTGGAAATCTGAAATAACTTGCTTATGTAAGCATTGACCTAACCTTTTTCCTATGCTATATATAGAACGAGAACTATCAAAAATAGACAGGGAAATGCGAGAATCACTATGTCTGAACTACCAGAAAAACAAGTAAAGCGGCTTCGCTCATTGATACAAGAGGCAGAAACTAATTTGGCAGCGGCAAAAGAGCTATTGATCAGCATCATCGGTGATGACGGTCAAGTCGTTACACCAAAAACCTCGACTGAAGACGTAACCGGCAAAGTTGTCGAGGGCGTGTTTGACGGTCAGACCATGCTTGGCCCAGACGGCAAAAATTACCCAATCCCAGCCAACTACGCCTCAAAATCAAAGCTGGTTGAGGGCGATATTTTGAAATTAACCATCGCTGACGACGGTAGTTTCATCTACAAGCAAATCGGCCCGGTGGCGCGCAAGCAAGTCATCGGCACACTGGTGCAACACGACGGCGTCTACTATGTTGAAGCTAACGGCCGCGAGTATCGCATTTTGCTCGCCAGCGTCACCTTCTTCCGCATCAACATCGGCGACCAGGTCACCATCATCGTACCAGAGGACAATCCTGACGCTACGTGGGCAGCTGTTGAAGCAGCACTGTAGACTATTTTTGCACTTGAAACCGTCCGCGCAGTTGCCGGGCGGTTTTTGATATAATTGTGCTATGCCTGAGGAGTTTTTACTAAGCTACACTAGCTTTGACGCTGAGAATCGGTCA
This sequence comes from uncultured Candidatus Saccharibacteria bacterium, assembly GCA_963521715.1. Classification (GTDB taxonomy): domain Bacteria; phylum Patescibacteriota; class Saccharimonadia; order Saccharimonadales; family Saccharimonadaceae; genus Nanosynbacter. The sequence goes on along the minus strand of CAUQVC010000015.1, from coordinate 14,355 downwards.
TTTTTAGAGTGGCAGGTTGATGGCAAGATTGAGCGTGGTGATGTTGTGGGGCAGGAGTTGTCACTGGCGTTTGATGTTTCGACCAAATATTGTACCGGTTGGCTGGATTTTGACAATCACTGTAGCCAGGCTTGTCCTGATGGCGCTACGGTTAATGAGAAATATGAGAATTGCTTGAAATGTCGTAACCGGACTGGGTTTAATCCAGCGTTTTATCATGCTGATTCGGTGTCGGTGCAGCAGGAAAAGATCAATCAAACTCCACATTTTTTGTATTTGGCGTATTTTTCACCAGAGTTGATAAAGGTCGGCATTTCGCAGGAAGCGCGCGGTATTCGGCGGCTGCTAGAACAGGGGGCACGCGTGGCATTGAAACTGGAGACGTTCGCTTCGGCGCTGATCGCCCGGCAATATGAGGCGAAAATTGCCAGCCTGAATGGCATCATGGAGACGGTGGCTGCCAACAAAAAATTAGGGCTGATCAAGCAGCCGTTGAACACTACGGTAGCGGAACAGACCTTGGCTGACGCGTTGATGCGTATTCACCACCAGTTAGGGCTGGATTTTCCAAGCCGAACGCTTATCATGTGCGAAGATTATTTTCATACTGAGGGTCGAGACCTCAGCAGTGTGATTGACATGACAGGGAATACGGTCTTGGCTGGCACTGTGGTCAGCGTCATTGGCTCAGTGCTCATCACTGAATATGACGGGCAACTACTGGCGTATAACCTGAAAAAGTGCATCGGGCACCGGGCACAAACAGCGCAAGGTACGGTTGACCTTGAGATACCTAACACGCAACTGACGCTATTTTGACAAAACATGGTATAATATGAAAAACGGAGTTTATATATGAATAGCAACCACGCAAGCAAAAGGGTTTTTATTTATGGCGATTCTAATGTTTGGGGAGACACGTTTGTGGGGCCGCGAGTGCGGTATAGCGACCGATGGGTCAACCGCCTAAAGCGAGAATTACGAGGCAAAGCACGCATCATCGCCGACGGGCTGTCAGGTCGCGTAGCGGGAGATTTCTGTAAGGTAAAGCCATACAAGAATGGCAAGCAAGCTTTTACGAAAGCCCTACAACGGGCAGGCAATGTGGACATTATTATCATCGCCCTTGGCACTAACGATTTACAACAGCAATACGGCAGGACGGCACAAACTATCATCCAAGATTTGACGGATTATCAAAAACTGGCTGACAGCGCCGACGTCATATACCTCTTGCCGCCAGCATTTTCAACTGGTGAAGACTCTGGTCCAGAGTTTACGGAACAATCAGAAGAAATACGACAAGAAATCTTGAGAGATAAAGATTCGCTTGGTGAGTATATTGAGCTGCCATTCATACCACTGTCTGATGGTATTCATTTTTCAGCAAAAGGACATCGCTTAGTGGCGCGCGTTGTTAAGCAAGCTTTGAAAGCGAGGCAGGCATGAGCAGGGGAAAGAAACCGCTCTTACAGACTATAGGTCGGGAAATGGCCATTACTACTCATGGCTTTGACGACATACCAGAAGGCCCGAATGTATTCGTCGCCAATCATGCTTGCATGCGCGATATCTTTGCCATACCAGCAAGTCTGCCGGAGGACTGCGACGTTGTTATTAGTTCACGATTGGCGTATAAAAATAGCTCTGTAGACACGGCAGTGCGACGATTGGTTATAGAAAATGCGCTGCATACGATACCACTTGAAGTACATGGCGGAAAAGAATATTTGAAAACTGGGCTCGAAATGGCCAGACGAGCGTTACTTGACGGACGCTCACTGCTCATCTTTCCAGAAGGCGCATACACGGGCGACGCTCAGGTAACTAAAGGGCGAACGGGTGCGTCACGAATTTTATTTGACGCAAATATAGGGGGGGGTGGAGCCTAACTTATTGCCAGTAGGTATTCGCTACGAACCGTGGCCTACTGATCTGGATGCATACATGCCACAAGATGAGCAAATCCACGTTACTCTGGGTGATCCTATCGACTATACAGCAGCGTATAGAGATTATACCGCTTCGACAGACCACGAATCTCGACGTCAAGCTCTACGTGCACCGATAGACATGGCCATGCGAGCCATCGCAGAAGCGACTGACTTGCCGTATATTGACGAACCGATAGAACTATGGCCAAGAAAGACCATGATTTTAGAAAGTGGTGAAGAAGTTCCCATTCCTGACCGCTAAAGAGCTTACTAATCCCGCACTTTGCGCTATAATACATAAGTAATGAGTCAAGCACTGTACCGCAAATATCGCAGTCGCAGCTTGGACGAGGTGTTGGGGCAAGATCACGTGACCAACATTTTGCGCCGAGCGCTGGAGCAGGGGAAAATCGCCCATGCGTATTTACTGACGGGTCCGCGCGGCGTGGGAAAAACCAGCGTGGCGCGCATTTTGGCGCATGAAATTAATAAGCTGCCGTACAATGAGGAAGCCTCGCACCTGGATATCATTGAAATTGATGCCGCCAGCAACAACGGCGTCGACGACATCCGCGCCCTACGTGAAAAAGCTCAGGTCGCACCCGTTTCCGCACCAAAGAAAATCTACATCATCGACGAAGTTCACATGTTGTCCAAGCCTGCCTTCAACGCGCTATTAAAAACCCTGGAGGAACCACCAGCGCACGTAGTATTCATCTTGGCGACCACCGACGCCGACAAGCTGCCCGCCACCATTCTCAGCCGCGTCCAGCAATTTTTCTTTCACCCCATCTCAGTTGACGTCATGGCACGCCAGCTGACGGCCATCGCCGAAAAAGAGGGATTTGCCATCGAGGCGGACGCCGCACGACTAATCGCTGAGCGCTCGCGCGGTGGATTTCGCGACGGTATCAGCATGCTCGATCAATTGTCAATCTTGGCCACACCCGACCAGCCACTGACCGTCGCCATGGTTACTGAATATTTGGGCTTGAGTGACGCAGCTACGCTAGAAGAACTCCTTGATACGTATCAATCAGAGGACACTGCGCGCATCCTTAGCATTCTGCAAGAGCTAGAGCAAAGTGGCATCAGCCCGACTGTGGTGTCGCACCAGCTATTGTCAATCGCTCGTGCCAGACTTCGCACAAATCCGGAGCTTGTTGAACTCATCCAGCAGCTCATCGAGGTTGATCGCCATCCACACCCCGACCTGAAATTATTGACTATTTTCATGCAACATCACGCTCAACCAGCCGCACCAAAGAAGACGGTCGCTCAGGCTGCCACCGCAACACCAGCCGTCATCTCAACCTCAGCCGAGCCAACTCCATCGGCAAAAAAATCACCGAAAAATCAAAGCATCAAGTCAGCTGAACCAGCCAAAAAAGCGCCCGAAAGCCAAGACATCAAGCCAGCTAAAAAGTCGTCCACGAAACCACGTAAATCTAGCACACCGCTGGAACTGGACTGGCACAGGGTAATCGAACAAGCCAAGGAAAAATCAGTCGGCCTGTCATCGCTACTCCAAAAAAGCCAATGGGCGTTTGACGGAGATAAACTAACTATTTTTGCCGGCAGTGCGTTCTACAAGAAAAAGCTGGATGATGCCAAAAATCGACCATTACTGGCAGAAATCATCACCGCAGAGGCGGGGATGGAGCTAGAAATTGATATAATTGGAGAGCAGAAACCACCTGAAGACGAAAAATTGGCGGAAATCGCTGCCATGATGGGCGGTGGCGAAGAAGTGAAGTTGGAGGAATTATAAATGAGTGAAGCAAGTCAACATACATCATCCGGCAAACTGCCACCGCAAAATCTGGATGCCGAAAAGAGTTTACTGGGTGCAATATTGATCGATGAAGAAGTATTGGCAGATGCGACCGAGCACGTGCATCCTACTGATTTTTATGATAAAAATCATGGACTGATTTTTGCGGGTATGATGCGGCTGTTTGAAAAGCACAAACCAGTTGACCTGTTGACCTTGACCGATGAACTGAAGCGTAAGGATGAACTGGAGCTCATTGGCGGCTCGGCATACCTGACAGAACTCACCAACTATGTGCCGACTGCTGCGCACGCTGAAGCCTATGCTGAGATGGTGGCGCAAAAAGCCGTACGACGCCGACTCATCAAAGCCAGCGCTGATATCACTGAGCTTGGCTATGACGAATCGACAACCACTCAGGAGCTATTAGAGAAGGCCGAAGCTGAACTATTTAGCGTTTCCGATCAATCACTCAAGCAAGACTTGATTAGCCTGGAAAATATTCTGACTGACAGCTTTGACCGAATCGAAGAGCTACATCGTAACAAAGACACACTCCGTGGCATTCGCACTGGCTACCGTGATCTCGACAATATGACCGCTGGTCTGCAGCGTTCCGACCTGATCATCCTGGCGGCGCGGCCGGCCATGGGTAAAACCACGCTGGTGACTAACTTGGCATACAATGTGGCGACGATCGAGAAAAAGCCGGTGCTGTTTTTCAGCCTCGAGATGAGTAAAGAGCAATTGGTCGACCGCATGCTGGCGGACGCTTCAGGAGTTGACAGTTGGAATATTCGCACCGGAAACTTGAGTGATAATGATTTCGCCAAATTGTCTGAGGCTATGGGCGAGATGGCCGAAGCGCCGATTTACATCGATGATACACCGGGCCTCAGCATTTTGGAAATGCGTACCAAAGCTCGCCGCCTGGCGCATGAAGGCGAAATTGGCCTGATCATCGTCGACTACTTGCAGCTGATGCAGGCCACCAACAATCACAACGGCAACCGCGTTCAGGAAGTGTCGGAAATCTCCCGCGGCCTAAAGTTGATCGCTCGTGAGCTTAACGTGCCGCTGATCGCCCTGAGTCAGTTGAGCCGTTCCGTCGAGTCGCGCACCCCGCCGATTCCACAGTTGGCCGACCTGCGCGAATCCGGATCCATTGAGCAGGACGCCGACATTGTCAGCTTTATCTACCGTCCAGGCTACTACGAACCAGACAATCCAGAGGTTCAAAATATCACCGACCTCATCATCGCTAAGCACCGTAACGGTCCTGTCGGCAAAGTTCAGTTATACTTCCACCCAGAACGCCTCCGCTTCATGAGCCTCGACAGACGACACGATTAACAAACCATGCTATAATAAACCGCAGTGAAAAAGAAAACTCTGTCTCATCTGTTTCTTTACCGTTGGCGCTATCTTTGGGGCTACAGTGCTTTGATATTGATATTTTCTGCAGTCATTAGCGTGGCGTTATTGTACGCGCCAGGTGGCATCAGCCAATCAGAAATCAACATGGTCGCACGAACCAATTTGCTCATGGAAGGCAATTGGTCCATCGTCAATCTGCCACTACACGCGTTCCAAGCTGCACTGTTCTTGCTATTTGGTGTCAGCACACTCACCATCAAGTTACCAGCCGTCACACTAATGTGTTTGGCAGCTCTGGCACTCTTTTTCCTCCTCAGGCACTGGTTCAAACCAGGTATCGCCGTGCTGTCACTTTCTCTTATGATCGCCACTGGTCAATTCATCTACTTAGCACAAAGCTTCACCCCTGGCATCATCTACATCACCACGGCGTCATTGATTTTGCTGTTCGCCAGCCTGATCATCCAAAAAGCCAAGTTCGCCCAGCTCTGGAAAATCCTCCTCGCCGCCGTCATGGCCGCTAGCCTATACACGCCATTTTTCTGGTACCTCAACCTTGGTCTCATCCTAGTGGCATTATTGCACCCATACACGCGCTATATCATCGTGTCACGAAAATATCGCGCCAGCTGGATGCCAGCATTCATCATCTTTCTGCTAGTAAGTGCGCCACTGGTGTATTTCTGCCTGAAAAATCACGGCTTCTTGCTGGACGTATCAGGCTGGTCGTCACTCAACTTTGATGTCTTAGCAAACCTCAAGATTATCGTTCGAACCTATCTCTGGCCAGTGCCATACATTTCTAATGGGCAAGTGCTGCCAGCCATTGACGTCAGCACCGTAGCACTGATGCTCCTCGGCATGATCATCACCTTCCGCAACTGGCACACTGCTCGGTCCTACGTGGTCAACATTTGGCTATTTTTGTCATTGCCGCTACTCGCCCTGGCGCCTCAAGTCAATATGATCATCTCTGTGCCGATGTTTATCTTGCTGGCTACTGGCGTAGAACGACTGCTGTACGAGTGGTATCGATTATTCCCAAAGAACCCATATGCGCGCGGCACCGGACTGGTACTGATGATCATCTTGGTCGGTGTCATGACCCTAAGCGGCGTCAATCGATACGTCCATAGCTATCACGATCTACCTGACGCCGTGCGTGAGCATTCCAAAGATCTGAGCCTTGTGCGTGACACACTACTGCGCGACGCTGCAAACAAGAAATATATATTCGTCGTAGCAGCTGCCGAAAAACCGCTGTACGACGCCTTGTCCAGTCACATGAATAAGTATAATAGGGTAATATCCATCAGCGACGGCCTGCCAGCAGAGGGTGCTCAAGAAGAAGTAGTCGTCACGCGCGCTGCTCGCCAAAATATCACTGGCATCCCAGGAACTATCACGCGCGTCATCACCAATGATTGGGCTGAGGCGGGCGATCGGTTTTATGTCTACAAACTTAGTGAATAATGCGGTATAATAAGTGAGTTAATTGAAGGAGGAACATTATGGCTTTTGATCAGGTGAAAATGCTGCAACAGCTACGTAAAGCACAAAAACAACTCGGTAAAGAAATCATTGAAGTAGAGGCTGGTGATGGCGCGGTCATCGTTCAGATCACTGGTGAATTAAAAATCAAATCAGTCAAGATTAATCCTGATATGGTAGATCTAGACAACATCGAACAGCTTGAGCACTGGATTCAAATTGCAGTGCGCGACGGTCTAGCAAAGGCGCAAGAAGTTGCTGCTGAAACAATGAAGCCACTGATGGGCGGCTTGGGTAACCTGGGTCTCTAATCTCAATAATGAGTGCTCATATTTTGCCAAAAGCGCTGACGGCGTTGATTGATGAATTTGGTAATCTACCGGGGGTTGGTCCGCGAACCGCCGAACGCTACGCCTATGCTGCTTTGCGGCGTGAAGCAGGGCAGTCCAAAAGACTGGCTCAAGCTTTGAGTGAACTGCATCAACGTGTCAAAACCTGTCCGGTGACGTTTGCGTTGATTGACGAAAGTGATGATCTGTCGCCACTTTACACTGACAGCCGCCGCAATCGCCAGCTCGTCTGCGTCGTCGAAGAACCGCTGGATATCATGGCATTGGAGCGCACTGGTCAGTTTGACGGCACCTACCACGTTTTAGGTGGAGCGATTTCGCCAATTGACGGTATCGGGCCAGAACAGCTACACATTCCTGAGCTGATTGAGCGCATCAAGAATGACGGCGTCACCGAGATCATCATCGCCACCAATGCCTCAGTAGAAGGTGAATCGACCGCGCTGTTTCTGCAGCGATACATCCAAGAAGCTGGGTTGACACTGACTGTTTCGCGACTGGCTCGCGGCATCCCTGTGGGAGTCGACCTAGAATACGCTGACCAGATCACGTTGTCGCATGCGCTTGAAGGCCGACGCACCTTGTCTTAGTTTTATTAGCATAAGCGACATGCTATACTAATCATATGGAAAAGCCTCGAATTCCTCAGGATAAACTCATCAATCACTCTAAATTCAAAGCGTTCACTCAGTGGGTCCACAAACACCATTTGGCGCTGGCACTTGTCGTAAGCGCGGCGGTTGTTGCGATTATCTTCATCATCGCCATGTATTCCGTCCAATCAGACAGCGGTTCGCCATTTTTCGCTGGCACCAAAAAGCCAAAAGAGAAGTTTTACTCGTCACTGACCGGCCTGGAAGTAACTGACGCCAATGCCGTCAAAGCTCCCGTCACTGGTGTGATCGTTGAGAACAGCCCTAACGCGCGACCACAGTCTGGACTATCAAAAGCCGGCATCGTTTACGAAGCTGTCGCTGAGGGTGGTATCACTCGTTTCTTCGCGTTGTACCAGGGAAACAAGCCAGCCAAAATTGGTCCAGTGCGCAGCTTGCGCCTGTACTATTTGCAGTGGTCAACGCCGTACAAGGCCTCAATTTTCCACGTCGGTGGTAGCGCCAACGCCCTCAGCACAGTTCGTAACGGCAAATATCACGACATCGACGAATTCAGCAATGGCAATTCGTATTGGCGTGCCAATGATCGACGCGCGCCACACAATGCCTACACCTCAGGTGAGAAAATTGACCAAACCAATACCGCCAAAGGTCACAACGAATCAGTATTCACCGGGTTTAAACGCGCCGATGGCAAGCCTGCCGAAACGCCAAATGCAACTCAAATTGCCATCAATTTCAGTAGTCCACTGTTTAACACCAATTACACGTACAACAAAGATTCAAATACCTACGCTCGCACACTAGCAGGGCAACCGCACAATGACGCCGAGGCTGGGCAGATTGCGCCAAACAGCATCGTAGCACTGGAGGTGAACGTCGAACATCGCCCAGGCAGCCGCGAAGGGTACGAGGATGTCATCACCGTTGGCACTGGCAAAGCGTATATTTTTCAAAATGGCGTCGTAGCTCAAGCCACCTGGAAGCGTGACAACGAAAGTGCCGAATTGAAATTGGTCGACGCCGCCGGCAAAGACATCGCGCTGAACCGAGGCCAGACATGGATCGCCGCCTTTACACCGGGGCGAGGAAGTATTGCATGGCAGTAACCCGTCGCCGATCGATTCGCGACTACAATCGATATTACATGCGTCGGTCGGTATTGTTATTGCTGCTGCCTGTCGGCATCGCCGCTGCTTTTGCCACCATCACTCATCTCATATTGACGAACCTGGCCGCCGTTGAAGTTAATTGGTACATCATCATCCTGCTCGGCGCAGTTGGGGGCATCATTGGCGCCGTTGCCATCACACCATCCGTCAGCAAACCGATGCGCGACATCCTCTACGCTGCGGCTTACAAAACAGGGGAGCTAACCGCCGAAAAGCCAGTCAAGATCAACTCGCCAGCACACGCACGCACTGGTTTTCAGACTGTGCTTGAGGCTATATATACCAACGGTGCGCCCGCCAAACCAACTGCCAAAAAAGCTTCGTCTCAACTTGACGCCATCATTCAGTCGTTCAATCACACGCCGTGCGGCATCGTCGTATTGGACCACCAGAAAAACATCATCTTCGCCAATGAAACCGCGCCTGTGGTCTCCGACATGGACGGCGTACTGACGTTGGGGCTGGACTTTATTGACGAAATTTCTATCAACGAGTGGATCCAGGAAGTTGCCAAAGACAACATCACCGCTCACCACCAGTGGACACGCGTACCAGCTCAATCCAAAACCCCCGCGCCACAAAAGTTCTATGACGTCAGCGCTTCCTACGAAAAAGGTGCAGCTGGCGAAACGGTCATCATCCTCTTTGATCGCTCAGCCAAATACTTACCCGAAGAAGAGGATCTCAATTTCATCGCCTTTGCAGCGCACGAACTCCGTGGACCCATTACCGTCATTCGCGGCTACTTGGACATCTTGGAGCAAGAACTTCACGACCGCCTGCGGGACGACGAACCGCAATTGTTCAATCGTCTGACCGTTTCTGCCAACCGTTTGTCTAGCTACATCAATAACATCCTCAACGTTTCAAAATTCGATCGGCATCACCTGTACGTGCATCTACGCGAGGACACCCTGGAGGCCATTTACGCTACCATCGCTGACGACATGCAGCTGCGCGCCTCAGCTCAGCACCGCATGTTGAATGTATCCATCCCCAGCGATTTGCCGACCGTAGCAGCCGACCGTGGCAGCATTGGAGAAGTGATTTCCAACCTCATCGACAATGCCATCAAATACAGCTTCGAAGGCGGAGTTGTCCAAGTTTCCGCCGTGCAAAAAGGCGAATTTGTAGAAGTTTCCGTCTCAGACAACGGCGTCGGTATGCCAGCTGGCGTGATCAAAAACCTCTTTCGCAAATTTTACCGCTCACACCGATCACGCGAAACAGTGGCCGGCACTGGCATCGGCCTGTACATCTGTAAAGCCTTTGTCGAATCTCACGGCGGCAGCATCTCCGCACGCAGCCAAGAGAACCAGGGCTCAATTTTCTCCTTCACCATTCCTGTCTACGCCTCGGTGAAAGAAAAATTATTAGAAGACGGCCAGCTAAACAATCGGCTCATTCGCACTGACGGCGGGTGGATAAAAAATCACAAAATGTATAGGGAGTAATCATGGCGATCAAAACAATTTTATGCATCGAAGACGACAGATTTATTGGCGAAATGTACGTGCGCAGCTTGGAGCGTGCCGGCTACACCGTCACCTGGATGGTGGACGGCAATGACGGTTTGGTGGCAGCGCGTAACCAGCCGTACGACTTGATCATTTTGGATTTGATGTTGCCAGAACAGCGTGGCGATCAGATTCTAGACGCCCTCAGAAACGGCGAAACTGATTTGGTGCCTAACAGCAAGATTCTCATCATGACCAATTTTGAGCAAGACGACCAGTCCAAGTCGCAACTGCTGCCCAGAATCGACGGCTACCTCATCAAAGCTGACATCACACCTCGGAAGCTACTGGAGGTGATCGAACAACTGGGTGAGTAGCACAAGAACACAGCTTTCAAAACAAATCATTGCAATACTAAAAAGTACTGCCCAAGAGGGCAGTACTGATAATTTCTCTGTGGTGACCTCACGGGGAATCGAACCCCGGTTGCCGGGATGAGAACCCGGTGTCCTAACCGCTAGACGATGAGGCCAATATTAAACATCATACCACGACGCAGCCGCTTTTGTCTATACCGGCGCGCCAGCCAACAGAGACGCGCTTGCGTTTTACCACCGTTTGACGCTATACTTAATATCATGAAAGAATCGAGGGTGGGGCAGTCTGACAGAACATTTTCCAAATTTTGGCTGCGCCGTCTCAGTAAAGCTTCGCTACTAGTCAATCTATTCATTCTCCTCACATACGCATCAGCTCGCTTTTTGCCTGGCAATTATCGCTTTACTATTGGCGATTCAGTGACTGACTTGGCCGCCGCTATCAGCGTATTGTCCGCAGTCTGGGCGCTTGGTCTCTGTGTTTGGACGCCCAAAAAACAACGCGCCTACCTGGCATGCGCCACCTATGCGTCGCTCATCATCACCATCGCCGCACTCATCGCCACCAGCGGCGGCATCTATTCTCCATTTACCAGCCTATGGCTCATGGTGACTATCTTTGCTGCAGTATTTGGGCTGTGGCTGACTGGTGGCATCATCTTGTTAGTCGTGGCGCACATCGCCATGATTCATTTCGAAACACCACTGACGCTGGAACAGATAACCATCAGCGCGGTGCTTGGTATCATGCCACTCGTCCTAAGCATCGTTCTATGGCGATACCAACCGCAGAAAAAGCTTGATGACCGATTTACTGAACTGGAAAATAAGCTAACCTCCGCCGAGGGTAAATCTGATGTTGTCATCAATACCATCGACGACGGCGTGATGGCTATTTCCAATGACGGCATCATTGAGCTCATTAATCCAGCCGCGCAACAGATGATTGGCTGGGACAAAGGCGACGCTTTGGGCTTAAGTTGGCAAAGTGTCCTCAAACTGGTGCTCAAAGACGGATCTGACATCCCAGAGGGCAAACATCCCGTTGCTCAAGCATTGTCTTCAAACCAGCCCACCCACAGCGACAACCTATTTCTCAAAACCTCTTCAGACAAACGACTACCGATCACCATCGTTAGTTCTCCCATAGGCCCACAAAAGGAAGGTGTCATCATCGTGTTCCGCGACATTTCCAAAGAACGCGCCGAAGAGCGAGAGCAGGCCGAGTTTATCTCCACTGCCAGCCACGAAATGCGCACGCCCGTGGCTTCCATCGAGGGGTATCTGGGCCTAGCGCTCAACCCAGCCACTGCCCAAATTGACGATAAAGCACGTGATTTCATCACCAAAGCGCACGCCTCCGCTCAACACCTGGGCCGGTTATTTCAAGACCTGCTAGATATCAGTAGAGCCGAGGACGGACGCCTCAAAGATGAGCCAAAGCTATTTAATGTAACTGATTTTGTAGCAGACATCTTTGAAGGTTTGGCGCACAAAGCCGCCGAGAAAAATCTGCTCTATTCGTTTCGGCCGCACGCGCTAGCCAAAGACTCCGCTGACCAACATCTGCAGCCCATTTATTACGCCTTTGTTGACCCCGACCATTTCCGGGAAATCACCGCCAACCTCATAGAAAACGCCATCAAATACACCAAAGAAGGCGAAGTGGTGGTTGATGTCACCGGCGACTCGTCAAAGGTGGTTGTCAGTGTGATGGACTCTGGCCTAGGCATCCCCGCAGAAGACGTGCCGCATCTTTTCCAAAAGTTTTATCGGGTTGACAATTCAGCCACTCGTGAAATCGGCGGTACTGGCTTGGGATTGTATCTGTCTCGCCGACTCGCCGAAAGCATGTCGGGCGATTTACGTGTCGAGAGCGAGTATGGCAAGGGAAGCACTTTCTTTTTGGAAATACCGCGAATTTCCAAAGAAGAAGCCGCTCACAAAGAAGCCTCCTTGCAGCCAGTACCAGTTCAGTACCATCAACCGCAAACTCCAGTAGCTCCTACCGTCACACCCGCTGAGCCGCCAGTGACACCTCAGCCTCAGCAACCGATAGAACAGCCTCCGCAGCTAACCGAACCTGCCCCGGTCACTGAGCCACCTGTCCAGCCCAACCAGCCACCACAGCCGCAACCAACATCAACTAGCCCAGAACACACCACGCTTGCAGACATCGAACATCATCTAGAGACCAGCCGTCGCGCCATCAGCATACCACGGAGAACCAATAATTCATAAAAGCATAAGAATGATAGCAATTTTAATAATAATATCGTATAGTAGGTAGTAGATATGACAAAAATTTTACTCGTTGAAGATGACAAAAGTTTACGCGAAATCTATGGCGTACGATTATTAGCAGAAGGATACGATATCGTGTCCGCAGGTGACGGTGAAGAAGCACTCGCCATGGCCATCAAAGAACGCCCAGCGCTCATCCTGAGCGACGTGATGATGCCAAAAATTTCTGGCTTTGACATGCTGGACATTTTGCGTTCTGCTACTGAAACCAAAGACATCAAAGTGATCATCATGACTGCTTTGTCTTCAGAGGACCAGCGAGCCCGCGGTGAACAACTCGGGGCTGACCGATATCTCGTGAAATCCCAAGTCGGCATCGAGGACGTCGTCCGCACCGTCCACGAAGTTTTGGGCGACGTTCCAGGACTCACACCAGCACCACAGCCGCAATCAGCCGCCCAGCCAGCAGCACCGCAACAAGCGCCAGCCATGCCGCAATCACCACAAATGCCACCTGTCCGACCTGATGTCTCAGCGCTCTCACCGCAGCCAACCCTGCAAGCTGCAGCTACACCAGCGCCAACCACACTGCCGCAGCCGACTGCACCTTTCTCATCTTCAGCGCCGCGTCCTGCCAACCTAGGCGAACGCGTCATTCGACCACTTGAGGGCGCCAGTCTGACGCCAACAGAGGATGTTGCCAAGCTCATGGAACAAGAATTAGAGGGTATTCCAAACCTCAAACCACAGTCAACCACGCCTGACAACACTCCAGATGAAACAACACCAGCTCCGCAACCTGATAAAGCTCCAGAAGGGACCATTCCAACGTTGACAGCTGCTCCAGCTCCTGAAGCTCCGACAGAGCCTACTCACATTCCCGTGACAACACCAGCGCCTCAAACTCCACAGAACCTACAAAGCATCACCGCTCCAGAGCAGCCAGCTCCAACCATTCCAGCAGCACCGGTAATCAGTCCAGCTCCGCAAGCGCCAACAAACGCTGCGCCGACTCATACGCCACCAGCTCCAGTCCTGCATCCGCTTCCGTCTCAACCGCCACAACCGCCGCAAACTCCTCCACCAGCACAACCACAAGCGTAAATGTCAGACAATACCACACCGAATCATGAACCTACCCAGCGCCTCAACAAATTCGTGGCGCTGGCGCTTGGCGTGTCGCGACGTCAGGCTGACGAGCTGATCGAGCAGGGCAAGGTCACCGTGAATGGACAGCCCGCCAAGCTCGGCCAACGCATCACCGCAACTGATATCATTCGCTATGGCAACAAACGACTCACCGCCCAAACCCACCAACTCATCCTCCTCCATAAACCTGTCGGCTACCTCTGTTCGCGTGCCTCTCAGGGCGGCGTACCGACTATTTACGAATTATTACCAGCCAGTCTCCATCACCTCAAGCCCGTCGGTCGCCTCGACAAAGACAGTTCTGGGCTCATCCTCCTCACCAACGACGGCGACTTCGCCCACCAGATGACGCACCCATCGTTTTATAAAATCAAGCGCTATCTCGTGACGCTCGACCAGCCACTCCAGCCGCTCCA
>CAUQVC010000014.1:0-18020 GCA_963521715.1 uncultured Candidatus Saccharibacteria bacterium | reverse complement strand
GTCGTAGATAAAAGGAAGCCTCTCCATAAGAAGAGGCGCCTATCTTTCGCCCGATGTCATTGGCCTCTAGGGCCTTCATGATTCGGTAAACGGTTTTAGTATTCATTGTACCACTCTCTCCTCACCCAGGCGGAGTGCCCGTGCTTTCCCTCGGGAAAACACCGCTCTTGGCGCCCGGATGGCGCGTGAGCAAGATGAGGTTTCATGGCGCCATTTTTACTTCAAAATACCACCACAAAATCTCACCTCGCTCTATTCTCAACTGCTTGTCAAAATACACTTTTGGACAAAACGTCAAACATCTGTCAACAAAAGCCTACTATTTTTATATCACTAATAAGATGAAATGTCAATAGTTACCGTCAAAGCCATAGTCCTGCTCCCCTGTTGGCTACAGTATAAGCATTGACAGTATGAACAATATAGTGTATAATGTTGTAACTAATGAGTGAGCGAGATCCTGATGGTACACCACCCACGCGGCAGAGGTGGCACCCGATTAACAACCCGGCGGAGCTTGGGCGTATTCAGGAACAGCTGATAGCAACGCTGGACCGCCCCCAGATCATTGATCAGCTGGGAGGCTTGGCACTGGAACTGTCGGAAGTTGCGCAAAAGTTGCACCCTGTGACGTACAATAGGGATGGTATTGTCAACGCGGATGAGTTGCTGGCGTCTGACCCGAACAGTATCCCGCTAGTTGGAAATACAAAATTCACCTCGCATTTTAAGCTTGCACCAACGCCTATGCAATTTGAAGCCATCAACAAAAAGCTAACCAGCGATGAATGTGGTCAAATATTAATTCCTCAGTTAGAGAGTGTGTTAGATAGTAAATATAATAGCGAGATGATGAAGGTTGATCGTCCAAGTCTAGCTACATGTTGCGCAGTGACAAAATATTTTAATCTTACTAAAGACGATATTTCTCATGTTGCAGGTCGGCCTTTTATAGGCATGAACTCTACTGACATTGAACCAATCGACATTGCGGTTATGGTCCATGAAGCAACGCACGCGTTGGATCATGTGAATACTCCACTCCTCTATGTTTGCGACAAAGAAGACCTGTCAGCTACCACATTGGCGGATTTTAGGTCTCACCTCAAGCTTGCTCGTGAGCTAAAGGCGTACGCAGTTGGTGACTGTGTCGAGCAGTACCTTGCTGAAACCCACGGGTCAATGGAGCGCGCTATGTTAGTGTCTCGTAGAGTTGAAGCTATTCGTCAGGAAATCAATGGCCCCGTGACTGCAAAAGATGCCTTTGCAGTGCATGATGATTTGGTGAAGCGTTTGGTTGCAGCAGGATTGGGACATATTTATCAGTAGAGCTTACGGCTTGAGCCTTGCACTTGACAAAATACCAATTATAATGTATAATGTAAAGACAGTTATGAGAGACGAACTGTACATCATTAACCCACCAACCTTTAGCTATGATAATCCTATCCCGCTAGATTCTCTAAAGTATATGAAAGATAAACTATTAGATACTTTAGAGAAGACTGAGATACTTGACAAGTTAGGACCAGTAGCCTTAGGGTTATACGACACAGTTCAAATGCTGGAGCCTATGGAATGGGTTGAGGGTGAAGAACTAGGAGATAGTCATCCTGGCTCTGATTGGACGGATAAAAATATTATACCGCTTATTGGTTGTGATAAGTTTGTTATCTCTGGAAAACAGATGTCTCATATGCCAGTCCAAAAAGCTAAAATAGACGAGGCTCTCGCCAGCGACAAGTATGCCGGAGTGTATGGCGATGAAATATATGATCAGATAAAGGCCTCGCCTGTTATGACAAAAGAGGCAGGAAAGCTCACCGGATCTTGTCATACCAGTTTCTCCATGGTAACTGACATGGACCTTTATATATATTCTCGTCCTGTTGTCAGCGTAGCTAATAGTGGACTTATGGCTATCAATGTCGCCACTTTGTCTCACGAGACAGATCATGCGCGTGATTATGTTATGGACCCAGTTGTGGAGATATATCCCAAAGATGACCGAGCAAGACTCCGTTCTGAGCTGCAAGCCTATGCTGTAGGCAAGGTATTTCAGGATCATTTAGTGCATGAGAGTGGGCTGATGTTGAGATACCCTAGTTTGTCCGATCAGGTAGAAAAGGTACGAAGAGAGGTCAATGGTCCCGTGACTGCAAAAGATGCCTTTGCGGTGCATGAGGACATAATTCAGCGTTTGGAGCAAGCGGGCCTGAGTTATATATATCGATAGGACTTAGGTAAACTAATAAGTACTTTTTATTTTATCCTTGTATGTTTCGTTTGTACCTTGTTTGAAATGTAGGTTTACAGCATATTTTGGCTTTCCAATATCCACTATTAGTTTTTGGTTATGCAAAATTTTTTATATGCTTGAGTAGATGCTATATTTTGGGCCAGTAATCTAATTATCACAATATAATTAAATATCTAATATCTCAACAAGTTCTCCGTTCTTCTGCTTCAATTCAATTTTCTGAATTATTTCTTCTCCAAGATATTTAGTAAAGTCGCTTAATTCTGATGAAACTTCGAATATAATATTATGTTTAATATCCTCCGGATTGAATGTTGAACTATAATTTTCTCTACTTGACCAATAATTCCAATTTACATCTGTTCTTTCGTAATAAACATAATTTTGCTTTTTAGTAATATATATCCTTTTATTAGTTAATATCTTTCCATTTTTAGATTTAAAGATATCAGAATATAATTTTAATCCGTCAAATTGCTTATATTCTCTAATTTTATTATTTGAAACATTAAGTTTTATTTCTTTATAATCCATAATCTGTCCTCCATAAATTTGTTAGCCCATATTGGATAATATTATACCATTTTTAAGATATTTTCTATATCTGCTTTCTGTGGCGCTTGAACTCATTTATCACTTTGTGATACATGGGAATATAATTCAGCGTTTGGAGCAAGCGGGCCTGAGTTATATATATCGATAGGACTTGATATATCTATGCTGGCCTGTCGTGAGCCGTGTTGACGTAGACTAATTTGCGTTGCTCGCAAAACCTTAGTCAAATTCTCTACGCTAGCGATTTTCTTCCAGCCAGCAGGACCTAAGATGGCGCCAAATTCCCTGAGCAGGCGATCCTCGTCTGGGGCGGCGTGCGGATTGGAAGAGTAAGAAGCTAGTGATAGATAATCCGCAAAACGTTGCATAACTTCTAGTTTAGTGATCGTTTCTAGAGTGTGTTTAACGCTTGCGGCGATTTCCTCTATTTGTGTTATCGGCATTATGCGAGAGCTAATTAAAAACGTACTAATGACAGTTGTTGAGCCTGCACTGTCTCGAGCGTCTTCATGAGCAAAATAAGCGCCAAACTCTTGGCAAACTCTCTGCCCTATTGATAAATTCAAAAAGTACGCCAACTCGCGCCACAGTATACGCAGCTCAATCGACGGGTCGCTAGATTGTAATTGTAGTTTGATTTTACGCGGCTTGGTAGCTGGCTGGTCGGTAACATGCATCAGGTCAAGCAACTTTTTATCTTCAAGCGTATCTTTCGGTAGCAATTCAACTGAATCTAATTCTTGCCAAAACTGATCATCAAGCGTTTTCAACTCGTCGATTATCGTATCGACATCACCAATAAAAATCGCCTCTGATTCTTCTGCTGTAATTTGTGATAATGCTCGCGAAATTGGCAGATGGCAAGGAGCTTTGCCAAGGTCGGCTTTCATCGTCACGAAACCTTTAAGTAGCTCCATCGATGCTTTGTTGTAGTATTCTACAGAGATAATTATCGCACCGGAATCATAGGTAGTGCCATTTAGCGCATAATCCAGCAGCTTATATTGCCCGTGGTGGTAAAGCTGATCGCGGCGACTGTAGCAATAAACAAATGCTCGTAAAGATGAGCGAGCTGCGTGCAGGGGTGGTGTTTGACGAGGGTAAAATGCTTCATGAGAATTTAGGTAAATATCACATTTTGAGTTCTATATTACTGAGCAGTTTAGCGATTATAGTTGCGTCCGCCAATTCCTTCCAGGTTTTCTCGCCGATGATTATGCCGAGTTCCGAAACGTACATATCGATGTTTGGTACGTCCATCCTGCCGCGGCTGTAAGAAAAAGATTTGAGACGTTGGCAAATGCGCGCTAGCGCTGCTTCTTCTTTCATTTTGCTAATAACCTCGCGGTATATCTTCTGTAGCTCGGATGTGTTCTCCAAATCACTGAGCACTGCAAAATCACAAATGCAATGCAATGTTTCGTCAATTTTGACCACGCGCTCCTCAAGATTATAATAGCCCAAACGCGTGTTAGCGATGTCGGCGGCTGTGCCGTGAATGGCAAAAGCTAGATAATAAAACAACGTTGTCAATGCCGGGTCGTCGTTGAGCGGAATATTGAGAGCACAGGACGTCTGCCTTACCGACGGCGCCGGTTCATCAATTTCGTGTAAGAATTCGCGCTCGGCAAGCTGCTTGATGATGAGAGGCGGGTTAATTTCTTCAATCGTTCGCCAATCGACATCATTTAAGGCGGCAATATTTTGCTGGAGCGCTTCCATATCATCGCACAACATGGTTTGGTTTTTCTCTGCCGCGATTTGGTTTATTGCCAAGCGCAACGCTTTGTCGCTGACAGATGCTCGAAGTTGCCGCAACTCATCTACCAGATTTGTTGCCTCGTTGGTGTATAAATCAATATCAATGGTAATGAATCCTGTGCCTACATAGTGCGAACCAAGTGCGAAATAATCAACTTGTCGCAACAAGCCAGCCCGCTGCATGGTTTGCTTGAGTGTATTCATCGCTAGATGTTCGTAAATATGTGCCTCAATTGGTGAAGTGGCTTGTTTGCAGAGAAAAATTCGTTGCATATCCGTCTATATATTATCACAGAGAATAGACAGTTTATTGACTTGTCTAGGTCATGTGCTTAGCTAGAATCGCTTACCGTTACCACTACGACCATGGTAGTTGCGACCCTTAGTGTCATGTTCCTTTCTGTCGGTGCCCTTGCGTTTGGAGCGGTTACCTCCGCCGCGCATGAGAGCGTTATTGCGCCTCGTTTCGCACTTGGAGCAAGGACAGACCTTTTTGGGAACACCGTAAGTCGAGCAGTTGCTGCTGCGGACCATGATAACTCCTTCTGGAGTCGAGCGGAGAAAGGCTATTCTCCGCTAAGTGGAGCGTCTCAAGCCTGGTGGCTCCAGGCGAGATGCTGGCCTCTGCTGGTTGCAAAAGCTGATATATATACCAATAATAGAACAAAACGTCAATAGGTTTTTGTCAAAATTATGTCATAAAAATACCGCGAACTCTGGTATGAGATGCGGATAATTCGTGCTGTTTATCGCGACAATGTCACAATAAGCGCTAGCTCTACTCCGCTTCCCGCAAAGCTCGGTCGGTGGCCGTCACCAGTTCCCGCACAATTTCCTCATAATCTTCGTACACCCGAAATCCAGCTGCGTACGGATGGCCGCCGCCGCCGAAGTAGCCAGCCACGGTGTCGGCGATGGGCAGGTTACTGCGCAGGCGGGCGGTCAGTTTGCCGTCAGGATAGGTTTTGATGACGCAGCTGAGCGCCACGCCCTCGACCAACCGCAGTTCGTCGCCGATCAGTGCGCCGGGGTTGTAGGCATCGCTGTACTGTTGAATTTCCTCAAAGGGCACGTGCACCAACGCCAATTTCCCGTCCAGTAAATATTCGATGCGCTCGATCAACTTGCCTTTGTACGCCAAAATCTCTGGCGATTTTTTCATAAATTCACGTCGTCGTTCTTCAATTTCGGCGTTAGATGCGCCCAGCTCGGTCAATTCACCAGCGACGTGAAAGGTCGCCGCGGTGGTATTTGGCGTGGTGAGGCCCAGGCTATCAGACATGATGGCGATGAGGAGGTTTTCGGCGGCTTGCTGGTTGATGGTCCAGCCGGCATGCGTGAACAATTGGTATAGTAATTCCCCAGTAGCCACCACGGTGTCAGAGAGCATGGTGTACTCAAAGCTCAGGGTTGACTCGGCGGTGTGGTGATCAACGACTAAGACTGGGTGTGTCTCCAAAAAATGCCGTACGCCTGGCGTTTCTAAGACTTTACTGAGCAATACGTCGGCGCTGGTGTCAACGATGATGGCGGCATCAGCGTGGGCTGGAAAATCGCCAACCACCCGGTCCCAACCGCGGATGTAGCGTAGATACTTGGGGATGTCGACCGGACAGTACAACGTCACGGCTTTACCCAAATCACTCAGCACTTCCTCCAGCGCCAAGCTAGAGCCCAGGCTGTCACCGTCAGGATTTTCAGCTTGGATGATGACGATGTTGTTGGCGGATTGGATGAGTTGTTGGGCGGTATCAAACATGCTCTTATTATAACAGACGAGGTTTTTGCTGAGAGAGTGATAATATGTGATAAATGCCACTATTATTGACAAAAAATAAAGTTTATGATAATATGGACACATAAGGTCCGAGGTGAGGATCAAAAGAAGAGGAGTTTTTATGAATAAATTTAAGAAAATCGGTATAGCTATCTCTTTGGGGATTGCTCTCATCGGTGGTGTTTGGATGGCGACTCCATCTAAGGCTGCCAATTGTAGTAACTTTAACGTTGTCCACTGTGGTACCAATTCTCTGTCAGAATTGAAATCCGCATATGCTCGTCCAGAGATCAAATCATTGTACAGCCAATGGTATATTAATGATGAGATGGTACAAGGCGGTTCAAACATGCGTGAAGGTGTGGTTGACGCTAACGGAAATATTACTGTTGATGGTCGTGTTGTTGCCACCAATGCAGTAACTGTCCAGGCAAAAGCTGGTACTCGCCAGGTGACGCCTTCTCGTCAGTATAGTGCTGCTGGTCACACCTACTACCAGTACACGACTGGCCAGAGCTTTATTGACGGTATTACCCGGTACAAAATTTATGCTTGGTTTGACAATGACGGCAAGTTTATCACCGGTGTAATAAAGGATTGTGGTAACCCAGTTTGGGGTCCGCCAACAACCCCTCCAGCAAAGCCTGTGTTGACTTGTGATGCGATGCAAAAAACTGCAGTATCTCGTGATACCTTCAAGTTTAGCACCAAAGCGACCGCCAAGGGTGGCGCTAGTGTTACCAGCTACACCTACAACTTTGGTGACGGCACCACTAAAACAACTACCTCATCTGAAATTCAACACACATACGCAAAAGCTGGTAACTACAAAGTTACCGTTACGGTGAATGGTAAAGAAGGCTCCAATGTTCAAAAAACTAGCCAAAACTGTCAGACGACTGTCACGGTTAACCCTGAGCCTACTATGGAAGTTTGCCGGTTGTCAGACAAGAAATACCCAGTAACTATCAAGGCTTCAGAATTTGACGCCAAGAAGCACTCAAAGAACCCGAACGACTGTAAGGAAGCTCCAGCTAAGATCAAGGTTTGTGTCATCGAAACGAAAGAAATTCGTGAGATTAAAAAGGAAGAGTTTACTGAGTCAAAGCACACGACTGACATGAGTAAATGTCAACCAGCACCAACGACTCCTACTCCTCCAACAACTCCTGAATTACCACGAACTGGTACTGAGAACATGGTTGTTTCAGCACTGGGTCTTGGTGGATTAACGATGGCAGCTGTCGCTTACGTCATCAGTCGCCGCCGCTTGTAGATAGTTGACGATGAAAAATACCCGCTTGATATCGAGCGGGTATTTTAATTAGTTAGTTTTTCTTGCGAGTTGTGGGCTTTTTGGTGGAAGCTTTCGACTTGGTTGACGCGCGGCCACGGCGAGCGGGTTTCGCGGGTGTGGCTTTGAGAAGTTCCAGAGCTTGCTCATGGGTGATAGCTTTAGGGTCAGTATCTTTAGGGATTTTGGCATTTTTCGTGCCGTCGGTGATGTACGGGCCAAAGCGGCCGTTGAGGACTTTGACGCCATCGCCAAAGTCAGCGATATTTTTCTCAGTTTCGGCCTGGAGTTTGGCGGCGTAGAGTTCGCGGGCTTTCTCCAGAGTGATGGTATGCGGATCTTCGGGCTTGATGGAGACAAAGAGCTTACCAACTTGGATGTACGGGCCAAAGCGGCCAATGTTGGCTTTGATGTCTTGCCCGTCTTCGGTTTGACCGACGACGCGCGGCAACTTGAACATTTCTAGCGCTTGCTCCAGGGTGACTGTTTCGATTTTCGCGCCCTTTGGCAGCGGCGCAAAGCGCGGTTTGTCTTCGTCGTCAGTGGCGCCCAGTTGCAACATTGGGCCAAAGCGGCCGAAGCGTGCTAAGATTGGCTTGCCGGATTTTGGATCAATGCCGACTTCGCGGTTAGCACCGACTTTGCTACGGTCGATACCGCCTGACTGTTCGATCAATTTGTGAAATGGCGTATAAAATCCGTGCAGCATGGCGCTTTTGGCCAGATCAGCTGCAGCGATTTTATCAAATTCAGTTTCGACGTTGGCGGTGAAATCATAGTCAACGATCTGTGTGAAATGGTCGGTCAAAAAGTCAGCGATCAATTCTCCGCTCGGCGTCGGGATGAGTTTGCCGCGGGTGGAGCCGGTTTTTTCTTGGACGATGTCACGGCTGACTTCCTCGCCGTTGTAGCTGAGGATGATGACGTCGCGCGGCTGGCCTTCGCTGTCGCCTTTTTCGACGTAGCCGCGGGTCTGCACGGTGTCGATGATGGTAGCGTAGGTGCTTGGCCGGCCAATGCCGAGGTCTTCGAGTTTCTTGACCAGTGAGCCTTCGGTGTAGCGGGCTGGTGGCCGGGCGAAGGTTTGGCGGGCGGTGATGTCGTGGGTTTCGAGGGTGTCGCCGGTGTGGAGCTTTGGTAAGATTTCGTCTTTGCCGCCGCCATAGACACGCAAGAATCCGTCAAAGGTGATGACTTCGCCTTTGGCTTCAAAATGTAACTTGTTATTTCCTTGAATATCTATGGAAATTGTCGTCTTCTCTAATTTCGCTGGTGACATTTGCGATGCCAGGGTGCGGCGGCGGATCAGGTCGTAGAGTTTTTGGTCGTACTCGTTGGAGGTGACGGTTTCGCGGGTGATATCGGTTGGGCGGATGGCCTCGTGGGCTTCCTGGGCGGAGGCAGATTTGGTCTTGAATTTGCGGACGGTGGAGTAATCCGGGCCGTACAGCCGCTTGATAAAGTCGGTTGCACTGGCGATGGCCTGCCCGCTCAAATTGACCGAGTCGGTACGCATGTAGGTGATCTTACCATCCTGGTAGAGCCGCTGCGCCGAGGCCATGGTGGCTTTGGAGCTGAAGCCAAGTTTGGCGTTGGCTTCCTGTTGCAAAGTCGAGGTCGTAAACGGTGCGGCTGGGTTGCGAGTGCCGGGCGTGTTTGAGATATCGCTGACGGTGAATGTGGCTGATTTGAGGCTAGTTAAGAACTCATGCGCGGCCGCTTCAGAGTCAAATTTTTGGTTGAGCTCGGCCTTGAATTCTTGATTGTCGTGGATAAATATGGCGGTCACTTTGAACTGCGAGCTGCCTGCAAATTTCATAATTTCTCGTTCACGCTCGACCAATAGCCGCACCGCTGGACTCTGAACGCGGCCGGCTGACTTGCCGCCCGGCACTTTTTGCCAGACCACTGGACTGAGCTCAAAACCAACCAGTCGGTCGAGGATTTGCCGTGCCTGCTGAGCTTGCACCAGATTCATATCAACAGTGCGAGGATTTTTGATGGCATTGGTGATGGCATCCTTGGTGATCTCGTGAAAGACGATGCGTTTGGTCGTCTCGATCGGCAAATCTAACACCTTACAGAGGTGCCAGGCGATAGCCTCCCCTTCGCGGTCTTCATCGGTTGCCAGCCAGACATTGTCTTTACCGACGGCCTTGACGTTTTTCTTTAGCTCGGTGATGACTTTCTTTTTCTCTGGATCAACTTCGTAGACAGCAAAAAAATCATTCGCCACATCAATCGGTGGTGTGCCGTCCTTGGTTTTTTTGACGATTGAGCGGATGTGTCCCACGCTTGACAGAACGTGAAAATCTTTACCCAAATACTTTTCAATAGTTTTGGCTTTAGCTGGCGACTCGACGATGACGAGATTTTTCATAACTCTATATTATACCATATTGAGTGACCCATCAAATAATGGGCATTGGAGAACGCTATTATTTCTGATCACTGTTCATCAGGTCTCGGGCGCGCTTAACGTATTGTCCAGCCGCTACTGCTGCCATAGGAAGATAGCCTGCAAAGCTCAGTTTACCTAGTCCTTTCAGCGTCTTGGCGGCTTTCTGATGACCCAAAGACTCTGCCGACTTGCCGATGATGAGTAATGTCGTGGTTGCTGCGAGTAGTGCGCTGCTGACCCGTCCTGCTTGAGTTGGGCGAAGTGGCTCGCGCTCATCGGGGAGTTGATCGTGCTTGTATTCGGCAACAGCGGTAGCAATGGCTTTTGTTGATTCTAGGCCAGCAATTGTCGCCACCATGGCTTTTGATGTGGGGTCCTCTTGTGATAACTTCAGTAGTGCTGCTGCTCCAACGATTTTATCCCTGATGGGGTCTAGCTTGATGCCTAATTTTGACTGTTGGTTAAGGGCCCTCGCCAGTGAACCATCGACTTTGTCTGACAACTCACCAGCAACTAGTGCTGCCATGCCCTTGAGGGAGTCGGCATGATTGATACCGTATAGGCTGAGCATCGCACCTGCTATCGTCACACCGTTCGGTAGTGTTACTATGTCGTCTGAGACAGGTTGTTCTTCTGGGGACTTGGTGGGACGAAACTGTGGTTGATGTTCTGCATTCATTGACAATATAATAACACTATGGTGAAGTATATTCAAGCATAGGCGTTATCGTAGCGTCCAGTTGTTTGCCCCGAGTGGCTTGATCACGCCATTAATCTCCAACATGGTGAGTGCGGTGGCAAAATCAGCTACTGGTAATCCGGACTGTTTTTGTAGCTCATCGCCGTCGCGTACGCCATTTTTGATGAGCTGAGCGATGGCGATTTCAGCTGGTGTAGAACCAATCGGTAATGCGCATTGGGTGGGCTGGGTGGATTTCCAAGTTGGGGCGATGGCATTCAGAATGTCTTTGGCTGAGAGCGCTGGGTTGGCACCTTGAAGCAGCAGGTTGTTACACCCTGCGGATAATGGGCTGGTGATGTTGCCGGGAACGACAAACACGTCACGCCCCTGCTCGAGGGCGTATGCTGCGGTATTGAGCGTACCGCTACGTTCGGCAGCCTCAGTGATGATGATGGCGTCTGCCAGGCCGCTGACCAGACGATTTCTTTGCAAAAAGCTCCATTTGCGTATTTTCATGCCGTCGCCGCGCATCCATTCTGACAGGACTGCACCGCTCTGGTTGATGATGTTCTCTGCTAATCCTCGGTTGCTACGCGGCGCAATGTCTGGCAGTTCTGACGTGACGACACCGATGACTGTGCCGCCAGCATTGAGGGCTGCGGTCTGGGCGATGCTATCAACACCAAGTGCTAGTCCACTGATGATAATCACCCCGGCTTGTGCCAGGTCTGTGGCTAACCGTTCGGTAACCTCGCGTCCATAGCTGCTTGGTTTGCGTGTACCGACGATCGCGACTCGAGGAGCCTGGCTATCTGGGAGTTTTCCCATAAAACATAACCTTTTTGGCGGCTTGGCAATATTGACCAACCTCTTGGTGAAAATATGCTCCTCTGGTAGTACTGTATTGATTTCCATGACTTTTATTGCAAAAAGTATTGACACTATGTCAAATCTTTGCTATAATGATACACGATTGGTTGATCAGCGAGTTCAACCAAATGCACCTTATACCCCCTATTCTAACTATATGTTAGGTTGCGCGCAATGGCATTAAGTATCTTACCCTCCACTTTTTGCGTTAAACGTTACGCGCATACTAACCCCTTTAACTGCCCTTTTGATTAAGGCGACCTCTGTTTCATGGTGAGTACGCACTGTATTGACGATTCGTCAGGCGCCGGTCTTTTGGAGTTTTGACCGCAGACGCTTTGCCATGACATGGAAGCTCGGGTGGGTTGAAGGGTAACAAAGCACCAGGTGATGCCCACCCTTACCTGGTGCTTTTTTAGTTGGGAAATTATTTTATTTCGTTTGGTGTTTTTGACAATTTTTACAAATGCCTTCTAGTTCAAAGTGGTGTTTGACGACGGTAAACTGATGTTTGCGGCTGAGATAGCCGACAAGCTGCTCCAATTCTGGTGTTTGGATAGGCTCAGCGTTTTGACAGCGGATACAGTAGAGATGGTGATGATGCGGAATAAACGGCTCAGCGAGCTCGTAGTAGTTTTTCCAGCCAATAGCAACGGCGCTGACGATGTGTAGCTGATCAAAGGTAACGAGGGTGCGGTAGACGCTGGCTCGGTCAACGTTTTTGCACTTCTTTGCAATATCACTAATGGTTAGCGGAACAGCTGACTGTTGCAATACCCCAAATACTTGCTGGCGTGGTTTCGTCAGGCGCAGGTTGTGCTGTTTAAGCAGTTCGTCTATTGTCATATTGTTGCAATTATATCATTTATTGCGACAAATTTGCAATAAATGAGAGGGTTTGGCATTATGAAACATTATGGATATAGCGATTAGAACAGTAATGAATTTGCATGAGTTTGCACCATCACCAGATGTGAATGCGGCTTTTTCTGGCTTGGTGGCGGCGGTTGTGCAGGCGACAGCGTTACCGACCTGGTGTGATGATGAGGTGTGCCGCGAGGTGCAACGCCGTTGTTCCCTGTCAGAATCAGAGATGGAAATGTATTGGTCGCGGCGAATTACTAGCTCAGCTCGTCCGCAGCAAGAGCTGGAAAAGTTTTGGTATATTGACAATTACCGCGAGCTGGTGCAACGTGAAGTTGGTTTATTGGGCGGGTCGGGTTTGCTGTTGTCTGAGGACAGCCGCGCGGCGATGATTGGCAGCGGTCCCCTGCCTCTAACCGCTTGGTGTCTGTGGCGTCAGACAGGCGTGGCGGTTGATTTGGTAGACGTGGTGCCAGCTGCCTTGGCGCAGTCACGCGAATTGGCGCAGTTGATTGACTGGCCGGTTGGCAAGTGTCTGGTGGCGGATGGAGCGGCGGTAACTTTGCCGGACAGTACTTATGATGTGATTTATGTGGCTGGCCTGGCGGGCGATTCGGCTGAAGCCAAGCAGCAAATTATCGATAATATGTTGCCGGCTCTCCGACCTAGCGGGCGGATCATCGTGCGCGGTGCTCATGGTGCGAAAACGTTGCTGTATCCAGCGTTTGATCCAAATAGTTTGCGGCGTGTACAGCTGTTGGTTGAGTATAATCCTGACGACGATATTATCAATTCGGTATATGTATATAAGAAAGGTTAATTATGAATGATAAGATTGCACTATATCTGGTGAATGGCGCGCTGGGTGCTGGCAAAACCACGCTGGTCGATTTTTTGGTGCAGCAGCCTGAGTTTGCTGGCGCGCGAGTGATTGAGAATGAGTTTGCGTCGGAAAGTATTGATAGTTGCACTCTGGCGCAACGGGTTGATGAGGTAGCAACAATTGCTGGTGAGTGCATCTGTTGTAGTAGCGGCGAAGAGCTGGTTGATATTTTGCACAATTTTGCAATAAGCGGAGGAGCACCAGTGATTATTGAGTCAACTGGTGTCGCTAATACTCTACGGGTGGTTGAGAAATTACTGGCTGGTGATGTCTTTGAGCAGTATGATTTGAAACAGTCGTTGTATGTTGTGGATGGAGCTGAAGCCAGGGCTGATGGCTTGGCGGAGGCGTTGCTAGCGGAAGCTCGGGCGGTGGACATGGTATTGATCAGCAAGCTGGATTTGCTGGCTGAAAAAGACCGCCAGCAGCTAATTGAAACATTGTTGCAACAAGGGGTAACCGACGTTGTGAATATAGATCACGGCAAATTTGATCTGGCCCAGCTTGGCGGCGAGTCGCACATTTTGGATTATTTACTACTGCACGAGCCTGTGAAAAACGCAGCTGAGTATGCTTTAAATTATAGCGTGATTGATGTGGCTGAATTGGCTATTAGTGCTGAGAAGATTGAGAATATCTGGGCTAGTTTGCGAGATAAATACGCTTTGCGGCGCATGAAAGGCGCGGTTGCTGATGGTGACGAGATATTTCACATCGAAGCAACGCCGCAGCAAATACAAGTCACGCGCGGTACCACTGACGAGTCATTAAAATTGGTTGTCATTGGTGAGCGGGCACGTGAGATTACGCGCGCAGTAATTATGAAGGAGTTGGGATGATGGAAGGTACGAATAGTGCGAGAGTGGCGGTTGATAAGCTGCTTGATATGTATGATGAGTATAAGACTTTGACGGCAAAGATTGCTGCTGCGGAGCGCCGTTTGGCGTTGGCAAAATTGAAGAATAGCGGTGTCGAACAGATACGGATAGAGCTAGACGACTTACGACATAAACAGCAGCAACTGTCTGATGATATGACGTTTGATACGCCACTAGTTTGGGTGATGTACAAGTTTGAGGCCTACCAGGACGAGGCGCAGCCGATTCGAACTATGCATGATTTTCGCCTGCACTGTTCGAAGCCCGGCTATATTTGCACTAAACGCTTCACATTTTTAAATACACACTTGTGCAATAATGGGCAATGTCTCCTGACGGACGATGAACGATACCCTGACAAAATGTTACTTAGTGAGATTTTTCCGCTCTTTGCTGATATTGAACGAGATAAAGTTTTCTTATTCACTTGGCGTGCGCATGAGTATTATCAGGAGGATGGAATTATCAAAAAATGGCAGGATTATGCGGGCTGTGCGGCATAACTTATAACCTGCCAACTAAGTACAGATGATTCTATGTAGATATGCTATACTAAAGCAATATGAAACATCTCTGGCGTTCACATCATCCATTTCGAATTTTTTGGTTTTCAACACTGTTGACGCTGATTTTGGGCGGCTTGACGTTCATGCACTTGGGTCTTGGTGGCCTCTGGCTATTTGCTATTTTGGTGGTGTTGGAAGTGACGTTTAGCTTTGACAACGCGGTGATTAACAGCAAAGTATTGGCTGGTATGAGCTCGACGTGGCAAAAAGTATTTTTGACGGTTGGGATTTTTGTGGCGGTGTTTGTGGTGCGGTTTATTTTGCCAATTTTCATCGTTATGGTGGCGAGTGGTCATGGTTTTACTGAGGTGGTTGACTTGGCTATCAATAAGCCAGCGGAGTATGGTCACATCTTGCACGAGGCGTCACCAATGATTGACGCATTTGGTGGTGCGTTTTTGATCATGATTGGGCTGAGTTATTTCATCGATTATAATAAGCGTATCCACTGGGTCAGTCATGTTGAGCCGTGGCTGGCCAAGGCTGGGCGATTTGAGAATTTCAAAGTTTGTTTGATGCTGGCGGTGGCGACGATTTTGTACTTTACGGTGGAGCCAGCACACCAATCGCTTATTTTGATCTCATCTATTTTAGGAATTATGCTGCACATCGGGCTAGAATTGTTTGGCTCATTTTTCCACGAGGAAGATACTCAATCCATCAAAATCAAGACTGGTTGGGCAGCATTTGCGAGCTTGCTGTACCTTGAGGTGCTGGATGCTAGCTTTAGTTTTGATGGTGTCATCGGTGCGTTTGCTATCACCAGTAGTGTCCTGTTGATTGTTGCTGGGTTGGCGGCTGGAGCTATTTGGGTGCGGTCTTTGACAGTGTATCTGTTGCGCACGGGCGTGCTCAGCAAATATAAGTATTTAGAAAATGGCGCACACTGGGCGATTACGGCACTTGGTATGATGATGATCGCGAAGCTGTTCCATCTGGAGTTGCCAGAATGGGCGACAGGCGGCCTGGGGTTGTTGTTTGTGAGTTTGGCGGTTGGTAGTAGCGTTTTGGAGGCACGATCCATCAGGCTGCGAGAAGCAGCAGCAAAAATCAAACGTCGAAAACGATAAGCGTTTTGCAACGTTGTTGCAATTAGAATTTGACGCTTAGTGGTTCAATGCTACCATCAAGAAATGCGCTAACTAGCTTGATTGACTCAGGGATCGTCCAGTCGCGGAGAATTGTTCGTTCGTCGGCGTTGAATTTACTGAGGACAAAGTCGACATCACCGATTTGCCGGCGTAGCAAGTTGTCGGTGCCGATGCGGATGTGCCAAAACTCACTACCAACGTGTCGATGTAGTGATTTCAAACCGTTATTGCCAGCACTTTCGCCGCCCTTGCGGACGCGAATTTTGCCAAAATCAAGTGCCGTATCGTCATGGATGATCAGCAGATCATCGAGCGTTACCTTATAAAAATCCATGAGCGCTCGCGCTGCGATGCCAACTTCGTTGTAGTATGTTGTCGGTTTGACGAGCAGGATTTTTTCTCCAGACATGGTCAATTCGGCAATATCAGCCGAGAATTTTGGCTTATTGTTAAATTGTGCACTTTGCTCTGCTGCCAATTGGTCAATCATCAAAAAGCCAGCGTTATGCCGCGTGTACGTGTACTTATCGCCAGGATTGCCGAGGGCTAGAATGACTTTCATACCTTCAGTATATCACCTTGGCTGGGATGGCGTATAATGGAGATATGGCGAAACGCGATGATGATTTGGAATTTAGTATCAATGCAGCGTTTGACGAGGCGCGGACGATTGTTGACAAAGTGCCGCTGTATCTGGTGAATGGCTCGCTCGGCGCTGGTAAGACGAGCGTGCTGGAATTCTTATTGCGACAACGTGACTATAAGGGTGCGCGAGTGATTGAAAATGAATATGCCAACGAAAATGTCGATGGCTACCGGTTGGAGGGCTTGGCAGACATGGTGACGACCTTGGCTGGCGACTGTGTTTGCTGTGGCTCGGAGGATGCGCTGACCAAGATGCTGATGGACTTTAGCCGCTATTCCCCTGCGCCAGTGTTCATCGAGGCGACGGGCGTGGCACGGACGATGAATTTGGTGGAGCGACTGATCAGCGCCAAGATGTTTGCCAAGTACGAACTGATGCAGAGTTTTTACGTGATCGATGCGTATGAGATTTTACGCGGTGTTGAGCCAGCGCACGAAATTGAATTGCAAGCGGCGGATGTGATTTTGGTGACCAAGGAAGATTTGTTGAAGGATGGTGAGCGAGCTGAATATGAGGCCAAGCGCCGCGCCCTGCCCTACGCCAAGGTGCTGAGCGCGCCGCACGGCCAGTTTGACCTCAGTAAAATCACCACGCCGTCGGGGCTGCTGGCATTTTTCGACCAGTATGATGGCGAGCTCACGGTGCCGGACAATCCAACCTATAGCGTGGTTGATTTATCGGCCGTTGCTGCCAGTGAAGCGGTGTTTGAAAAGCTGTGGCTAGAGCTGTTTGCGGCATATGGTCTCAGGCGGCTGAAAGGTTGTTTTATGAATGACCGTGGTGAGCGGCGGCACATTGAGGCGACGCAGCATCAGATTGAGATTCGTCATGCACGCTCAGATGAGGCAGCGAAAATTGTGCTTATCGGTGAGCGAGCAGATGGAATTACGCGCGATATTTTACACGCGCACATTCTCATGTATGGTGGATGATTAGCTTTTTCCTGCGGTGTCTGGGCTATCAACAGTGATAGTGTCGTGAAATTCTCCCTCTGGTCTATGAGTTTCACCAGGCTTCACAGTAAGAGTAAAACCTTCCTGTAGTTCGGGAAATGATCCAAGTAGTCCGCGGGCTGCAACCTCTCCAACTGCTCGCATGAAGTTCTCGACAGCTTGTTTTCGCTCAGCTAGTTCTACTGGATTTTCATCTGCTACTCCTGGTATCTCAACACCAGTAATAACTTCACTAAAGTTGGGATACTTGGTGTCACCTGGTTCTGCTGTAACAGACATGCTTGCACTTGTGCAACCAGTAGCTTTGGACATGTCAAAGATGGATGATTTTTTACCAGCACGGTCAAGTAGTGGTTGGTGGTTACCAGTGTCTCCAGCAATGAGAGTAACTTCTACTATAGTCTCCTCACTCGTCGTGTTTTTGTCATGTTGCGGTAGTACTTGGATGTCATCGACTGAGCCGATACGCATGGAATATTCGTCTGCCTTTTTGCTAAAAAAAGATTTAACGGTGACCTCAAAGGTAGTATGCTTAGGGT
>CAUQVC010000013.1:0-20894 GCA_963521715.1 uncultured Candidatus Saccharibacteria bacterium | reverse complement strand
AATGTTCTGAAACATTCTACTGAGATGGCGCAGATGGCTGGGATGATTGCTGAGGAAATTGGCGCTGACGTCCGTATATCAAAGATCGCGACATTACTGCACGACTCTGGTAAGGCAGTGACGCACAAGATTGAAGGTAAACATCACCACATTGCAGCAGAATTAGCGCGTAAATATGGCATGGATGAGCGAATTGCACACGCTATTGAGGCGCACCATGATGATATTGAAGCGACAACGCCAGAGGCATTGGTGGTCCGTGTGGTAGACGCTGCTTCAGCAGCACGCCCAGGTGCACGTAACATCTCAGCGGAGAACTTTGCTGAACGCATGCGTGACTTGGAAAATGTAGCCACTAGCTTTGAGGGCATCGACAAGGCCTATGCAATTTCTGCCGGGCGAGAAGTACGGGTGATTGTCAAGCCAGAAAAGATTGATGACTTGAGTGCTATCAAGTTGTCTCGTGATATTGCCACCAAGATCGAATCAACCATGCAATATCCAGGTACTATCAAAGTTAATGTCATCCGCGAAACGCGGGCAGTGGAGTTTGCAAAATAATGGATGGGTTTATGAGAGCAGAACGACGTCAATGGCTTGAAAGCTTGGACGCCCGACCATCCGGAGCCGCTGTCTTGTTGGAGGATGTTGAAGGTCGAGCTTTGATCGTTAAGGCAAACTACAAGACGTATTGGGCATTGCCAGGTGGCATGGTTGACACTGAAGAATCACCACTGGTGGCAGCACTACGAGAAGTGAAGGATGAAGTTGGTATCGTTATCAATCCAAGCGATGTATCATTGATGGGTGTCGCGCAGCGCATGGGTGATGGATTTATCACCTACCAATTTATCTTCACAGCGTCCATTAAAGAATCGCAAGTTAGCGCCATCAGTCCACATGATCCAGAAATTGAAGAGTGGCGATTTATCAGCAAACAGGAAGTGCTAAAAGGTGAATTGTTGCTACCATGGTCACTGAAAGCCTGGGCTCACGACCAGTCGGGATATTTTGAAACAGCAATTGCTGATGATGACAATGCTGATACGGAAACGATTGTTTTCTCTACAACAGGCGGTGATATTGGTAGTGGCGACACACCAGTCCGTAAAGGCGCGTCTGGACGACTGTTCATCACCCGCCACGGCGAAAGCGAATGGAATTTACAAGGTAAATGGACGGGTTTGACTGACATTGGCTTGACGGAAAAAGGCATCTCGGACACGGTGCGACTTGGTCAATTACTGAAAGATACGACGTTTGATGTGGCATACACATCTGCCTTGAAACGTACTCACCAAACACTTGACGCGTTGCTCAAAGGCGCAGAAATCACCACATTACCGACTATTCATGCAGCAGAACTTAACGAGCGTGATTATGGTACATTGACAGGTAGCAACAAATGGGAAGTCAAAGATCAGATTGGTGAAGAAGCATTCAATGGCATTCGTCGCGGTTGGGATTATCCAGTGCCAGACGGCGAAACCTTGAAAGACGTGTATGCACGAGTTGTGCCGTACTTTGAGACCGAAATATTGCCACGACTGCAGGACGGTGAAAATGTGCTATTGGTGGCGCATGGTAATTCTATCCGCGCCTTGGTCAAATATCTTGACCAAATCCCAGACGACAAGGTCGCAGACTTAGAAATGCCGTTTGGCAAAATCTTAGTCTATAGCTTTGATCATGACCACGCGTTGCCAGTTGACAAGGCTGAGCGTTCAGTCGACATATCACCGACCAAAGCGTAAGTATTAGCTGCACAATATAGTTACAACAAGACTAGCTTTTACTGCGCCAATGTGCTACAATACCTTGCAGGTAGTTACCTCATTTCGGGGTGTGGCGCAGTTGGCTAGCGCGCGCGGTTTGGGACCGTGAGGTCGAAGGTTCGAGTCCTTTCACCCCGACCATTGAGTCAACACTCAAACCCACGTCATGGAAGCCCCATGACGTGGGTTTTTGCTTGTTTTTGCTGGATTTTAGGGCAGGAAGGCCATCATCTGGCAGACCGTGCAAGCCTGGCCCTTCTGGTGCCGAGACGACGATGTCACTTGGCTGGCTCAATGTGACTTCGTCGTCTCGAGAGGCTTCCAGGCTACTATCCAGCTGTCGCACTACTTACCATTGCGAGACATAAAGTTTTTTGCTGATCAGTGTCGAGTGGCCGATAGTTGCTGCCTCAGTCGGAGATGCCATCGAATAGTTTATGGTGTAATTAGTAGAGCAAAGTAGCATCTTAGCAAGCCAACTACCCTATCGTGAATGCGACGCCACCCACTTTCATTTATGTTAGCCTCGCCACAAGATTATCGGTCAAAACCACTTCCCACGCAAAGGTGTTCAACTGTTACTTGTCAGCTTCCGTAGCCGCCGCATCTTGAGGTTCATGCTGTCAATAATTGCTTGAGATCACTGCCGACGTTGTGTTCGTTCTGCTGTTACTATGTCTATTGGTTAGCATAGAAATATGTGGTATATAGGAGTGATTGTATCAATATCCCAATCTCGCAGCCTTTACATGGTATATCTTCTATGGTTATATAGAAATATGGCCGAGAAACGACCTTTATCTATATAATACAGGAATTACTAACGACCGACTTCAATGTTGCCGAGGAGTGGATCGACAGCTCGTGGTACTGGATGAGAAGATTATTCAGGTAGGCTTGCAGGGCCTAATCGGTTGACAGTCGGCTAAATGTTGAGGAGAACAACGAGTGAATCGACAGAATATGGGAGCTGTAATCGAGTCGAGTAGTCGCAAAGTAGCAGGGCTAATAAATAGCCGCGTTCTGGCGCTTGTGCTCGTCTGTACGGTGAGTTTCATGAACGTCCTGGATATCACGGTGGTGTCGGTGGCACTGGGTGATATCGGGCAGAGTCTTGGCGCGTCGCAGAGTGAGTTGCAGTGGGTAGTGGACGCCTACACGCTGCCGTTGGGGGCGTTGCTGATGTCTGCAGCGACTCTGAGTAGAAATCTGGGGCGGCTGCGATTGTTCCGATGGGGGCTGGTCCTGTTCACGGTGGGGTCAGCCGTGTGCGCATTAGCCCCTTCGATGGCTGTACTCAACGCTTTCCGGGCTATTCAGGCGGTCGGTGGGGCGATCTTCTTGGGCGTCGGCGTGCCAATGATTTCTGATCGCTACCCCGCTGGACGCGAGCGGGCACGAGCTACTGGGATTTACGGGCTCATCTCAGGGTTGGCCATCGCAGTGGGGCCACTGGCAGGCGGTGGTTTGGTCTTAGTCGCTGGGTGGCGCTCTATCTTTTGGATCAACGTTCCTGTGGGGGTAGCATCTTGGCTGGCGTCGTGGTACGTGAAGGACCGAAGTACAGACCGTAATAACTCAGGAGTAGATTGGCTTGGGACATTGCTGGCAATTCTTGCTGTTGGAGCAGTGACAGTAGTCCTGCTGGAGGGGCCGGCCTGGGGGTGGACTAGCGCGCGCACGCTCGGTGGCGTTGCCGTCGGACTGGCCGCGATGGGGCTGTTCATGGCCGTCGAGCGGCGCTCGGACGCACCTATGGTTCCGGGACGCCTGCTGACTGACCGGCTCTATGTGGTGAGTATCCTGACCGGCTTTGCCGTCCAGGCTGGTCTGGTGGGGCAGATGCCCTGGCTGTCGCTGTATGCGCAGAATATCTACCTGTTTTCACCCCTGCAGGCCGGACTCTGCTTCCTCCCGTTCAGTCTCTGTGCCATCGCGGGGGCGTGGCTGTTTCGTGGCGGTAATGGGCGCTGGGCGCCGTCGGCCAGGCTGTTGGGAATCCTTGTCGTCGGGTGCGCGGCGCTGATGTCATGGGTACTGTTGTACGGCTCATCGACCTGGGTAGTGCTCCTGCCGGGCCTGATCCTGGCGGGCATCGCGGTTGGCGCTGCCGGGACCGTGGTCAACGAGCTGGCGGTCGCCTCCTTCGAGGGTGATGAGGCAGGTGCGGCCTCTGGGCTGTCCGCTGCGATGAGGCAGATCGGCGTGGTGCTCGGCGTGGCTGTCTCCGGCGTGGGGTTCGGTAGTGCGAGCGAGCACGTGGTGCGTCATCAGTGGCCGGTGGGTGCACAGGAACTTGTCAGCAGCGTGCGCTCAGGACAGGGACTGCGTACGACGGCTAGTGCCCCCGGTGCCGGGCGCAGCCTTCTTGCCGACGTCGTGCACCGTGCCACCGACTGGGGAATGGTGACCAGTTTCGCAATCGGGCTGTTCATCATGCTAATAGTGCTGGTGGTCGGTGTCCTGTGGCTACGACAAAGAAGGCGTTGACATTGTCGAGCAATACTCAATCTAATTTCTAATTACTTAACTCTCAACGCTTGGAACGGTTCGTGTAGGTTAAGAGGTATGGTGTGTCTTGATAATATTTTATTCTATAAGTGTGAAAGTACTTCTGCAGGCTTATAGGTCACAGCTCTTCCCTTAGGTCGATACGTTGCCATTTTTCAATGAATCTACAGAGGTGGATGATACATACTAACAATACGAAACGCCCATGCTAGCCCAAGTGCGCCAACGATAATCAATGTACCCATCGCTATCTCTACCTGCTTGTAATGACGCACGTGAAAGCGAGGAATAGTAGCAAGCGTCGCGACAAGGAAGCTCAGTGCCACAGTTATTGAGGTGGGAATGAATCCACGTCCAACTTGGAAGGCAAATGCGCCCATTAAGAACGCTGCTGAGCCATAGATAACGCGCGAAATAGGCCTACGACCCGCGGCCAAGCCATAGCATGCCAGCCGCAAAGCAGGCTGCATCTATACTGAAAATTATGGTAGCTGCCCAAATTGGATCTATTCGTGTGTAGTGAGTTGTAGGGTAATTGACTATATATGATATCGCCTCTGATATCAGCGCAACAATAACAAAAATGAGCCATAGCCGTACCATCTGCTTAGTGCGACGCACTGGTATATTTTGTGGTTGCTGGACGCGGGTGTCCGTACTGCTGAGCCGTCGGCTGGCTGATGAGAGGTGGGTGTCGTTGAACCTGCGGCGGGCTGCGTTGCCGTGGTGGCTTCTGCTGGCGTGCCTAGTTCTCCATTCTGCCCAGACGTTTCTGCGCCAGCCATAGTGGCGGAGCTTGGTAGAACATCTAGGTCTTCATCTCGTTCATGCTTCTCTGCGACCGTCCTGGCAGCCGGGGAGTCTGCATCGTCCTCCTGCCCAGGCTCCTCCACGCTGTCCGCGTCGGCAGTATTTGCTGGGGCGTTCGCCCGGTTGCCTTGCTCAGTGTCCGCTCTGCCGGCCACGTCTAGCGAGCTGCCAGGATCCTCCGCCAGTGAAGAGCCGTGCCCCGTCGGCACTACTGCAAGGTCAACGACGCCCATCACATACCGCCAACACGCCTCCCATTGTTTTGAGTGGGGTAGGGAGAGGGCGACCATAAAGTAATCTCACATACACGTCATGGAATTGTCCGTGACGTGTTTTATAATTATTGGTATAATATCCAGTAAGTAGTAGCCAAATGCGAGGAGATTTTATTTTATGGAAGCCCCAAATTCTATCTATGATATATATAATGAGCGCGTCAGAAGAACTTTGACTAGACTGGGTGGAACAGCCAGTATAGCTGTTTTGGTAGAGGAAATGACTCTACCAGGAGAAGACTGGGTGCCGGCTTCTGAAATTCTCCCAGTAATAGTGGATGCAAGTGATATGCATATAGATTTTAATGAGGCACTGGTAGTACTAGACTGAGCTAGTCTGTAATTTATAAGATATTTATCGAGGTCGCTCAGCCGCAACTTGTTGCGCTGTCTGCGCCAGGGTATCAACGTCAAGTGGCTTGAGATTGTCGGTCGATATGCCGCGTCGTTCCAAGGCTTTGGCTATCAAAAAATCAGCGATCGTTGGATTTTTCGGCAATAACGATCCGTGCAGGTAGGTTGCTATGACGTTATTGAACCGGACCCCTTCGGTGCCATCAGTAGTATTATTGCCAGCGCCATGGACTACCTTGCCCAGTGGCTGAACTGTGTCGTCCAAAAATGTCTGGCCGCTGTGATTTTCGTAGCCAACGATTGTGCCAAATTGGTCACTTTCCAGAGTGATATTGCCGATGAGTCGCTCCGCTCCAGCGGTTGTTTCCACGGGTAGTACGCCGATGCCGCGGATGACAGAACCGTCATTGGTGACAAATTGTCGCCCAAACAACTGATACATGCCACAGATGAGCAACATGGGAGCGCCGTTATTTGCCAGGGTTTTCAATTCCTCACCGCGTGACAGCAAGTCGTCTTGAATGGCCAACTGCCCAGCGTCTTGTCCGCCGCCGCCGACAAAGATATCTCCAGTTGAAAAGTCAGTTGCGTCTCCTGGATTGTGGTCAATGATTTCGACATCAAAGCCCCGCCACTCTAGCCTTTTTTTGATCACCAATGTATTGCCCCAGTCGCCGTAGAGATTCATATCTTTAGGATATAGTTGGATGATGGTGATCGTTGTCATGAGATATCCTCCACGTCTGTTTTTTCGCTGAGCAATCGCCGTAGGGTGGTCATGGCAGTATAGCTACAAAAAATCTGTTTTGGCGCCGTCGGCTCGTGTGCTAAAAATTCATCCAGCGCCTTTGCCAAATCCTGTTCGACAGTATCAACGGCCACCTCGTCATAGCTTAGCCGCAGTGCCATGTCATAGGCTCGGACACCGCTAACGACGCTGACATTTTCCAGCACAGAAAAATCAACATCCCACAGCCAGCTCATGTCGCGACCGTCAGCGTAATTGTCATTGATGGCGATCATAGTCTGGCGTTGCCGTTTGCCAAAAGACAGCAGACTGAGTCGAAAGCCGCTGGGATTTTTTACTAATAGTAAATCAATTGACGTACCGTTATAGGTGATGGTCTCACCACGACCAAACGCTGGCTTGACCTTTGACAGTGCACCTAACAATACAGGAATTGGTGCTTCTGGCACGATGGCTCGAACGAGCGCCAAGGCCGCCGCCGCATTCAACAGGTTATATACACCGCTCAAGGCAATTTCGGTTTTGTAGCTCGTGCCATCTATCAAAAACTCAGCGCCTTGTTCCGCTACAGCTGTGAGTACCACTTCTGCAGGTACCGATTCATTAGCTACAGCATCACCAGTCTTCAGGGAATCATCGGTCGGCATCAGTCGCAACAGGTCAGTCGTCAAACCAAAATACGTTGCTGCCGCTGAGGTTTTTTCATGGATGCGAAAGACCCGTGGATCGTCACGATTCAAAACTACATGTTCGGTGGTGGCTGCCGCAATTTTTTCCAAGAAACCGGCTGCCGTGTCTATTTCGCCAAATCGGTCCAGCTGGTCACGCATGACGTTGAGCAGTAGCGAGTATCTTGGCTGCACCTGTTGCACAAATTTAACAGCCCAGGCTTCGTCTAGTTCCAGGACTGCGATGTCAGCGTCCAATTTGCCTCGCTGGTTGACCTCGCCCAACAGTGCTGCCGCCACACCACGAGAGAAATTACTACCAGTGCGGTTAGTGAAGACTTTGAGGCCTGCCGCTTCCAGTAGCTCGACGACAATTTTTGTTGTGGTGGTTTTGCCGTTGGTTCCTGACACTACAACGACACCGTAAGGTAAATCTTGCAGGGCGCGAGGGATGAAGCCTGAGTCAATTTTTTCTACCACCAGGCCTGGCAGGGCCGAGCCGCCACCGCGTAATCTCATGCCGCCACGGACAGCTTTACCGATGGCGGTTGTCACTATGTGTCGAATCATATAGAGATATTATAGCACCAACCGCTCGAGTCGTGATATACTGATAGTATGTTTTTGGTGGGAATCTTTCAGTGGTGGTATGGTACTGGGTTTTACAAACACGTACGACAAGTATACATTGGTCTATTAAAAACAGCTGATTTTTTCTCAATTGGCTTGCTGCTCAAAACCTTATTCAATCCATTTCGGCAAATATCTGCTGGTGTGGTCCAAGGTGGATTGCCAGAGCAATTTCGAGCGTTCCTCGACAGATCATTTTCCAGAGTGTTTGGCGCATTTTTACGAACGATCTTGATCATGGTCGGACTTGTTTGCTTGCTAGTTCGATTACTCTGGAGTGTGTTGATCATTCTAGCCTGGCTGCTGCTGCCACTGGCGCCACTGATAGGCATCATATTTTGGCAAATGGGAGTAGCATCATGAATATTGAGCCGATAATTCGCTATGACAGCCAGCGGTCGCAAAAGGCGCGATTTTCGGTTCGTTTTGGCGATGTCTGGCATTTGCTGCTGGGTCTGTGTAGCCTGGCGATGATCTTGTTGGGCTGTTGGTCGGTGGTTCATCACGGACCAGTTGGTTGGCTGTTGGTAGGTATGAGCGGTCCTTTTGTGATGCTGACTATTTGGTGGCAAGGTGACCTCAAAACTGCTGAAGTGAGTAAGCATCCGACGACGCTTGATGATGTCATGGCTGCAGATTTGCTGGGTCAATTGAGCAAAAACCCGACACCACAAGAGCTAGTGATGGCTATCTCAAAAACTCGGGCTGGTCAATTTTTGGCGGTGCGCCTTGGGCTGACGCCGAACTTCCTGAGTAACATTGCGTCCGATGATCCACGGATGACCGACGCTATCTGGCAAGCGGCGATTGACATCTGGCAGGAAACCAATAGCCCCAAAGTGACGGGCGCGGTCGTCGCAGCAGCCATCGTTAAAGTGTTCCCGAGCCATGACGCTATTTTGGCAAGTTTGAAGCTGGATTTTCAGGATGTGCTGGAGGGAATTCGCTGGTATGAGCGGCTGAAAGTGCTGGTCGAAGATTTCAAAGAAAAACCGCTGCGCACTGGCGGTATAGCGCGAGATTGGTCGTTTGGTTACACGCCGCTGCTGAGCCGATTTGCCCAAAACCTGAGTCAACAAGTGTCGGGCGGGACGATCATGACGCGTTTGGACGCACATACTGATGTGCTAGATCAGATGCTACAAATTTTCAATACGGGCGGTCGCCAAAATGTTGCCTTGGTTGGTCCAGATGGCGTTGGTAAAAGTACGCTCATCGCGGCATTTGCAGAAATGCTGATCGATGGACATAAGGAAGTGCCGTCTAATTTGCTATATCAGCAAGTGTTCTTGCTTGACGCGTCGGCGTTGATTTCTGTGGCAGGCGGTCGTGGTGAATTGGAGCAGTTAGTAACGAGGCTGCTCAATGAAGCGTTTGCCTCAAAAAATGTTATTTTGTGCTTGGAGAATGCTCAGCTGTTTTTTGAAGAGGGCGTTGGTTCGGTGGATATGAGCAATTTGCTATT
Organism: uncultured Candidatus Saccharibacteria bacterium; assembly: GCA_963521715.1. GTDB lineage: Bacteria > Patescibacteriota > Saccharimonadia > Saccharimonadales > Saccharimonadaceae > Nanosynbacter. The sequence continues at coordinate 11,658 of CAUQVC010000013.1, read as the reverse complement.
GCCCGTTTTGGAAGCTGGTCGCCTGCGTATCATTTTGTCTCTAGATCAGCAGCGATTTTTGCAGATTTCCCAACGTAACACCCAGCTGGCTCATGCGTTAAATACGCTAGCAGTCCAGCCGACGGATCGTGCTGAAACCATGAAAATTATGCGCGACCAATTGATTTCCTTTGAACATCAATTTAGCGTGACGTACATGTTGCAGGCGCTCAATGAAGCGTATCGAGTTGGTGATCGCTACGTCCAAGATTTGGCTATGCCAGGGCGAGCGCTGAAGGTATTGGAATCAACCGCCAGCATCTCCAAGGGTGGTCTCATCACTGCGCAGTCAGTTGATGATGCGGCGGAAAAAACCATGGGCATCAAGATCGCTGCGGCTTCTGGTGGCGATGAACGTGAAAAATTGTTAAACCTTGAATCATTGATTCATCAGCGCATGATCAACCAATCACGTGCCGTGTCAGTAGTATCCGATGCCATCCGTCGAGCGCGCGCTGGCGTGAGAAACCTCGACCGCCCCATCGGTACTTTCCTGTTTTTGGGACCAACTGGTGTTGGTAAAACTGAATTATCAAAGGCTTTGGCGGAAGTGTATTTTGGTGGCGAGGGTAATTTGGTGCGACTGGACCTAAACGAATTTGTTCGTGCTGAAGACGTTGCTCGTTTGATCGCTGACGGCGCAAATGATCCGCTGAGCTTGACGGCTCAGGTGCAAAAAGCGCCGTTTTCAGTAGTGTTGCTTGATGAGATAGAAAAGGCGCATCCGCAAGTACTGACGACGTTGCTGCAGCTGCTGGATGAAGGTATTCTGCGTGATGAGAAAAACCGAGAAGTGAGTTTTCGCGACTGCATCGTCATCGCGACGTCAAATGCTGGTGCTGACCGCATCCGTGAATACATCGAGCGTGGCTATCAGCTGGAACAATTTGAACAAACTTTCATCAATGAGCTGATCAATGCCAATCTGTTCCGTCCCGAGTTTCTGAACCGATTTGATGAAATTGTGTTGTTCCGTCCTCTAGGCAAAGCTGAACTATTGCAAGTCATCGACTTGATTTTGGCGGGAGTTAACCGTACGTTGGAGCCTCAGAAGATTCAAGTTGCCGTCGAACCCGAGGGTAAGCAGCTACTCGTTGATGCTGGATACGATCCACGTCTTGGTGCGCGACCTATGCGACGCGTTGTGCAGCGCGCTGTCGAAAATACTGTTGCCAAGCAACTGTTGGCAGGCACAGTTGCGCCAGGTAGCACAACCATCATCACTGCTGAGCAAATTCGTGCGGCAGTAGGTGAGGCCCCGAGCGACCGTCAGATTAGCTAGATGCTGTGGTATCAAAAAACCTCTGCAGTCTGTTTGCAGAGGTGTAAATATCGTTCGTGGTACCCCGCACAGGAGTCGAACCTGCAACCTTCGGTACCGGAAACCGATGCTCTATCCAGTTGAGCTAACGGGGCGTGTCAACTCGTCAGTAAAGATTTCAATGTGATTATGACGAAAATGGTACACCCGGCAGGATTCGAACCTGCGACCCCTTGGTTCGAAGCCAAGTACTCTAATCCGCTGAGCTACGGGTGCATACCGAGTTAAATTATACCATACTTATCATTTGATGAAAATGACACAGTATATCAAGGGTGGTATAATATCACCATATGAATATTTCCACAGACATTTCTCTCAAACAATACACCACCATGCAAGTGGGCGGTAGCGCACGCTTTTTGACAGAGGCCACGACAGCGGAGGAGATTCCACAGATATATCACGATGCCCAGTCGCGCCAGTTGCCAGTTTTTGTGTTGGGTGGCGGCAGTAATGTGATCGCTAAAGACGAAGGTTTTGAGGGCGTTGTGCTACTCAATCGTATCAAGGGTTTTGAGGCTGTGTCAGAAGATGAGGAATCAGTAACGCTCAAAATTGGCGCCGGTGAAGTTTGGGACGAAGTGGTGGCGCGAACGGTAGACATGGGCCTGAGCGGCATTGAGGCAATGTCTGCTATCCCTGGTACGGCTGGAGCTGCGCCAGTGCAGAATGTTGGTGCGTACGGGCAGGAGATAGCAGATACCCTAGTGGAGGTTGAGGCATATGATTCAGCTACAGACGCCATGGTTGTGTTGCCTGCTGAGGCATGTCATTTTTCTTACCGCCACAGTATTTTCCGTGGCTCGCAGATGGGTCGCTATTGCATCACGGCCATCACCATTCGCTTGTCACGCCGCGCTCCACAGCCGCCATTTTACGCTGGTTTGCAGCGATATCTCGATAAACATCACATCACCGATTACACCCCGGCAGCCATTCGTCAGGCAGTGATTGCTATTCGACACGACAAACTGCCCGATCCGACCGTGACGCCTAACAGCGGCTCATTCTTTAAGAATGCCATGGTCAGTCAAGAGATGCTGGATACGATTCGTCAAACTCACCCTGATGTGCCAAACTACGCTATGCCAGATGGGACTTATAAAATTCCAACTGGTTGGCTGATCGATCAAGCGGGCTTCCGCGGCAAAGAGCTTCACAACATGAAAATTCATGACAAAAACGCGTTAGTACTGACCAATCCTCGCGCCGCAACCTATCATGACCTCGAATCTGCTCGCCAAGCCATCATCCAAGCGGTGTATGACCAATTTCATGTCCACATTGAGCAAGAACCATTAGAATTATAGACTTGCACTGACGACCATTTCTGGTTATGCTTATATTATGATTCGACGAACTGGTTTCACGGTTGTGGAAGTGATTATCGTGATGGCTATCATGGCTATTTTGCTGGCCATCGGTACCGTTAGCTTTCGGTCATATCAAGTTTCAACTCGTGACAAAACGCGTGAGGGTGATATCACGACCATTCAAAATTATCTAGAATCATTATATCCTCGCGAACTGCGCGACTCGTCAAACAATATCATCAAATCGGCTGGTAGCTATCCAGCGCATGCGGTCAATGGGGCGGGCGGTAGCGCCATGACTGACGCACTTTTCGATCAAATATTTTCCGAACTACCAGATGCTGCAAAGAAGGGTCCGCTGCCAGGAGAGAAATTTGTCTCCGCTGGTGTTTTGCAGTATGGATCACACTCGACCCCACTAAATCGCTCAATGCTGATGTCTTATACGAGCGACTACAATACTCATAAACCATCAGGTTACGCCAACGGTGCGTACGCGTATTTTGCTATCAACCGTTCAGGCAACCGCTGTATCACCTTGACTGACGAATGTCAGGGCTATATCATCATGTATCATCTCGAGGGGCAGCCCCTTGAGTGGAAAATAGTGGAGAAAAGCCGGTGATGAAAAAAGGTTTTACGGTTGTTGAGCTGATGATTACACTGTTTGTTGCGTCACTTTTCATCATCAGTGGTTACCAGCTATACCAGGTGGTAGTGTTTCGCGGTAGTGATGCTCGCAAATTGTCGGAGGCGAGCACTTTGGCGTACGAAGTACTACGGTCTGAAGGCACCTATCAAGAAATATCGCAACTCTGCTTTGGTTCGTCTCACCCTGAACAGACCATCACTCGTAACAATGCACTGCTCGGAACGGTAAATATCACACTCAAGCGTTGTCGTGTTCAGCCAAACGTTGGGGTGATGCGCGTGACGGCCACTGCCAAATATGACAATCCAGCAAAGGAAGTTTCTCATGCGGTCTATGTCTCACAGTAAGTCTCAGCGCGGTTTCACGCTGGTGGAGATGTTGGTGATATCGCCGTTGGTGATCATCATTTTGGCGGGTATCGTTGGTATCGTTATCAGTTTGACGACGGAGTCCATGCGCACGACTGCTCGTTCTCAGCTGCAAAACGAAGTACAGGCGGTGCTGGATCGTATGGAAGAAGATGTGCGTACTAGTCTGGTTATCAATCCTGATTCATCATTTGCGCTAAGTACCAATAATTTTGTCACCAACAAAAACCCACTAGCAACCGACCGGCGACTGGTCAAAAAGGACTGTTCAGTGGCGAGCGCTGGGCTACTTCTCGAAGAAGCCTTGTCATACAACCTGGAGTATTCAGTCTCCGGCTCAAAGCTCATGAGAAAAGTTTCCATGAATGCATGCCAAACGTCGCCAAATACCTGGCAGCGTCCAAAGACAGAAACAGTGATGTCGTCAAATTCTGCAACTGATTTACAGATTGACTATATCAATATTTCCAGTTCTGAACCGAGCGCTGTCAGGATCAAATTGACCGCTAAACGTCAAGTTGCAGGTAGCGAAATCAGCTACACCGGCATTATGTATGCCAGGTCACTCAACGCACAATGATAAAATGCTTGTGTTTTTAAAACCGCTCTGATACAATCAAAATTGTTAATAACTTAACTAAAAAATAGGGGGCAAATCAGAAATGATTTCTTCAAACAAAACTAAAGGTTTCACACTTGTTGAGCTTTTGATCGTGATCGTTGTTATCGCGATTTTGGCAGCAATCTCAATCGTTGCCTACAACGGTGTAACACAAAAAGCACGTGACGACGAACGCGCGTCTGATGCGCGCAACATTATCAATGCGGCTGCATCATACCATGCAGACAACGACAAGTGGCCTGAAGCCAGTGACATTCAGGGGTACAGTACCATAAGACTGTCAGATAGTGCAAAGAGTGGTATCGGTAACACTGAACCAGACGGTGGCACAAACAAAGGTAAATATAAGTATGAGCAGTGCAGCACAGGTACACCAGCTTCTGTAACCGGTGCCAAAGTTACTTACTGGAAAGATGTGCTTGGCCAGAATGAGACAGATCACAAGATTGTACTGAAGACAGGACAATGCTAAGGTCTAGTTACTATGCTTTTTAAAAATTCCCGGGGATTCCCCGGGAATTTTTGTTTGCCTTTGCCTTTACCTTTTAATATGGCAGTGGAAAGCTCTTTGCTAAAGCCCCAGTTTTTTGTTTGAGTTTAGTGTGGACACTCGGGTCATCTGCGGTTATTGCTGTAATGATCCACTCAGCAATCTGCTTGATGTCAGTTTCTGTCATGCCGCGCGTCGTTACTGCTGGTGTACCAAGGCGCAAGCCGCTTGGACGAAATGGCGGTAGGGTGTCATTCGGGATGGCATTGGCGTTAGCGGTGATGCCGCTGGCCTCCAGCCGCTCCTGAGCGGTTTTGCCGTCAATACCGAAGCTGCCATAAACATCTGTCAGCACCAAGTGGTTACTGGTGCCACCTGTTACCAATTTCAAGCCGCCGCGTTTCAATTCATCTGCCAGCACGGCCGCATTCTTTACGATTTGCTGGGCGTATGCTGTAAATTCTGGACGTAACGCCTCGCCGAAAGCTACTGCTTTGGCGGCAATGGTGTGCATGTGCGGACCACCTTGAGTGCCAGGGAAAACTGCCCGGTCGATGAGTGTTGGCAGATTTTCCAGGGTCTTTTCTGGTCGTTTCAACGGATTGCCGACGACGCCTTTTGACAAGATCAAGCCGCCGCGTGGACCGCGCAGGGTTTTGTGCGTGGTAGTGGTGATAACGTGAAAGCCATAGTCAAACGGATTTTTGGCTTGGCCGCCGACGATCAGTCCAGCGATGTGGCTCATGTCCGCCATTAGCATGGCGCCGACTTCGCGTCCGATCTCGGCAAACTTGGCATAATCCAGCTCCCGCGGATAAGCCGAAAAGCCTGCCAAGATGATCTTTGGCCGATGTTCTAGCGCCAAACGGCGAATTTCTTCATAGTCAATTTCGCCGGTTTCGACATCCTTGATGCCGTAGCGGATGAAGTTATACTCGCGGGCTGAGCGGGTGACTAGTGCACCGTGGGTCAGGTGTCCGCCGTGCGCCAAATCCATCGCTAGGATGGTGTCGCCTGGCTCACACCACGCATAATACACCGCCTCATTGGCCTGGGCGCCGGAGTGTGGCTGAACATTGGCGTGGTCAGCGCCAAATAGTTGCTTGGCACGGTCAATCGCCAATTGCTCAATTTGATCGGTATTATGCTGTCCGCCATAGTAGCGCCGGCCAGGGTAGCCCTCAGAATATTTGTTGGTAAATACGCTGCCCAGCGCCTTGAGCACGTCTGGTGAAACGTAGTTTTCGCTGGGGATGAGTTCCAACCCCGCTTGCTGCCGCTCAATTTCCGCAGCGATGAGTCGTTCAATTGCTTGATCTTTCATGTCAATTTCTCCTATATGACTCCATTATACCATTTGTACTATTATATCATTTGTGATATACTGCCGGCATGAATACAGATCGATACATCCAAAAGATCGGTACGCTCATTGCGGAAAATCGTCAACGAAAAAATCTGACGCAGGCCCAATTAGCCGATGCTTTGGGAACGTCTCAGAGCGCAATCAATCGTATTGAAAGCGGTAAACAAAATCTCAGTCTTGAAATGTTGTCGCGCATCTCGGAGGTATTGAGCCATAATATTATGTTGCTTAACAAAACCGGCAAGATCAATTTCCGCGTCTCGGGTGGACACAAACTGTCCGGTAGCATCGACGTCAAAACGAGTAAAAATGCCGCCGTGGCTTTGCTGTGCGCTAGTTTACTCAACAAAGGTAAAACGACATTGCGGCGGGTGTCGCGCATCGAAGAAGTTAACCGCATCATCGAAGTGCTTAACTCCATCGGTGTCAAAACAAGGTGGCTAGCAGGCAATGACTTGGAAATCACGCCGCCAGCTCGGCTGAGGCTAGAAGATATGGATATCGCTGCTGCCAAGCGTACTCGCACTGTGCTAATGTTTCTCGGTCCGCTGCTGCATCAATACCATGACTTTCGGTTGCCATTTGCCGGTGGCTGTAATCTCGGTAAGCGCACCGTAGAGCCACATTTGTCAGGTCTGAAGCATTTTGGGATGCAGGTAGAGGCGGAACCAGACAGTTATCACGCGACGGTTGATGTCACGACGGGTGATCACACTATTGTCCTGACTGAACGTGGTGACACGGTGACTGAAAACCTCATCATGGCAGCGGCATTGTCACCAACCAAGACCATCATCCGCAATGCCAGCCCAAACTACATGGTGCAGGACGTTTGTTTCTACTTGGAAAAATTAGGCGTGAAGATAGAAGGCATCGGCACTACTACGTTGACCATCACCGGTAAAAAATCGATCAACCAACCTGTTGAATACGCACCGTCTGAGGACCCGATTGAGGCCATGAGTTTCATCGCAGCAGCCGTGGTGACTGATTCGGAGATTACGGTGCGCCGAGCGCCAATTGAGTTTTTGGAAATTGAGCTAGCAACCTTGGCTGAGATGGGTCTGCAGTACGAACTGAGCGACGAATATCCAGCCAACAATGGCCGCACTCGTTTGGTGGACATCGCGCTGAAACACTCCAAGCTGGTTGCGCCAAAGGACAAGATTCACGCGCTGCCATTTCCAGGGATTAACATGGATAATTTGCCGTTCTTGGGGCTCATCGCTACCATGGCTGAAGGTAGGACCTTGGTGCATGACTGGAGCTACGAAAACCGGGCGATTTATTTCACTGAACTAAGCAAGTTAAACGCGCACATTGAGCTGGTCGATCCACACCGAGTATACATCAGCGGTCCGACCAATTGGAAACCAGCCGACGTCATCGCGCCACCGGCGCTTCGACCAAGTGTTGTCGTCTTTTTGGCGATGTTGGCAGCACCAGGCCAATCAACCTTGCGCGACGTGTACTCCATCAACCGTGGCTATGAAGATCTGGCTCAGCGTCTGAACCGTTTGGGTGCGCAAGTTGAGGTGATCAACGAATAGTATCACCGCTTTGGGAACAAAAAGTGGAGATAATCTTTCATCATGCGCGCGCCAGAGATGATCGGCAGGTATGCTTTGAGCTGGCGATGAGTTAATTTTTCCAGCAGTGAATCATTTTGCATGATGCGTGCGGCTTTGTGCATGTTGAGATACAGTGAACGAACTTCTTCGTCGTAGTTTTTGCCACTAACTTCCAGGCAGGCAATTGGCTTGATGTCTGCCACGCCACCGTCGCTGGTGGAAATGAGCAATTTGAGATTGGCGATATCTTTTTCCCATGAGGTACCGCAAGCCTCCCAGCCAACTTCCGGCACGTTGATGGCGATATTTGAGCCAACTGCCAATGCGCGCCCCAATTCTTCGTCATAATCTTGAATATAATGAACGCGCTCTTTCAAGATTGGGTCAGCGTCTACCAATTGTAAAATCTCAAGCAGCCGTTGATACATCACAGTGTCGCCTTGGTGGACTTTTCCCGCCAAGATATAATGCGCATTATAATCCACCAAAATCTGTCGCAGAGCCTTTGGGTTAGTGAACGGCATGTATGGTCGCTTATAGTTGGCGAAACGCCGTTTAAAATCAAACAACAATGCATTTTCTGGTATTTGCACAGGGTGATTGTACTGATCTTTACGGTGCTGCAGCACACGGTTCAAGGCAGTGCGGCCAGCGCGGTGCATGGCGCGGAGGTCTGACGCGGTCAATGTGTCGATTTTGGCATGAAAATTATCTGTTGGCAGCCCAAATTTATCGATAATCCCGCTCTCGCTGTAGAGTTGCATGATTTCTGGTAGCACCCATGTCTCCAGGTCGATACCATTGGTGATGGCATGAAACTTGACCTTGTCGTTGTTGCGGTCGCGGAAATTCGCCACACGGGCGTGCAGTTTACTGACGCCATTTTTGGCTTCGGTCAGCTCAATTGCCAGCAAGTTCGGCCGCAGACGGTCGTTACGAAATTGCTCCATTAGCCAGCAGCGCACGGCGTTGCTTTTGAGATTTGGCAGCACCAATTTCTCAAACTGTGAGCGGTGAAATTCTGGTTCAGCCGCCTGGAGTAGGGTGTGGTTGGTATAGAGTGTGTGTTTGCGTACGTAAACGATTGCTTCGTACAAGTTCATGCCGTTGGCGCATAGTTCGTCCAGCCTGGCTAGTGCCGCAAAAATGGTTGCGGTTTCGTTGAGTTGGATGACAGCCGGCTTGATGCCGAGCAGTTTCAGAGCTTTATAGCCGCCAAACCCGAGCGCGACTTCTTGGTATAGCCGGTGATCGCCCGAGCCTTCACCTTCGTACAATTGTCCAAAGTTTGGCTCTGAGATGGTGACAAACTGCGTCGAACCAAGTGCCTTTTTGAAAATACTCAAACTGGCATCAGGAAAACCACGTGAACTAATGGACACGTCGTCGATATATTCAAAGCCATAGTCTTGTGGTGAGACAGTTTCTGAAAATTCTTCCTGCTCGAGGTTGGTAATTTTTTGGTGCGATTCACTGCGGTAAAATGGCGTGACTACCACAAATGGCACGTCTAATTTTTCTGCTACTCGCCGCGTGTCCGCTGCCAGCACGCCCAAACCGCCGCCACCTTTGATGCCATTGGCTTTGTCGTAAATTTCCATCGTCCAGTAGATATACGGCCTAGAATCAGACAGCTGGTGAGTCAAGCTACTACGTTCAATGATGTCATAAAATTCAGAGGCATCTTCGATGTCGTGTGGTCGGTATCTCGGTTTTTCTGTGTAAAAATATGGATCCATGATGCCCTTTATGGATGGGGATTATCGTAAATATTGGTGCGGGTGCGGAGAATCGAACTCCGATCTCAAGTTTGGAAAACTTGCATACTAGCCGCTGTACTACACCCGCGAGCTTGTATCATTGTAGCAGAAAGATGCTATAATGTGAATACGCCCTGATAGCTCAGCTGGATAGAGCAGAGGACTTCTAAGCCTAAGGTCGTAGGTTCGAATCCTACTCGGGGCGCCATAGGATTACGAGTATCAAATATGGATGCGAGTCGAAAACCACGCATGTCTCGAGAACTGATGATGAGACTATCTGATCCTCGACGAGGGTCGATTGACGGTTTTACGGCGTACGGACATACGGGACGAAGCATCAACAGAAAACATCGGGCAAATTCAGATCGCCAATACATCAATAATTATCAAAGCTCTGCCATGGCTAGCTGCCATGGGCATGTACGTCGCTTTGGCATGGAATTGGGGGTTGTAGCTTCGGGGTATGATCATAAATCCAAGCAGTCGGCAGAGCAGAATCTTTCAAACAGAAAACCGCATACTGCCAAGACTGAAACAGATAGGCCAAATCGGCAGTCTTCAAACGCCAATGCTCGTCCGATAGGACTCAATAGACCAAGGTTATCATTTCACGAACCACCTTCCCGTCGGTATAACCCATATGGATAAGGCAAAATAAAATCCTCACACGCGTGTGAGGTTATTTTGGAGGGCCAGGAGGGGCTCGAACCCTCGACACCCTGCTTAAGAGGCAGGTGCTCTAACCAGCTGAGCTACTGGCCCATGTGTGTGATTTTAGCACATATTATGCCACAAATCAATGCTTGGGGCGAATGATGGGGGTCGAACCCACGGCCTCCGGAGCCACAATCCAGCGCTCTAACCAACTGAGCTACATCCGCCATGCGCAAGCTTCTAGCATTATACCATAGCTGATACCTGTACTCAAGCAGGTTCATTTGGTAGAATGATAGAGATGAAAATACTGACTGGTACAGATTTGGCAAGTTTTATCAAAGAGCGTCAAGCCAAGCAAGTCCGGGCACTACGTCAAGCCTGGCATATTCAGCCGCGTCTGGCAATTGTCACCAATACTGACAATCCAGTGATTGAAACCTACATGCGTTTGAAGCGTAACTATGGCGCGGATATTCTGATCGATACAGAAATCCATCACGTAGAGGATGTGTTGGCAACGGTGCGGCAGCTGAATGCGCGAGAAGATGTGCAGGGGATCATCGTCCAATTGCCGTTGAAAGATCCAACTCAGACGGACGAAATATTAGCTGCGGTCGCGCCAGAAAAAGACGTTGATGGACTGAATCCTCGTTCGTCGTTTGAGGCGGCGACGCCAACGGCTATCAATTGGTTGTTGTCAGGGCATGGCATTGACCTTTCCAAAAAAAGCATTGCTGTGGTTGGGCACGGGCGACTGGTGGGCGCGCCATTGGTGGACATGTGGCAGCGGTCTGGTTTGGAACCGGTGGTATTTGACATGGGAGATGATCTGGCAGAGTTGGTGAACTTTGGGGTAATCGTCACCGCCACGGGCAGTCCCGGTATTATTTCGTCTGACATGGTGCAGCCCGGTGCCATCGTGGTAGATGCCGGCACTGCGTCTGACAAGGGTAAAATAGTTGGCGATGTTGCCAGCGAAGTGCGTGACCGGCAGGACGTATCAATCACGCCCGAAAAAGGCGGCGTTGGACCGCTAACGGTGGCGGCGCTGTTTGATAATTTGATCAATGCTTGCCTGGCTATTGCCAATCGGCAAAAACAGAACTAGCCAGCCTAGCCGATGACGTCTTTGACTTTGCTGACCACTTGGCGTGGCGTCAAGTTCGCTTTGACGATGTAGCTGTGAATGTTGAGATCTCGCAGTTCATCGGGCGCTTCTTCTTCGCTCAGGTTAGTTAGGACGATGACTGGCACAGTTTCACCCCACGTGTGTGAACGAATTTTTCTCAAGGCAGTCAGCCCGTCCATCTCCGGCATTTGTAAATCAAGTAAAATGATATCTGGGGTAAATTTCTCAACTAATTCGACGCCCACTTTGCCATCGGCTGCGAGTCGTACATCAAAATCATCAGCCTCAAATTTCATGCGGTACATCTGGCTAATAGCTGGATCATCTTCGATAATGGCAATTTTCTACATAGGCTCATTATAGC
>CAUQVC010000012.1:0-22311 GCA_963521715.1 uncultured Candidatus Saccharibacteria bacterium | reverse complement strand
ATTTGTGCTAGTATTTCTTTAGAGAAAAACTCCAACTAATCTTGGCACACCCAAGTGAAAGGAACCACCACGAATGAATAAAGAAACGCCTGCGCCACGTCCAACTACTGGGGACTATGTGGAAACTCATTGGGATGAGTTAGATCCTAGAGTTCAGGCATATTATACCAAGAAACAAGAGATAGAGCAGGGATTGAAGGCAGACGAGAACCCTGAAGGTTTGAGCCTGTACGAGCAAGCACAGCGTGATAAATACCTTGACGAGGGCGAGACTTCTCAATTGTCTCCTGAAGCTCCGGCGAAAGTTAAGACTCCAGACGAGAACCCTGAAGGTTTGAGCCTGTACGAGCAAGCACAGCGTGATAAATACCTTGGTGAGGGTGAAGCTTCTCAATCAGCTGAAAAGAGTAAGGCACAGCAGGAGCTGGACGCGGCAAGGCTGGCGTTTGCTAAAGCACGTGTTGATGTTGAATCACATTTCTTTAAAGAATGGTTTGGCGGAAAGAAGCGTAAGGAAGCGCTTCAGGAGGCAGCAGATAAGCTAAAGGCTTGTGAATTGGCTGTCGCTAAGGAAGAAATGGCGTCGCAGATTGAGCAGCTGAACCAACTCTCAGGTGAGGAGTTAGCAAAGCAGCAGGAATTGTTTGCGCAGATGATGGCGGCTCGTGCCTTCCAGGGTATGCAGGAAACGGCTCAGAAGACAACAGAAGCATATGATGAGATGCTTGACCAGCGCTTTATGCTTGATGAAGGTGAGCAATCTAAATTCAAGAGAGTTGCTGGCAAGGTTAACAAGCTTGTAGCGTGGTTCAGAAAGGGTGTTACAAAGGCTGGTGACAAAGCTACTAGCGGTAGCACGCTATCTCAATGGCTGAAGCTTGGCGCTGGTGGTGCAACAGCCGGTGCAGTAACCGCTGCTGTTGCAACTTGGCCAATCACTACAGCGGTTGGTTTAGGAGCAGGCTTAGTAACGGCTGGAGTGGTCAAACAATCCGTACTGGAGTCACATCGCGGTGAAGAGCGCGTAACTGATAACTCACAGGATGCCTGGCAGGACGTGTTTAAGCAGGGTGCTAAAGATGCCAAAGATACTGATGAAATGATGGAATCTATGGTCGATACCTATGTCGATAGTAGTCAGAAATCAAGTGAAGAGCGTCAGGAGCGACTTCGTCGGAAAGTTCGCTCGGCAATGAGTAAGGTAGCTATTGGTTACGCTGCAGGTAGCATTACTACAGGAATACTGAAGTCAACAGTATTTGGTGCTGAGAGCCATGCTTCTGGAGCAGGACATGATAATGTAAATCATGCTTCAGGTAGTGAAAGTACTACTGGCGCAGAGCATACAGGCAGTACTCCTAGTGTAGAAACTCCCGACGGTGGCTCTACTACGCAACCAGAGGTTATCTCGCCAGTTGGTAGTTACGAATATCCATGGGACTGGGCAGTAGGACAGTTTGGTGCTGAAAATGCGACAAGTGAGCTGCATCGGTTGGCAGACTTAGCACAAGCAAATGGACACGAGGTTGAATGGATCGTCGATGGCAGTAAAGAGATACTTAAGGTTGATGGAAGCTTTGACACTGGGAATATTATCGAAGTACTAGATCAATACAGGCATGTACTAGCTGCGTAAATAGTAAGGTATAATAACACAAAAAGGAGATATAAATGTTTGAAATTACTGACGAATTTTTGACACAAGCTGGTTTTGGGATGCTGCCACCAGAGGCAAAAGAACAGATGCGGCAGAATGCAACCAATAGTGTGCAAGCAAAGATTACTGATCAGCTATTGGCGGCTGTCGGTGAACAAAAAAGGGAAGAGTTTGAGGCTTTGCTGGATAGTGAAGATGTGCCGATGCTACTCAATTGGTGCCAAGGCAACGGTATCAATTTGACAGAAATCGTGCAGAATGCAATGAATCAGACGATGGTTGAGCTGCAGACGCTGCACAATGATGCACTGAACATGGTGCGTGAGTAACGGTAATTACTAGGTTATAATGGCAATCTTTCGGGATTGCTGTTATAATTTATGGAGAGTATAGACGAAAGAAAAGGAGGACTATGTTCCAACTGAATGACGAATTTCTCAAAGAGCTCGGGCTGGATCAATTGCCGGAGGAGCAGCGCAAGCCGTTTTTGCAGCACATCTACAGTGAGCTGGAGCTTCGCGTTGGTGAGCGGTTGAGCCAGGGTATGAGCGATGCTCAACTGGAAGAGTTTTCTGGCATTATAGATAAGCGTCCGGGGGCAGTAGATGATTTTTTGGCGCGGCACGTTCCTAATTTGATGCAGGACCCAATGTTCCAGCGTTTGGTGCAAGTTTCTGGGGTACCGATGGATGACCCACGCTTGCGGGACGAGTTTGCGGCGACAAAATGGCTAGAAGTAAACCGACCAGACTATCGAGATGTCGTCGCAGCTGTGTTGGATGAGCTAAAGCGAGAGATTGTGGCAAATCGTGACATGATTTTAGGAGCTGATTCTGCGGCTTCGCAAGCAGCAGCGTAGCTAAGCAATTTGTTGATGTTTATGACCGCGGAGAAACGCTTCTGCGGTCATTTTTTTGCCACTTGGTGCGATGAGTTCGTCGATGATGAGGAATTGTCCATCGTGGTAGCACTGGTCTAGAGCGGTTTTTGGTGTGACATCAGGATGAGCTTTAGTGATGATGAGGCGGAGACCGTCAAACATCATGGTAGAGCGAGGAAAACCGAGATAGGCTCTGACTCGCGCGGCCGCTTGTTTGGCGCTGAGGGATTGTGGATCGAGGGGTGCATCCTGTTTTGATAATAATTTGCAGTAGGTGGCAATGGAATCTTGTTGTGGTTTGAGGTGTATGTCTCCGGATATGATGCGAGGCAATAATTCGACCAAGCGTTGTGAACCCAGATTGAATAATTTGCAGTACAGCTCATCACGAGATTTGTTACCGGAGAGCAGGATGGACTCTTGATGGTAGATTGGTCCGGCGTCCATTTGGGCGTCTAATTTTATCAAGGATATCCCAGTGTGGGAGTCTAAGTTAGTCATGGCAGCTTCAATGGGCGATGGGCCACGGTATTGTGGGAGGAGTGATGGGTGAAGATTGATGATGCCAGGATTGAATAGATCAATGATTGACTGAGGTATGATTTTGCCGTAGCTAACCAAAACACCTACTGGTGACTTGAGCGTTTGAATGGCCGGCAAAATGTCTTTGAGGTTATTTGGTTGCCAGACAGGAATATTATGTTGGTGAGCGTACGTTTTGACAGCAGGCTCTGATAGTTTACCGCCTCGGCCTTTGGGTGCGTCAGGCTTGGTGATGACGGCAGCAATGTGGAATTGTGCCTCATGAAGAGCCTTGAGGGTGATGAGACTGTGCTCTTCGGTGCCAAAAAATACTATCTCAGACATGGTTATCCCCAAAGATCAGTGTTATCTTTGATACTCGTGTCATAATTGAGCGGTTGTAATTCACCAGAATCATCGAGGGTGTAAAATGCATCGTGCGTATCACGGATGTGATCGATGAAGACGATGCCGTTAGTGTGGTCAATTTCATGCTGTAGGACACGTGCTAGAAAGCCCTCGGCTTTGAAGCGGATCTCATTGCCTTCCAGGTCTAAAGCTTTGACGCGAACTTTGGTGTAGCGTGGCACTTTGCCATAGATGTGTTTTACGCTCAAGCAACCTTCAAAATCAGCTACTAAATCGCCTTCGTATTTGACAATCTCTGGGTTGATCAAGGTCATGAAGTCACGAGTTTTCTTGTTATCAAAGTCAGCTCGGACGATGACGACTCGCTCCAAGCGATCTACTTGCACTGCTGCGAGAGCGGCGCTGATTTCATGTGGTCGTGAGTCCTCCCAATCTAACGCGGCGCTAGTCATGTCGTCAGACAGCTGTTGTACATCATCAGTGATGACATGGGTACGATGAGATTTTTGACGCAAGTGGGGATTTGGTAGGGCAATAATGTCGTCTCTAGTCATACATCAAGTATATCAGAGGAGGGAAATCGGGTCGAGTTCGAATTGCCAATGTTGTGGTGGCAAGTGAGCTAATATGGCGACTAAATCATCACGTTGGGGGCTTTTGAGTAACAGTTGCCAACGGTAGGTGTCGCGCACTCGTTCATAAAACGCAGGTGTCGGTCCTAAAATTTGCACGGTTTTTGGCGCAACTGATTTGAGGGTGGAGGCAAGTTTTTGCGCGTTGCGAATAGCAGCAGCTTCAGTTTTGTAGATACAAGTGAGTTTCAAAAGATGGGTAAATGGCGGAAACATGGTTGCTTGTCGTTGAGCTATGGTACGGTGGTAAAAATCAGCGTAATTTTGCGTGAGGCCGTCTTGGATGGCTGGGTGCTGTGGTTGGTAAGTTTGAACAACGACGGTTGTTGGGTGATGTGATCTACCGACGCGCCCGACTACCTGAGCAAGCAGCTGAAATGTGCGCTCAGCGGCTGCAAAATCAGGCAGTGTCAGCCCGGTGTCTGCTTGCACTACGCCAACAGTTCGTAGGTGTGGCAAGTCTAATCCCTTGGCGATCATTTGCGTGCCAATGATGAGATCAATAGTACCCTCTTTGACGTCTTGGTATAACTTTTCTACGGTCTGGTCGCTAGGAGTGTCCGCATCAAAACGGGCGATGGTTTGCTGAGGAAATAATTTGCTCAATTCTGTTTCGATGCGTTTGGTGCCGATGCCTTTATGGATGATATCGGCATGTTGGCATTCGGGGCAGACCGTTGGGACGGTCGCGGTATATCCGCATATATGGCAAACAAGTTGATGTTTGTCTTGGTGTAGTGTCAGCGGCACAAAGCAGTTAGGGCAGCCAGCTTGCCAGCCGCAATTTTGACACAGGGTGATCGCGGTGGTGCCGCGACGATTGTGAAAAATGAGTGCTTGCTGACCATCGTTGAAGGTTTGTTGAAGTTGAGAAAGTAGGGCGTCTGATAGGAAGAAGTGCTGAGTAAAATTATTGCGCTTGGTCATGTCAACGACTTTAATAGTGGGCTTGACGGCATCTTTGCGAGCGGGTTTGGGCATGGTGATGATGGGTCGGTGTCGTTGCTCGGACAAATAATAGTCAGCGATGCTGGGAGTAGCGCTACCCAGAACTAACTTGGCGTTATGATTCTGCGCCAGCACGGCAGCAGTGCGCAGTGCGGAGTAGCGGGGGGATTGTTCTTGTTTGAAGCTAGGTTCGTGGCATTCATCAATGGCGATAAATCCGAGGTTATGTATGGGCATGAATAAGGCTGACCTTGGGCCGATGACCACAACGGGCTTGTTAGCGTTCAAAACGTGTAGCCATGCTGTATGGCGTTCAGCTTCAGTCTGGCGAGAATGGGTAACGATCACATTGTCGAGATGTTCTGTGAAGGCTGATACCAGTTGGGTCGTCAGGGCTATTTCTGGAATGAGTATTATGGAAGACTTTCCTTCAGCTGCAGCGCGTCGGGATGCTTCAACGTAGACCAACGTTTTTCCGGAGCCGGTGATGCCGTGTAGCAGAGCCGTTCCGCTGGTTATGGAATCAATAATTTGCAGGGCTTGGAGCTGATCTTTGGTGAATACATTTTTTATTCGATTTTGCACATTGACAGAGGTGAACTCTATGGATTTTCGTCGTTTTTTGGTGATACCACGCGGTAGAATCGTTTGCCAGACAGTGGCGGGGTGAGTCGCATAAAATTGGCTCATCCAGGTGTGTAGTGACAGTAATTGGCTGGGTAGCGGCGGCTGATCGACGACCGCAATTATCTCCCGCGTGGCATAGGGCGGCTGTGCTATCTCCTGCAAAACGACACCCACAACAACCTTCTTGCCGACAGGAATGGTCACGATAGTTCCTGGCACTAACTCTTCATGTGAAGCATAGGAAAAGCTGCCAGTGTCAGCGCGGACAATCGTAGTTGGAGACACCTCGTAGTATCGCATAGCTATTATTATAACGCTTCATCAATGCTACAATAAGCATATGTATTTTCAGAGTCGCATGCAGGCGGGTGCAGAGTTGGGACAGCAGTTGTTCGAAAAATATCGTTACGAAAACTGTGCAGTGCTGGCATTGGGCGAAGGCGGCGTATTGGTCGGTGAGCAGATCGCGGTCAGACTACACTGTGTTTTGATGATGCTGCTGTCGGAGAGTATTGACGTTCCTGGAGAGGGGTTGAGTTTTGGCGCAGTTTCTCAGAGCGGAAAGTTTACCTACAACAGTGACTTTTCGTCTGGCGAGATTCGAGAGTATACTAATGAATTTCATGGCTATCTGGAACAACAAAAACAGCAGGCATACCAACGAATTAATCGGCTACTGGGTGATGGCGGTATCGTTGATGCGGCGTTGTTGAAAGATCGGACGGTTATTTTGGTGAGTGATGGCTTTGGTGATAATCTTTCAAGCTTGGATGTGGCTTTGGGATTTTTAAAATCGATTCGTATTGAAAAACTGGTGGTGGCGTTGCCTGTGTGTAGTATTGCTGCTGTTGATCGATTGCACATCACGGTGGATGATCTGCATATATTGGACGTCAAGGAAAACTTCATGGGAATTAACCATTATTATGAGGATAATGAACTACCTTCACGTGAGGAGACTGTTGCAAAAATCAATCAAGTAATTATGAATTGGCGCTAAAGGACTTGCCGGGTGTTGTAAAATTGTGCTACACTGGAGTTAAATAAAGAAGGGGATGCAGTAAAGAGCACAGGACTATGTTAGACGTTTTTATTACATCGCGGGTGAGGCGTAAGATTGTGGTTGTTTATGCTAAATATCCTGATTTTCACACTCACGTACGTGGGTTGGCAAAGTTGATCAAAGAAGATCCAGGAAATATTCAGCGCGAGTTAAAGAGATTAGAAAAAGTTGGTTTTCTGAAAAGCGAGAAACAGGGCAATTCGCGAACGTATTTCACAAATAAGCAATTTCCAATTTTCAAGGAGTTGCAGGGAATGGTGATTAAGTCGCAGCAACATGCGGCACGGCCGAAGCGTAGCTCGGTTGATAGAGATTGATGACCTTGTTCGAGCAGATTTTGACAGCGCGAGGCTTGACGACGCGAGCAGCGCGCGAGGCTTTTTTGCGGCCGGATTATGCAGCGGTGAAGCATGATCCGTTTTTGCTGCCGGATATGAAAAAGGCGGTGGTGCGGTTGAAACAAGCGCGGGAGCAGGGCGAAAAAATCGTCATTTACGGTGATTATGATATTGATGGGCTGAGCGCCACGGCACTGCTGTTGGATGCGTTTGGTAAGTTTGGGTTTAAGAACATCGACGCTTTCATCCCAAACCGATTTGTTGAGGGTTATGGCATGACCATGGGCGCGGTTGATAAGGTGCGCGACATGGGTGCGGATTTGATCGTGACGGTAGATACCGGTAGCTTGTGTCATGCGGAAATTGCCTATGCCACCAGCTTGGGAATTGATACGGTGGTGACAGATCATCACAATGTTGCCGAAACGCCACCGCCGAGCGTGGCAGCGGTGAACCCGAAGTTTTCAGGACATACTTATCCGTTTCGTGATTTGTGTGGTACGGGTGTGGCGTTCAAGCTGGTGCAGGCACTGCAGACTGAGCTGGATGGCTTGCCTGATGGTTATGAAAAGTGGCTGCTCGATTTGGTGGCACTGGGGACGGTCTGTGATATCGTGACGTTGGCTGATGAAAATCGGGCGAATGTGTATTGGGGACTAGAGGTTCTAAAAAAACAACAACGCCCAGGGCTGAAAGCGTTGATGGCGGTGGCGGGTATTGAGCCAGAGCAGGTCAATGCTAGGCATTTGGGATTCGGCTTGGGTCCGCGCATGAATGCGGCGGGGCGGCTGGAAACGGCGCAACACGCGTTGGACATGCTGGTGGCGCATGATGGACTGGCGGCGCTGGAGGCCAGTGAGAAATTGGAGGAACTGAACGTTAAACGACGCAGCATTCAGGATACGATTTTTGAGGAAGCGTGTATGCAAACCGAGAAGCTGGCGAATGATCGTGTGCTGGTGGTGAGCAGTGATGGTTGGAATCACGGTGTTATCGGCATCGTGGCGTCGAAATTGGTGGAAAAGTATAAAAGGCCAGTGTTTATCATCGGCGAGCGTGGCGAGGAAGCGACGGGTTCGGCGCGCAGCTTTGGCGATTTTTCAGCAGCGGATGCTGTGCGGGCGGCGGACGACATTATCATCAAAGGTGGCGGGCACGGAGCGGCGGCGGGCGTGACGCTGGAGCCTGAGAAAATCGGTGATTTCCGTCGTCGCGTGAATGAGTTTTATGATTCGTTGCAACTAACAAACCAAGAGCGATATTTGTTGCCGCGGGCTGATGTGGAAGTTGATGATTTTTCGGAAATTGACGAGGAGTTGGTGGAGAATTTGGCAAAAATGGAGCCGTTTGGCAATGGCAATCCAGAGCCAGTCCTGAAAATTGCCACGGCAAATGTGTTGAGTGTACGGCGAATGGGCGCGGATGGGCAACACGTTAAATTAGCGCTGCGTGATAAAAATGGTACAGTGTTGCAGATGCTGGCGTTCAACGCACCAGAGGAGTTCTTCCGCGATCCGGGCGACGAGGTAGCGGCGTGGTTTCAGCCAACCATCAACGAATGGCAGGGGGTGCGAACGGTTGAGGGGCGGTTGCTACACGTGGGCGAGGCGGAATAGTCATCATTAGGGCCGTCACAGTGACCACAAGGTTGATTTATATTAATTTATATAATATAATAGAAACCAGTTCAAGGAATAATCCATACTGGAGCACTACGCATATGAATGAAAAATGTAATACAACAATAGATCATGGCTTTGACGACGGCCTTCGTTTAAAACGAGTCAGTCATATAGTGCCTACAGCAGAGGGCACTGAGAACAAGTTGTTTAATGATGGTAAAATAATTCAGATATCGCCAGAAAGGATTGAAGAGCTGGAGGTCAATCCGTGGCTTGATATCAACAAGGACCAGAAAGAAAAAGTTATTGAGCAGGTGAGAGACCCACGCTATATTCGTGGCTTGGGTGGTATCGGAATTGAGGTTGCGATGTTCGGCAAGCTTAATGCAAAAAAGCTTCAGGCTGTGTATTATGGCTGGGGCGGTGCCTTTCGTCATCGGAACGCTCTGCGTGAAGCGCTCGATATGGTTTATGCAAATCCAGATATTGCCTATATGGTAATGAATGGTCCAGGAATCGGTAATTCTGGCATGCTGCCAAAGTCGGTCCAAAAAGAAATCAGGCAGACTGGTAGTTATGCGTCAGCAGGTGAATATTATGCAAAGGTATTGGAACATGTGGCTCGGGATTATGATGAGGTCAATGTAGCTGGGCACTCGCTGGGAGCAAGGGTAGCTACGGGAGTAGTCGCAAATATGACACCAGGGGCAGTATCAGAGCTGCGGTTGCATGATCCAACAGGTACGCGAGAGATGAATCTCGTTGATATTGCTGTCAGCTTTTTTGGAAAAGAAGGAGCAGAGAATGGTAAATATGTTAAGGAGTCAGCTTCTCCAACAGCTAAAGAAGCTGGCTTGATATCACTCCCAGTGGAAGCCCCTCACCGTATTGAATGCATAGGAGGTGTTGGACTTAGTCTAGAGGAGCTGGGCCGTCCGTTTGAAGCACCTGAGAATGGTTGGATTCAGCAGTTCTTGGTTGATCCGTCTGGGTTAACGCGGAATGCATTTGAGAAGGACTTTAGAATGGCAGCTCCAAATGTGCGAGATTCTATCCATATTTTGGTGCCAGAACTGAGCCACCTGAACAAATGGGAAGATATTCAAATGATAGTTGAGCGCGCACGCAATATACCTGGTATTCCAGAAATCGATCAGTGGAATATCCTTCGTCACACACACGCCAATATGAACCAGCCAGCAAGTTTGGCAGCGATATACTCGGTTGTTCTGGAATAGTAATTTGTCAAATATTTCCTCATCTGTTATAATCCAGGAAGTATGGTACAAGTAACACGTAAAGATCAGAAGGAAGCGAACGAAAATATCATTCGTCGTTTCAACCGTAAGGTTTTGCAGAGCGGTGTTTTGGCTCGAGCTAAAAACGTTATGCGCTTTGAGAAACCAATTTCAAAGGCCGAGCGCCGTAAAAAGGCAATCGTTCGTCGTGAACGCCGGGCTGAAAAAACGGCAAAAATGCGCCTGGGAGTGCGTTAATGTCAGCGCTAAAAGCGCGCATCACTGATGAAATGAAAGCCGCTCTTTTGGGCGGCAATCGTTTTCGTGGGGATGTGTTGCGCAATGTCAAAGCAGCAATTTTGAACGAGGAGGTGTCACTAGGCAAGCGTGACGAGGGCCTGAATGACGCCGAAGTTGAAAAAGTTCTGGCTCGTGAAGTGAAAAAACGTGTCGAGAGTGCGGAGCTTTACCGCAGTAATGGTCGCGCGGAATTGGCAGAGCCTGAGGAACAAGAGGCGGAAATTTTGCGAGAATTTTTGCCAGAACAGTTGAGCGAAGCAGAAATTGTAGCGATCGTTGAAGATGTTGTGGCGAGCATGAATGACGTTTCCATGCAAAAGATGGGCCAGGTTATCGGCGTGGTGAAGCAGAAAGTTGGCAACGCGGCTGACGGTGCGTTGGTTGCAAAGATTGTTAAAGAAAAACTGACAAAATAGGAGGGAACATGATTATCTTTTTTGGACCGGCCGGTGCTGGTAAGAGCGTGCAGGGGCAAATTTTGGCAGCGCGTCATGGTTGGCGTTGGCTGAGCGCGGGGCAGTTGCTGCGCGACACGCACGATGGTGAATTGATCCATCGTATGCAGTCTGGTGAATTGGTGTCGGTTGAAATCATCAATGGTCTGATGGGCGAGGCGTTGAATAAAGCTAAGGATATCAACGGCGTGATTTTGGACGGCTATCCACGTCAATTGGAGCAGGCGAAGTGGCTGGTCGAGTCGCGGCCGCATCACGGCCAGGACGTGAAGTTAGTGATCGTGCTGGAAGTGCCACGAGATGAGATTTTGGAGCGCTTGCGAGTGCGTGGTCGCGTTGACGATACGCCAGAGGCGATTGACAAGCGGCTTAGCATTTACCGGGGTGAAATCTATCCAATCTTGGACTATTTGAATGATAATAATATCCCAATCATCCACATGAGCGGTGTTGGTACGGTGGGACAAGTGCATGATGAGATTGAAAAAGAACTGGTTAGTCGCGGAATTGTTGAGGGTGCCAAATGAGTCAATTGATCACTGGTGAAAAAACACCACAACAGATGAAAGATATACGCGAATGCGGCCGGATGTTGGCGACGATTTATGACGAACTGCGCCAGCGGGTAACGGCTGGCATGAGCGAGCTGGATGTTAATGAGTTCGTGGCTGGGCGTATCAAGGATTTTGGTGCGGAAGCGACGTATTTGACGGATGAGGTGAAATTTCCAGGGGTGATTTGTGTGTCGACTAATGAGCAGTTGGTGCACTCATTTCCGACAGACTATGTGTTTGAGAGGGGCGATGTAGTGAGCTTTGACCTGGTGATCGGCTACCGCGGCATGAAAACTGACAGCGCCTTTACGATGGTGGTTGACGAAGAGCCACGTGGTGCTAAAAAACATTTACTGCATGCAACGGAACAGAGTTTGTATGCTGGAATTGATGCGATTTCTGGCGAGGGAACGCGTGTCGGTGATATTTCAGCGGCAATAGAAGCGGTGTTGAAGAAGGCTAAATTGGGTATTATTCGTGAGTTGGTTGGTCACGGCGTAGGACTGGAAATGCACATGAGTCCAGAGATTCCAAACCATGGTCAGCGCGGGACTGGTCCAGTGCTGCACGCTGGCGATACAATTGCCATCGAACCAATGGCGAGCCTTGGTGGTGAGAAAATTGTTACCGAGGATGACGGCTGGACGATTAGCATGAAAGACGGCAGTTTGGGCGCGCATTTTGAGCACACTGTATTGATTACTGAGACGGGTGCAGAGATTTTAACGAAACTGTAGAGATTTAGGTGAGATCAATCTCTGCTAGTATGTAACGTGCTGGACCGTTGACTGTACCAGTCGTAACCGTACTGAGTGAAGGGCTTAAACCATGTTCTGCATACCAGTCGTCCTTAGTCTTCCTTTCACACTCTAATGAGTGAACCTTATTCCAGAGCTCTGCTTGCGTCATACCTTTTCGGTATACTTCAATGTAGAAAAATACCTTATTTTTACCACATTGTGCAAAAGCAATGCTGTTCTTTAACGCGGTATTTTTCTGGGGACCACTCTTGAGGCTGTCCAGTAAATTACTCGACAAAAATCCAGCATTGACTAGGGCTCTACCTATACCGCCCCCATGATTGACCGGGATGCCTTGTTCTATTGATCCACCTCCCGGGTCAGCATAAAAACCATACGGGCTATAGTAACGCATTGGTACTTTATTGCCCGCGGTTATGTAAGATTTAAACCCTGTTTCGACCTGTTGTAGCGCGGTTTTGGCTTTTGCGTCATAAGCGTCTTGTCTAACGTACTGATAAGCGACGATGCTAATTGCTGAGAGAATGGCGATTGTGGAAATGATAATGATCATCTCAATTAAGGTAAAGCCAGGTTTATGAGAAAAAGTACTATGTTTCATGTGTCTAGTGTATCATGCTTGTGCTTTTTTGACAGCTTGCAAAATGACCCCATATTCCTATATACTGTAAGCATATGCAAGAACAATCTCATTATGCGGTAGGAATTGATATCGGCACGAAAAAAGTGCGATGTGTTATTGGACATATTGACGAAACAATGGGCGTGCCGAGAATTATTGGAGTGGGACAGGCTCCCAACAGCGGGATGCGTAAAGGTGTGATTACACACTTGAATGGGCCGGCAGCAGCGATCGATACGGCGCTTGATGCGGCTGAGCGAATGAGCGGTCATCGAGTGAACCAAGCTGCTTTGGGCACCAATGGCGTACATATCATCAGTACTAAAGTAGACGGTATGGTTGCTGTTAATGCTAGTAGCAGTGAAGTGACAGAGGATGACATAGCACGTCTGGAAAATGTGGCGACAGTTGGAAAAGTTCCTGCAAATCGTGAGATTTTGGAAGTAGTTCCGTATGAGTATCGATTGGATGGGCAAGATAATATCAAAAACCCAATTGGCATGACGGGGACGAGGCTGGAACTACGAGCAAATGTTGTTTCTGGATTGGTGCCGCACTTGGGGAATTTGCACAAGTTGGCGGAAATGTCTAATATCAATGCTGTCAGAATAGTTCCAACGGTGTTGGCGAGCGCTCAAGCGGTGCTGAATGAATCTCAGATGGAAAATGGTGTGGCTGTGATCGACATCGGGGCTTCCACAACGGGCGTGGCGGTGTTTGAAGAGGGTGATTTGCAACATCTTTCAGTCGTGCCAATGGGCTCACAGAACGTCACCAACGATTTGGCAATTGGCCTTAAGGTTGATTTGGAAATTGCCGAAAAGGTTAAACTGCAACATGGTGAATTGGGCGGTGAAACCACGGGCGTGATTGACATCAAACATGAGAAAGAGACGCAGGTTTTCCACCGAGCAGAAGTTGCAGAAATCGTCGAGGCGCGTTATGAAGAAATTTTCGAACTGGTAGCTAAAGAGCTGAAAAAGGCAGGCGGTATCAGTAAAATGCCAAGTGGAGCCGTGCTAGTTGGCGGTGGCGCTAAAGTAAAAGGCTTGGCTGAATTTGCCAAAGAACAGATTGGATTGGCGGTGAAAATCGGCAAACCGCAGGATTATGCTGGCATGACTGACGACATCAAAGATCCAGAATATGCAGCAGCGATAGGATTGATGCTGGCAATGTCCACCAATCCGTCCCGCTCTGAAGGAACTCATGGTAAAAAAGCTAGTAAAGTTGCTCAAAAAGCTGGCGGATTTTTAGGTGGGTTGTTCGCGAAATTCAAATAAATATGACCACTCCAGGGTCAAAGATGATATACTGGATAGAGATTAGAGGGGAGATACGATAATGCCACAAATACAACCAAGCGAAGTTCAGACATTTGCTAGCATCAAAGTTGTTGGTGTTGGTGGCGCCGGTGGTTCAGCAGTTAACCGCATGAAAGACGCTGGCCTCAATGGTGTGCAGTTCATCGCTATGAATACCGACGCACAAGCGTTGCATAACTCAAAAGCCGACGTCAAAATCCATCTAGGACATTCAACGACCAATGGTCTTGGTGCTGGTGCTGACCCAGCGGTTGGTGAGGCAGCCGCTAATGAGTCACGTGAAGAAATTCGTGCCGCTCTTGAAGGCGCTGACATGGTGTTTGTGACTATTGGTGCCGGTGGCGGAACGGGCTCTGGTGCTGGGTATGTGGTTGCTGAGATTGCTCGTGAGTTGGGTATTTTGGTGGTTGGTGTTGCCACGCGACCATTTAGCTTTGAAGGTGAAAAGCGCCGAGTGAATGCTGACTGGGCAATTACTCACCTGGGTCGACAAGTTGACACGTTGATTACCATTCCAAATGATCGCTTGCTGCAGACAATTGATCGACGCACTCCGCTATTGGAAACCTTCAAAATCGCTGACGATGTATTGCGCCAGGGTGTGCAAGGTATCTCTGAACTGATTACTGAGCATGGGCTGATCAACCTGGACTTTGCTGACGTGAAGGCTATCATGAGCAATGCTGGCTCGGCCTTGATGGGTATTGGTCGGGCGAGCGGTGAGAATCGAGCAGCTCAGGCGGCTCAACAGGCAATTGAGTCGCCATTGATTGAAGTGTCAATTGACGGTGCCAAGGGTGTGCTGTTCAATGTTACTGGTGGCTACGATATGAGCATGGCAGAGATTCAGGAGGCAGCTGAAATCATCACCAGTGCGGTATCTCCAAATGCAAACATCATCTTTGGTGCGACGTTGAAGCCAGAGATGGAAGATGACTTGGTGATCACGGTCATCGCTACAGGATTTGACAGCGAGACCTTCCACGACAGGGACGTAACGCTTGATGTGAGCCCAGTCGAGACCAATTCTGACAATCTGGACGAAGAAATGGTACAAAATATCGACATGGAGTTAGAGCACAAAGAGGCTGCTGAACATTTTGCTGCTGAGGATGACACGAATATTTGGGATAATCCACCAGAAGATGAGGATGACGACGAAGACGACACCCCAGCATTCTTACGCCGTCGCAAGAAGAATAGGGAGTAGTCTATGGGAGCAGTAAATATTGGTGACAGTCGGGTGCTTGAGTCGCGTGAAGTTGCTGGCGGTATGGCAATTCGCCGTCGTAGGGAAACGGCTGATGGTAGAAGGTTTACGACGTACGAGCGAATTGAAAAACCAAACTTAGCAGTGCTCAAAAAGAGTGGACGTCGAGAATTATTTGACCGGTTTAAGCTATCTTCAGCAGTGCATCAGTCGGTCGGCAAGTTTTTCAAATCGGAAGAAGAAGTTGAGCAGATCGTGAGTGCTGTCGAAGACGCTTTGTATGCGTTGGGAGAGTCTGAAGTGCCATCAAAACAGATTGGTGATGCAGTTTTGGACGCTTTGGCTGATCGTAATGAGGTAGCGTATGTTCGATTTGCCAGTGTGTATTATGATTTCAAGACATTGGACGAATTTGAGAAAATTTTAACTCAGCAACGAGAGAAAAAGGATTAAGATATGCGCGTTGTTGTTGTGTACAAAACAGAGAGCGATCATGCTCGCGCAGTGTTTGATTATCTCAGGGATTTTAAAAATCAGACAGGGCATGATTTGGAGGAAGTCAATCCAGATTCGGCGGCTGGTAGTGATTTTTGTAGGACATACGACATTGTGGAATACCCGACGATTATTGCGTTGAGTGACAGCGGTCAGTTACAAAATATGTGGCGGGGAACTCCGCTGCCAACAATTAGCGAGGTAAGTTTTTATGTTTAAAAAGGTACGAAATTGGTTATTTCACGAGGATTTGAAGCGACGGCATATGTCGGCATTGGCGTTGTTAGTCGGAAGCGGATTGGGACTGTTAGCATCGCTGGCCTTATCGATTGAATCATTGGTATTAGCCAAGAACTCAGAAGCGGTTCTTAGTTGTGACTTAAACTCAGCACTGAGCTGTTCGGCAGTTGCCAACCATTGGTCGGCGGCACTCTTTGGTTTCCCAAACAGTTTTATTGGCCTAGCAACTTTGCCGGTGATGATCACTATAGCGGTTGCTTTGTTGGCGGGGACAAAGTTTCCGAAATGGTTTATGCAATGCGCGCAAGTCGGGGTGATTGCGGGGCTTCTCTTTGCTTTCTGGATGTTTGGTATGAGCTATTTGGTGATTGGCGCACTGTGCCCGTGGTGCTTGACTCTGGACCTTGGTATGATTTTGATTTTCTTTGGTATGACACGGTACAATGTTTTGGTTAAGAATATACCTGGTAAGACCCTGGGTAAATTTGTTGATCGCGGATATGATATGTTATTTGCGACAATTCTAGTGGTCCTTGCCATGATGGCGATAATCGCAAAGTTTGGTGAGCAGTTGTTCTAGACGTATCGCCCTATTTTACGAAAACATTATTGCAAATTTTTTACTTTGATAACGCGTGATCATATGTCATAATAAAGATATGAAGAAAAACTTTCTTGTCAGAGCGTTCTTTGGTGTCACCATTGTAGCACTCGGCGGGGTTCTGTTACTGAGGAATCTCGAAATCATCAAGTTTGATAGCTGGAACGTGTTCTGGGGAACGGTTTGGGCAGCCGGCCTAGTGCTGGCGGGGCTGGTGACAATAGTTAGCTCCCGAAAACTGCTGACGCGGGCGTGGGGCCTGCTATTGATGGCCGCTGGCGTGTCGATTGGTTTGAATGCGTATGGCGTCATTGATGTTAGTATTTGGAAACTGTTTTGGCCAGTGGTATTGATCGCTGTTGGGTTGATGATGGTGTTTAGTATTGGGTCCGCAAATCGCAAGCGAGCCGAAGAACCGAGCACTGATGATAATGAAAAAGTGGCAATTTTTTACGGTGAACAGTCACGAGTGAGAGGTGATTATACTGGTGGTTCAGCAACAGCGATATTTGGTGGCGTCGATTTAGATTTGCGTCAGGCGAACATTAAGGACGGCGCGATCATTGATGTCTTTACGTTTTGTGGTGGCATTAATATCAACTTGCCTGATGATGTGATTGTCAAAAACGAGGTGCGTGGTGTTTTGGGCGGCAGCGATGATAAGACTGTACCGAAGCCTTCTGCCAAAAAGACAATTTACCTGAGGGGTGAGTGCGTCCTGGGCGGCTTGGAAATTAAATAATTCCCTTGGGATTTTGGCAAAAACGCGCTACAATGTGAGTAGGGCGTTTTTGCGTGTGTCTGATGAGGTCTTTCTCTGATGGGATCAGTGCAAAATGAGCGGCTATCAACCGCGAAGTCTGCGGGAAGAAATCGGCTTACTGTCAGCCGAGACTAGACTCCGCCGTGAGTTTGCGTAAATAGCGAATAAAGAGCTAAAAGAATCACTTCTTTTGGAATCGAGATGGTACCGTCCGTTTGAAGCACCTCCAGCGGATTCTCGAAGTCAGAAGAAGTGATTTTTGTTTGGAGAAAGTTCTCGTGTCAATATTAACTAATCACAGGAGTCATTCAATATGAACGAATCTGCGCGCAATAATCGAGTGAGTAATTTTGTCATTGATCAGACACATGATTATATCATGTATGATATGACTGATTTGGTTCGTGCGATAGACTTTCCGCGTCAGGTGGCGGGGCTATTGCTCAAAGATAATGAATTCCACTTGTCGTTATTTGCAGTGCGTGAGGAGTACGGTCTGGATGAGGCTGCGTATAGACGGTTAGAGCGGGTATCGTGTCAAGCCGGTGCAACAATGACTACAGAGCCAGAATTGACCGGTGATTTTCTCAAGCTAAAGGATGATACGACTGACCGTAAAACGATTATTGCGCTTGCTCGATGGGATGAACTAGAGATGTGGCGTGATGCTATTCGTGAACTGATCCCACAGGCGGAGTTTATTATTCCACATATCACACTCTATACAAATCAGAAGGGTGCGCTTGGGTATAGTGATCGGCATAGGGATCGAGTGCGGGCGCTGGATGATGCAGTAGCGATGACACTAAGAAATATATTATTAAGGAGTGAATTGTGACCAACCAACAACAAGGATGGCTTG
The DNA here is from genome assembly GCA_963521715.1 of uncultured Candidatus Saccharibacteria bacterium. Lineage (GTDB taxonomy): Bacteria > Patescibacteriota > Saccharimonadia > Saccharimonadales > Saccharimonadaceae > Nanosynbacter. The sequence continues at coordinate 4,227 of CAUQVC010000012.1, read as the reverse complement.
ATTTTGCAAAAAGTGTGGCACACGAAGCGGGCGACATTATGCGAAAATATTTTGGCAAAAAGCCAGACGCTCACCTCAAAGCAGACAATACAATTGTGACCATTGCCGATGAGGAAATCAACCGGCTTGTGATCCAGCGAGTAACCGAGCGATATCCAGCCCATGATATTGATGGTGAAGAAGCGAGTGCTCGCCGTGGCTCGGACTATGTGTGGGTATGTGACCCGATCGATGGCACGGCGCCTTTTGCGATGGAGCTACCAGTATCGGTCTTCTCGTTGGCATTGGTGATTGATGGTCAGCCGGAAGTTGGAGTGATTTATGCTCCGTTTAGTGATCATTTGTATTGGGCGGTCCGTGGCCAGGGTGCGTTTATGAATAGTAAACAGATTTACGTGAATAAGAAGACTTTTGGTGGAATGACTGGGGTGAATGTGGATTGGTGGCCGAGTGCCCAGTGGGATGTTATGCGGGTGATTCACGATTTAGCGTACGAGAAGGGCGTATATGTTACAGCCCCAGGAAGCGCGACGCACGCGGCAGCCTTAGTGGCGCGTGGTGGATTTGCCGCGTCGGTCTTTGCTGGCACGAAGGGTAAAAACGTTGACATCGCGGCAGCAAAAGTTATCGTTGAGGAAGCTGGCGGTAAGGTGACTGACCTTTTCGGCCGGGAGCAGCGGTATGATCAGGATATTTGCGGGGCGGTATTAAGCAATGGAATTGTTCATGAAGAGATAGTGGAGGCGATGAGAAAACTAGAAGAGAAAAATATAGGAGGTGACACGATGACAAAGATTAAGCAATTTAGAGATCCGCAACTCATCACTGACGGGTCGGTTGTGGGATTTTATCCACGAGAGTTTTATGTGTTTGATAATTTTGCGAGCTTTCAGGTTGATTGGCGTGGGCGTCGTTGGCCGACGAGTGAGCATGCGTATCAGGCGGCGCATTTTTTTGACACGGCGCCAGAGTTGGCGAAGCAGATCTTTCAGGCGCGCTCTGCACATGAGGCATATAAAATTGCCAAGGCAAATGCTGATAAGGCGCCGCATGATTGGGATGAGATAAAAATTGGTATCATGGAAGAAATCGTTCGCGCCAAATGTGAGCAAAACCCCTACGTTAAACAAAAACTACTTGAGACGCTGGATGAGGAAATTGTTGAAGATTCGCCAAAAGATGCTTTCTGGGGCTGGGGTGAAAACCGCGATGGTCGCAATGAGCTGGGCAAAATTTGGATGAGATTACGAAATGAGTTAAATAGTGAAACGCATGAAATGAATACAAATCAAGGAGGAAACCAATGAAATTCACACATGGCACACGCCGCCGAGCGGCAGAATACGAGAAGGACTGGGTGCAGCGCTGGAAGGACGACCAGACGTTCCAGAAGTCAGTGGCGCAGCGGCCAGCGGATAACGCCTATGTCTTTTATGATGGACCGCCGTTTATCACTGGCGTGCCGCACCACGGTACACTGCTCAGTAGTATCGTCAAGGATGCGGTGCCGCGTTACTGGACGATGAAGGGCAAGCGCGTGGAGCGCCGCTGGGGCTGGGACTGCCACGGACTACCGGCAGAAAATTTCGTCGAAAAGCAGCTGAATATTACCGACCGGCGGCAGATTGTGACGAGTAGCGACCAGCCAGCGCCGCTGGATAAAGACGGTAATCCGCTGCCGACCATCAGCCTGGAAAAATACATCACCAAGGCACGCGAGAGTATGGTGGCGAATAGCGAGACGTGGCAGGGTGTGATCGACCGGATTGGCCGCTGGGTGGACTTTGCGGGCGCTTACCGCACCATGGACAAGGATTTTATGGAGAGCGTCTGGTGGGCCTTTAAACAGCTATATGAGGCTGGCAAAATCTACGAAGGCGAAAAGGTGCTGATGTACGACACCAAGTTCGCTACCCCTGTCAGCAAGGCCGAAGTGACCATGGACAACGACGCCTACCAAACGGTGACTGACCCGAGTGTGTATGTGAAGTTTAAGTTGGACAATGAAGACGTTGCTGTTTTGGCTTGGACGACTACCCCGTGGACGCTACCAGCCAACCTAATGCTGGCGGTCAATCCCGAGATGACCTACTGCGAAGTGCAGGTGCCAAAAGGCTCGAACAAGGTATTTCTACTCTCGGGTAAGCATGCCTATGCATCACGCGAATACTACCCACAGCTGAAGCAGCAGCTTGAGCAACAAGGCTATACAGTGACGATTATTGACCACATCAACCCCGATAACCCAGACTTAGCAGAGAATGTAGAGCAGTTGGCACAATACGACTTTGCTAATGCGCATGTGGTAACGCATTCACTCGGTGTAGCGACGTTCTTGAAGTATCTGCAGGATGCTAATGTGACGGTTGCATCGCTGACGATGATCGCGCCAGCGTGCGGTGTGTCGAATAGTAGTGATGAGCAGTGGAAGCGGGAGTCAGGCTATGTTGGCCTTGCGGTTGATCTTGCTCAGGTGCGACGGAAGATTGATCAGCGGCCGACTATTGTCTATTCTGACGATGCTGAGGTGCTTAACCAGGGCTTTGTACAGCTTGGCACAGAGCTTGACGCAGTGATGCAACATGAACCCGGCAAGGGGCACTTCTTTGCGGCGGAGAAGAGTTTGGCACCAGAGATTACACTACCGCTAAGTGAAAAGCTCATCATCGCCGAAGAAGCCCTGGAGCGCACGCTGCAGGACGAAAAACACCAGCCGCTGGATTATAAAGTATTGCGGAAATTCCCCGGTAGCGATCTGGTTGGCAAAGCGTACCAGCCGCTGGATACGGGCTCGGCCTGGCCAGAGAATGACAAGATTCACACCATTTACGCGGCGGATTTCGTCTCGCACGAGTCGGGTACAGGTATCGTGCACATTGCGCCGGCTTATGGTGAGGACGACTTTGAGCTCGCCAAGCACCACGGCATCAGCGCCTTCCATGTCATCGATGACAATGGCTACTACACTGATGGCAATTACAAAGGCCTGGAGGTGTGGGATCACAACAAATTCATCGCCAAAGACCTGAAGGAAAAGGGCGCGGTGTGGAAAATCGAGTACATTCGCCACGAATATCCGTTCAACCCGCGTAGCAAGCAGCGCATCATGTACCGGGCGATTCCGTCGTGGTTCTTTGACATCCAGGGGCAAAAGCCGCTGATGCTGGAGCAGAACGAGCATATCAATTGGTTCCCGAGCCACCTGAAGCACGGCCGTTTTGCCAAAAATATCGAGCAGGCGCCAGACTGGAATCTGAGCCGTGATCGTTTCTGGGCGACGGCCATGCCGGTGTGGAAGGGTGACCGCGGCACCGTCAAGGTGGTCGGCTCGTACGCGGAGCTGAAGGAACTGAGCGGCGTGGAACTGGATGATTATCACCGTCCGTGGGTGGATGACATCACCTTTGAAATTGACGGCGAAACGTTTACGCGCATCGACAAGGTGCTGGACTGCTGGTTCGAGAGCGGCAGTATGCCGTTTGCCCAGCTACACTATCCGTTTGAAAACCAGACCAAGTTTGAGCAGAACTACCCAGCGGATTTCATCGTTGAGTACATCGGCCAGGTGCGGGCGTGGTTCTACTATGTGCATGCCGTCAACGCCGCTTTGGCAGAAATTGGTGCCTTTGGCGAGGCCGGTGCCCAGCATAAAAATGCCTACAGCAACGTCATCACCACCGGTGTGGTGGCGGGCAATGATGGTCGCAAGATGAGTAAATCCCTGGGTAACTTCACCAACCCGAACGAGCTGATGGATAAGTTTAGTGCGGACTCCTTACGCTTCCTATTACTGAGTAGCCCGCTACTTAACGGCGAGGACTTTGCTCTGCATGACAAGGACGTAGGTGATGTGGCGCGCAAGCTCAGTATGATTTGGAATATGTATGATTTCTTCACCATGTATGCTGAGGTCGACGGCTGGGAATTTGATGGTGAATTGAGAGATCCACTCAGTGATCTGACCAACCCGCTGGATATCTGGATCATCAGCCGCTTGCATCAGCTGGTGGCTGAGGTTGAGCGTCACATGGATACCTACAATATCCCTGATGCGCTGAGTCCGATTTTGCCATTCCTCGACGACGCGTCCAACTGGTACGTGCGCCGCAGCCGTCGCCGCTTCTGGAAGTCGGAAGATGATGGCGACAAGAACGATGCTTATCGGACGCTACATTATGTGCTAGTGCGCCTGAGCTACATCTTGGCGCCATTTACGCCGTTTTTGGC
>CAUQVC010000011.1:0-23175 GCA_963521715.1 uncultured Candidatus Saccharibacteria bacterium | reverse complement strand
AGCTGACACGACTCGACATAACAGCGAGGGGATTTTTGCTGACGCGCTCTATACTGAAGCGGTTGGTGTCGGTTTATTCTTGCCAGTGGCGGACTGTATCGCCACCGTCATTTATGATCCAAAGCGTCGGGCGCTGATGTTGGTGCATTTGGGTCGGCATTCGACGGTTGCGCAGTTAATGTCTCGGGCAGTTCGGTATTTTGTCGAGCGCGGCAGCCAGGCAAAAGAGCTGCAAATTTGGATGTCGCCAAGCATCACGCAGAAAAATTATCGTATGGATTATTTTGATCATACAAATGATACGAATTGGCACAATTTCTGCCGTCAAACAGCTGACGGGATTTATCTGGACATGCAAGGATTTAATTGTTCGCTGGCTATTCAGGCGGGCGTTCCTGCTGACAATATTGTCATGTCGTCAATCGACACGGCAGATGATCCAAATTATTTTTCACACTCATCGGGCGATACGGCGGGACGAATTGTGGTGGTAGCAATGATGCGTGGGTGAGCCTTCGGTAAACGCATATCGGTGAAAATTATTCCAGATAATGATACAATGAGTAGCATGACTAAACAACATGCCTACATCACTACCGCTATTCCTTATGTCAACGGTTTGCCGCACATCGGGCACGCCATGGACTATATGTTGGCGGACGTGTGGACGCGCTATCAACGGCAAAACGGCCGCGAGGTGCGTTTCCAGACGGGCGTGGATGAGCATGGCAATAAAATTGCTGCCAAGGCTGCCAGTCAAAACCAGACACCACAAGCCTATGTTGACCAAATGCACGGCAATTTCCAGAACATGATCGCTGAGCTGAATATTTCGGCGACGGATTTTATCCGCACGACTGATCCGCATCATGTTGGCGCGGTGCAATACATTTGGCGAAAACTTGCTGAGGCTGGCTATATTTACAAAAGTACGTACGAAGGCTGGTATTGCCAAGGCTGCGAGGCGTTTGTCACCGACAAGGAAGCAGCTGAAAATAACGGCATTTGTCCTGACCACCAGTCACCATACCAACGGCTGAGCGAAGAGAATTATTATTTCAAAACCAGTGCTTTTTCGGAGAACATTCGCCAATCCATTGAGTCGGGCAAAATGAAAATTGTGCCTGAATTTCGCAAAAAAGAGTTTTTGGAATTGATGAAAGATGGCCTAAAAGACGTGTCAATTTCGCGTCCGCGAAAGAATTTGAGCTGGGGCGTGCCAGTGCCAGGCGATGACACGCAGGTGATGTATGTCTGGTTGGATGCGCTGAGTAATTACATCACGGTCATCGGCTATCCTGACCGCCCAGAAGAATGGCAGAGCTATTGGCCAGCAAATGTGCAGGTGATTGGTAAGGATATCCTTCGTTTTCATGCTGGGATTTGGCCGGCGGTGTTGATGGCACTGGATTTACCGCTGCCGAAAGTGCTGTTGGTACATGGATTTATCAACGTTGGCGGCGCCAAGATGAGTAAGAGCCTCGGTAATGGTGTCGGTCCAGCTGATATCATCCCGCACTACGGTGTCGAGGCCTTTCGCTATTATTTCCTGCGTCACGTGCAAACTCAGGACGACGGCGACTTTACGTGGGAGAAATTTGAAGCGGCCTATAACGGTGAGTTGGGCAATGACCTGGGTAATTTGGTGCAGCGCGTTGCTAAGATGGTGCAGTCGTATCAGGCAGGTGTCATTGGCGATGCGCCACAAGCTGAACACGACATGGGACCGTATCGCCACTCCATGGAAAGCTTTGCTTTCAACCAAGCCATGGATGAGATTTGGCAAATTGTCCGCTCACTGAACCAGTACATCGAGCGCGTCCAGCCGTGGCAGGTTGCCAAAAAACGGGCCAAAGATCCAGAGGCGGAAGCACACTTAGGCGAGATCTTGGCGTATGCTTGCGGTACATTGCTACAAGTGTCTGACATGCTTCGCCCATTCATGCCACAAACTGCTGAGAAGATTCATGAGATGTTTGCCAGTGGCGTCGTGCCGTCACAGTTGACGCCACTATTTCCACGCAAATATCTCCACACGCCTGATCCACGTGCGCCAAAAGTAGAAACCCAAGGAAAATAGCTATGAATTCAGTAGCGGAGCATCACACGGCGACAGATTTACGCTTGATCGATTCGCATTGCCATGTGCACGACACTGAGTTTTTCGCGGATAATCGCGAGGAGCTATATCAGCAGTCAATCGCAGCAGGCATCGGCATAATTTGTGTTGGCACTGATCAGCGCAGTAGTCAGCAAGCCGTGGAGTTTGCCGCAAATCGCGACTTTGCCTGGGCGGCAGTTGGCGTTCATCCGCACGACAGCAAAGATGGCTGGGGTGAGGTGGAGCAACTGCTTAAAAGTAGAGAGGATAATTCACCAATTGTGGCGATTGGCGAGATCGGGCTTGATTATTATTACAATCACAGCCCGCGCGATGTGCAGATCCAGGCGTTGGAGGCGCAGCTGCAGTTGGCGGTGGATTATGATTTGCCGGTTAGTTTTCATATTCGCGATGGCGCGCCCGACCAGCCGTCGGTGTGGGATGATTTTTGGCCGATTTTTGATAATTTTCATGGTCTGCGCGGCGTACTACATAGTTTTACTGATACACGCGCCAATGTAGAGAAGGGATTTGCCCGCGGGCTGTATGTTGGTTTGAATGGCATTAGCACGTTCACCAAAGACCAAACGCAGCGAGAATTATTCGCTTCTGTCCCGCTGGAGCGATTATTACTAGAAACCGATGCACCGTTCTTGACACCAAAGCCATTTCGTGGTAAGATGAATAAGCCAGAATATGTGGAGTTGGTGGCAAAGTATTGGGCGGCGGAGCGCAAGCTAGCGCTTCATGACCTCGAAAAAGTAGCGACCGATAACACGGTAAAACTTTTTGGCTTGTAAAAGTGGAGAAATATGCGAGAGAACAACACGGGTACGTACGACAAAGAAGTTAATGCGGCGTTGGAAGCTGCCTTGGAAAAGGCAAACACGCTGAATTTTGAGACTACTCCTGTCGGTCGTGCTGACGAGCTTGCTGCGCATCAAACTGCTGATGCTCGTTCACTATCAAGTGCTGCTATGCGTGGCAGTACAGGCGAGAGTGAAGCATCAAGCTTAGCCAAGTCAATGGAAGCTCCACAAATAGTATTGATCAAATTCCCTGAACATCCTAAAGATCCTAGTGAAGCGGTCCAGTATTCCAGTGATATTGGTAAGCGTTTAGCTGAACTGCGACAGAGTGATTCTATAAATAAATCCGATTTTGGATTAGTGGCATAAGGAGGTTCGGTATATGAGTAAGATTCTTAAAAAAGCTGCAAGTCTCGTTTTTGCAGACGAGTCGGTTAAACCGTTGATGCGAATTCGCCGCAAAGATCGACCAGCAAAACCGCTGACCGAGCGGCAATTGATTCAGATGGAGAGCCAAATTGGTGCGACAATTTTTGGTGATAAGCCTGAACATGTGCAGCGCCGAGAATTTTTCAACTTGGATAAGAAAACCTGGATTTGGTATGAAGAAGTGGTTGGCGCTGATGGCAAAGTGCAAGAATTGACGACCAAATATGAAATCCAAGAAAAAGGCGTATTGAAGGTCCAGCCAAACTACCAATACAGCTATTTGGAGGGTGAAGAGCTTCACAACTTTGTATTGGCAGTGAAAGAATACTATGAGCGTGTTTCGCGCAAATTGTATAAACAAGATCCAGACACAGGCAAGCCCCTACAAGTGGTATAATAGATAGCAGTGAATGATAAGTTGATATATCTTGATCATGCGGCGGCAACGCCGATGGACCCGTTGGTGGTTGAGGCGATGCAGCCCTATTTTTCTGAGAAATTTTTCAATCCATCCAGCCCATATGCAGCTGGCGTTGCTGTGAAACGCGACTATCAAGCAGCCAAGGCGCGCATTGCGCAGGTTTTGGGTGTTGTTGCGGATGAATTGGTAATGACGGCTGGTGCCACAGAGTCGGTTAATTTGGCGTTTCAGGCAGCGCAGCAGACAACGTGCGCAGTTGCAGCCATCGAACACGCATCAGTTTTGTCAGCGGCTGGACGCTACACAGAACCAGTGTTGATTCAACCAGATCAGAAAGGGAGGATTATTCCAGAAGCAGTGAAACAGGCTCTCACTCCAGACGTTGGTTTCGTGTCAATCGCCCTGGCAAATCATGAGCTGGGCTATGTGCAACCAATTGAAGATATTGCTCGCGTCATTCAAACAGAGCGGGAGCGGCGTCGGTCTGCTGGCGAGGAGACACCGCTCTATTTCCATACCGATGCATCTCAGGCGGCAGCGTTGTTGGACATAAAAGTAAAACGATTAGGCGTTGATTTGCTGACGCTCAGTGCGGCAAAAGTTTACGGACCAAAACAGGTTGGCTTGCTATGGGTGCGCCCGGGCGTACATGTTGCGCCGACTATTGTAGGAGGTGGGCAGGAGCTGGGTCTTCGCAGCGGTACGGAAAATGTGGCTGGGGTGGTTGGTTTTGCTGAGGCTTTGGAATTGGCTGCCAAACGGCGCAAGGCTGAAGTGAAGCGACTGCAGGGATTGCGCGATGTTATGATTCAGAAATTAAAGGCCGAGCTGCCTGAAATGATCATTTCGTCTGATCGTAAAAAGTCGTTGGCGAATTTTTTGAATATTTCTTTTCCGGGCTTGGATGCTGAACGATTGGTCTTTTTGTTGGAAATGCATGGTGTGATGGTGGCGACGGGTAGTGCATGTGCTGCTAACTCTGGCATGCGTTCGCATGTGCTATCGGCTATCGGTTTGAGTGACTCAGATATTGATGGCAGTTTACGCATCACCCTTGGAAGGTTAAATGATGAAGTAGCGGTTATCCGAGCTGCCGAACTGATCAACAAATCAGTGCGAAAAGAGCAGGAGAGAATAAAATGATTCATCGATTGATTGGACTGGCTGTTGTTGTGGTGGTGATTATCATTGGCTTGACAATGTATCTAGCGCCAGACGATTTGGCGAAGTGTTCTGGCCCTGGCTCCGGTGAGTGTGCGATGGCTGACGCCATCGTAGCGGTTTCTGGTGGAGACACTGATGCACGAACTGACGAAGCGATTCGTTTATATAAGCAGAAATGGTCGTCGCTACTCATCATGTCGGGTGCGGCAGCTGATAAGACAGGGCTGTCCAATGCTGAGGCCATGAAGCGTCGTGCATTGTCGCAGGGTGTGCCAGATAAAAATATCATCATCGAAGATCATTCTGAGACGACAAAACAAAATGCAGTTGAAGTAAAATCAGTCATCACTGCTCGCAAAATGAAGCGTATCATTTTGGTGACTAGTGGTTATCATATGCAGCGAGCTCGGTCTGAGTTAGCGGCGCAGGTGCCTGGGGTGGAAGTGCTGTCACACCAAGTCAGACGGGATAAGCATTGGGGTGATCTCTGGTGGCTGACGCCGTGGGGTTGGTGGTTGGCAGTTGGTGAATTGATCAAAATTGGCTTGTTTACCATCGGAGGAACACGCTGATGGCTCGGGTGTTCGTCGGTATGTCGGGTGGCGTTGATTCGTCAGTGGCGGCAGCGCTACTAGTCGAGCAAGGCCACGAGGTGACTGGCGTGTATATGAAAAACTGGTCGGAAGATCTGCCAGGCATGCATTGTCCGTGGGCAGAAGATGTGGCTGATGCCAAGCGCGTGGCGGTGGGGCTGGGGATCGATTTTCAGGTGTTCGATTTTCAAAAAGAGTACAAGCAAAATGTCGTTGACTATATGATCCGCGAATACCAAGCGGGTCGCACACCAAATCCTGATGTGATGTGCAATCAAGAGGTGAAGTTTAAGTTGTTTTTGGAGGCGGCGTTTGCAGCGGGTGCGGAGTATATCGCGACGGGACATTATGCCAGGACGAACGAGGGGCGTTTGCTTCGGGCTCACGATGACAACAAAGACCAAACCTATTTTCTCTACCGGGTGACGTCGGAGGCACTCGCAAAGACCATGTTCCCGCTGGGTGATTTTACCAAGGCTGAGGTGCGCCAGATGGCCAAAGAGCGGGGGTTGTGGACTGCTAGTAAAAAGGAGTCGATGGGTATTTGCTTTGTTGGGCAAGTGGGAATTCGTGAGTTTTTGTCAGAATATGTCGAGACGAGTCCGGGCGATATCATCGATCAACAAACAGGTGTAGTTGTTGGCAGGCACGACGGGGCAATATTTTACACTTTAGGACAGCGACATGGGCTGGATATTGGTGGCGGCTTGCCGTATTATGTCGTCGGCAAGGACATGGCAAAGAACGAGGTTTACGTATCGCGCTCAATTGATGATGAAAATCTCTGGCGTAAAGAGTTGACACTGGCTGACGTTCACTGGATTGGTCAGCCGCCAAAAGACGGCGCCTATCAGGTTCGGGTGCGACACCGAGCGCCATTGATTGATGCGGAAGTTGCGCACATGAATGACATTGGCGAGAAGGTGATAGTCAAGCTATCTGAGCCGCAGCGTGCCGTCGCACCAGGCCAATCAGCCGTGCTATATGACGGCGAGGAATGTTTGGGCGGCGGGATTATCCAAACAGATTGACGCATCGAGGAAAATAGTGTACACTGGTACAGAATAAGAATTAACCTAAGAGTGTAAGAGAAGGAATAAGATAAGTATATGTTAGCAATTCGTTTGCAACGTTTGGGTCGTAAGGGCTACCCAGTCTACCGCCTAGCTGTACAGGAAGCGCAGCGCCACCCATCAAGCGGTCGCGTTGTCGCCTATGTTGGTAGCTACAATCCACACACAAAAGTAGCAAATATTCAGGTTGAATTGGCACAAAAATATTTGGACAATGGTGCTCAGCCAACACCACGTGTTGTTAAGTTGTTGAAAGAAGCTGGTGTCAAGTTGCCAAAATGGGTCAAAGAGCCGGCTGCTGACAAGCACAAAGCCATCCGTAACCCGGAAAAATTGCGCAAAAACCAGCCAAAAGAAGAAGCTCCAGTTGAAGAGCCAGCAGAAGAAACAGCTGAATAATCATTTGAGCTATTTGAAATCGCCTCGTTTTGGGGCGATTTTATGTTGTGCTATAATTAACAGATATGAAAGCTCAAGATATCCGCAAAAAATACCTCGATTTTTATAAAAGCAATGGTCATGCTGTTGTCAATCGAGCACCGCTGGTGTTGCACAACGACCCAACTACGCTATTTACCGGCTCTGGTATGCAGCCGATGATTAGTTATTTGTTGGGTGAGGCCAAGCACCCTGAGGGTAACCGTATCGTTGACAGCCAGACTTGTTTGCGCGCCCAAGATATCGATGACATCGGCGACAATCGTCATACGACGTTTTTTGAGATGCTCGGTAACTGGAGTTTGGGCGATTATTTCAAAAAAGAGCAGATCAATTGGATGTGGCAATTCTTGTCCGAAGAGGTTGGGCTGGACATGAATCGTGTTTACGTCACCTGTTACATCGGTGATGAGCGCTATAATATCCCGAAAGACACTGAGGCGGCGGAAATTTGGGCGGAACTATACGAAAAAGCAGGTTTGAGTAGCGGTCAAGCTGATATCGGCTCAGAAGAAGTTGGTTATGCGCGCGGCATTAAACCAGGTGAGCGGATTTTTTACTATGATGGCAGCAAAAACTGGTGGAGTCGCAATGGCGGGCCGGAAACTACGCCAATTGGGGATCCATGCGGGCCGGATAGCGAAATGTTTTATGAGTTCACCTCGGTTGAGCATGATAAAAGATTTGGCGAGCATTGCCATCCAAACTGTGATTGTGGACGCTTTATGGAGATTGGCAATAACGTCTTTATGGCCTACAAAAAGGTGGCTGATGGCGTGTTTGAGCCGTTAGAGAAGCCAAATATCGACCATGGTTCGGGCCTGGAGCGCATCGCGGCAGCGGCTATCGATGATCCAGACGTTTTCAAGATTAGCTTGATGTGGCCGATTATTGAAAAACTAGAGCAATTGAGTGGCAAAACATACGAAGAGCATACTGAAGCTATGCGGGTGATCGCTGACCATTTGCGAGCGGCGACGTTTCTGGCGGTTGATGGCTGCGTGCCGAGCAACAAAGAGCAAGGCTATGTGATGCGCCGCTTATTACGCCGGGCGATTCGTTTTGCGCACGAATTGGGCATTCAGGATGCATTTTTCGAGGAAATTGTGCCGGTCATCGCTGATTTGTATATTCAAGATTTCCCAGAGGTGGCCGAACAGCGTGACAAGATCATCATCACGCTGATGAAGGAAGAAAAAGCCTTTGCCCGCACGTTACTTAAGGGTACTAAGCATTTGTTGAGCTTTATTGCTGACGGATTGACGGGTCAAGAGATCTTCACTATGCATGATACGTATGGCTTCCCATATGAACTGAGTGTCGAGATTGCCAAGCGTCATCATATTCAGCTCGCGGCAGATTGGAAGGCGGAATTTGATGCCTGTATGGCGGAGCAGCGTAAGCGTTCTCAAACTGCTGCCAAAGGTACATTTAAAGGTGGGCTGGAAGGTCAGACTATGGCACACCGTCGACTGCATACGGCGAATCATCTGATGTACGCAGCACTGAGGCGAGTATTGGGCGACCACGTCATGCAACGCGGCAGTAATATCACTGCTGAACGTTTGCGGTTTGACTTTAATAATGATGCCAAAGTTACGCGCGAACAGCTGGACGAGGTGGAGAAGCTAGTTAATAGCTGGATTGAGGCAGATTTGCATGTTAGTAATACCGCAGATCCATCAGAGGAGGCTTTTAACATGGGTGCGGTTGTTTATTTTGGAGTGCGCTACGGTGATAGCGTCAAAGTCATCCTGATGGGTGAGGGCGACCAGCGAGTCAGCTTCGAAATTTGCGGTGGTCCGCACGTGGACCACACTGGTCAATTGGCACAAGATGATGACGGTACGCCAAACGGTAAACGATTTAAGATAATCAAAGAAGAATCCAGCTCTGCCGGTGTGCGACGCGTAAAAGCCGTACTAAAATAGGCTATAAAGTTTGCTCAAAAAGCATCAGCAGTATATAATTTAGGGTATGGTACTAAAAGACTTGCTCAAAAAAACCGACAAAGAAGAACGAGATCTACTAGTTAGTCTAGATATTGGTACAGAAGCTGTTAAGGCTTTGATCGCTGAAGTGCGAAATGATGCCATCGAAGTTATTGGTGTTGGTCGCAAGCAGCAAGAATTGGGTGATATGCACTCTGGAGCAATCGCTGACATATCTGGCGTAGTTGCCAACTGTGAAGCAGCCTTGGCCGAAGCTGAGGAAAAGGCGGGCGTCCAAGCGCGACGCGTCGTGATTGGCATCGCTGGAGAATTGGTCAAAGGTATGACGAACACCATCCGCTATCGTCGTCCGCAGCCAGAACGAGCGTTGGACGTTGCCGAGATGGAATTTATCATCGAAAAAGTTCAGGAGCGAGCACAAGGCAAAGCTCAAGCACAGATCGCGCTGGAAACTGGCAATGAAGACGTCGAAGTGAAATTGGTCAACTCGGCCCTGGTGAGCTTGCACATTGATGGCTATAAGGTGTCAAATCCAATCGGTTTTCAGGGCAAAGACGTGGCAGTGCAGATCTATACGGCGTTTGCGCCAATGGTGCATATCGGTGCGCTGGAAAAGGTGGCTGATGAGTTGGCGTTAGAGCTGATAGCGGTAGCGGCTGAGCCATTTGCGGTCAGTAGAAGCGTGCTGGGAACAGACGCCAATAGTTCATTCACTGCAATTTTAGCAGACGTTGGTGGTGGAACGACCGACATTGCCGTGGTCAATGACGGTGGCGTGGAAGGCACCAGGATGTTTGGCATCGGTGGTCGCAGTTTCACTAGAACAATTGCCACGGAGCTTGATCTCAGTTATAAAGATGCTGAAAAATTAAAACTCAATCTTGGTCATGAGTACGTTAAGCCGTCGGTCAAGAAGCGGCTTGATAGTGCGATTGATAAGACGCTTGACGTGTGGCTATCTGGAGTAGAATTGGCGTTAAGCGAATTTGATAGTGTTGATCATTTGCCAAATAGGATTTTACTGTGTGGCGGAGGCGCTAGCTTGGAAAAATTGGTTGACGCCCTGGGGAGTGAACCATGGTACAAAGAGCTGCCATTCACGAAAAAACCAGTGGTGCAGCGCATCAAACCATCTGAGGTGGTCGGTATTACTGATACAACAGGTGATATCACCGACCACACATTTGTGACAGCGATGGGCTTGCTGCGCGTAGGATATGATACAATGGTAAGTGGCCAAGATGCTAATGGCTTAATGGATAAAATTAATCGATTACTTAAAATATAAATGAACAAAGACGTTATCTATATCGATGTTGAAGATGATATCACCAACATCGTCAGCAAGATAAAAGATTCAAAGGCGCGCATCGTTGCATTGGTGCCTCCTAAACGGGTTGGTATATTGCAGAGCGCGGTCAATATGAGATTATTAAATCGTGCGGCGGAAAATGCCGAGAAGCGCATCGTGTTGATCACCGGTGACCAGGCGCTCAGTGGTTTGGCAGCCGCAGCCCGCATCCCAGTGGCCAAGACATTGCAGTCTCGCCCAGAAATTGCGGAAATTCCAGCCATCGATGTTGATGATGGCGATGATGTGATTGACGGTAGTGAAATACCAGTTGGCGAATTGGCGGACAGGGCGACACCGAAAGCACGAAATAAGGCTGATGATGCTATCGATGCAGCTATAGCCGAGGATGAAAAGCCAACAAAGCCAGCAAAACCTGCTAAGCCAGCAGGCAAAGGTAAGCCAAAAGTCCCAGATTTTAATGTTTTCCGCAAAAAATTAGTCTTGATTGGCGGCGGCATCGTTCTATTTGTTCTGTTCATGGTTTGGGCGATTTGGTTTGCGCCGCATGCTACAGTGGTGATCACAGCCAAAACGACCACGTCTACCGTTGATAAATCAGTCACATTAAAGCAAGACGGCAAAGTTGATGCTGCAAACAACACCATCAAGTCGTTGCGCCAGGAGCAAAAGAAAGAACTCTCTGTTGACTTCACCCCTACGGGTAAGAAGAAAGTTGGTGAAAAAGCAAGTGGTACGATGCACCTTGTTCGAACATCGGTATCAAGCTTGACGCTAATAATTCCGGCTGGAACGTCCTTCTCGTCGGGCGATTATACGTTTGTCAGCACAGAGCCAGCCAGCTTGTCGGGCACCTCAATTGGTCCTGGCGGTGTCATCCAATCGGTGGCAACCGTCAAGGTGCAAGCAACTCAGGTTGGTAGTGAATACAATCTATCGTCACGAAGCTACTCTTCAAATGTGAGCGGCTTTTCGGCGGCGGGCACCGCAATGAGTGGCGGCTCGAGTCGGGAAGTGACTGTAGTGTCGGCTGATGATGTTGCCAAAGCTAAAGTTAAGCTTGACGCCCAAAAAGACACTTCACTGCAATCAGCAGTCAAAGCACTGTTCCCGTCTTCAAGCATCGTCATCAATGAAAGCTACCAAGAGGCTCGCTCAAACCCTACTCCTTCAGTGGCGGTTGACCATGAAGCCAGCGGTACAGTTCAGTTGAAAACAACAGTGACAGCCAGTATGCAGGGTATTGATCGCTCTGATATGAAACAATTTTTAGAGGACACGCTCAAGAAAGAAATTGGCAGCAAGAAGAACCAAAAGATTTATAATGATGGGTCAAATGAGGTAAAGTTTGCGCAATACAGTGAGCGCAACAATGCCGTGCAGGTTCGATTAACCGCAAATGCGAAGATTGGCCCAGAAATTGATGAACACAAAGTCAAAGAACAGGTTAAGGGTCGAAACTATGGTGATGTTCAGTCGAGCCTTGAATCAATCGAAGGCGTGCAAGATGTTGACACGAAATTCTCACCGTTTTGGGTGCGCACCGTGCCAAACAATGACAAGCATATTAGTATAGAATTTAAGTTGGATAATGGCCGGTAAGAATTTGCTGGCACTGGACGTCGGTGAACGACGAATTGGTTTGGCTATGGCTGATACCTCAGTCAGAATCGCTGTGCCGTTTGGTTGGCTGGAGAATAACGATGAGATTTTTACCAAACTGGCGGAAACAGTATTACGTCATGATATTGACATCATTGTCGTTGGCTATCCTCGCAATCAGTCAGGAGAGCCAACCAAACAGACAGCGTTTGTAGAGCAGTTTGTCGATGGTTTTTCTGAGATTGAGCTTGATGCTGAGCTGGTTTATCAAGATGAGTCGCTCAGTAGCGTTGAAGCTGAACGTCGGTTAGGTCGCGTTAAAGATAAAGGTGAGATTGACGCTGAGGCTGCCAGCATCATTTTGCAGGATTATTTGGAGGTACACTATGCAGATTCGTAAGTCGAGAAAATGGATGATTGTGGTAGCTGGCTTGGTGGCAGTGCTCGGTTTATCTGCTGCAGCTGGAGCTGGTTGGTATATACACAATCTTTCGGCGGTAAACACAGGCGACCAGACAGTAACGCGGGTCAATATCACCAGCGGCATGACAGCTCCTCAAGTAGCGTCTGCTCTGGAAGAAAAGAAACTTATCCGCAGTCGGTACGCATTTTTGGGCTATATCAAATTGAAGCGAATTGATGCTCGTTTTAACGTCGGCGTGTATGCTGTTAAGCCATCGCAGTCAACACCTGAGATCATCAAACATCTGATCGACGGTCAATCTGATGAGGTGGCTGTTCGCTTCTACCCTGACGGTACGTTACGCGGAAAAGATTACCGCTCAGTCGAAAGCGCTCTCAAAAAAGCTGGATATAACGACGCCGACATTGAAACTGCCTTTAAAGCAGACTACGACAGCTATGTATTCAAATCACGGCCAACAGGCGCTGACCTGGAGGGTTTTGTCTATGGCGATACGTATTTTATGAGCGGTGATGCAACCGCCAAATCAGCAATTCAGCGTGCATTAGCAGAGTTTGATCAAGTAGCCAGAAAAAATAATTTGGAAGAAAAGTTCAAAAAACGCGGATTGACGCTCTATCAGGGTATAACGCTCGCTTCCATCGTTCAGAAAGAGTCAATCGGCTGCGGTGTAGGTACCGAAGTCTGTGAAGATCAGCGAAAGATCGCTAGTGTGTTTTATAACAGGATGAAAGCTGGCATGAACTTAGGGTCGGATGTGACCTATCAGTATGCTGCTGACAAGATGGGTGTTACTCGTGATACGCAGCTTGACTCCCCATACAATACTCGCGTGCACAAAGGGTTGCCGCCGGGACCGATAGCTACTCCTGGGCTAAGTGCACTGAATGCGGTTGCTGACCCGGCACAGACAGATTACCTCTTTTTCCTCAGTGGCGATGATAATATAACCTATTTTGCTAAAACAGATGCCGAGCACACTGCTAATACCAAGGCGCATTGTCATCAGAAGTGTCAGCAATCTTGACAAAATTTATTTTCTAAAAATGTTTTGACTTAAATGTCAATATAGACTATAATAGATGTCAGCTTAACCATGAACAGTTAACTTTATTTTGGCTGTTTGGGGTTGAGCCTGCCAGAACGGTCGTACGGATACAGCACAAAACTAATCGTTTATGAAATATCACTAATTATTAGGTCGACAACGTATCCTGTTCTATTGCGAGAAGAAAGACTCATTATGGTAGTAGCACTGGCGGTAACGTCAATGCAGGAGAACGATTATTCGTAACACATCAAAGACTCGACAGAGTCGTCTAGCGCGAGTACGGTCAGCTTCTATCTATGTAGCCCTATTTGCACTTATTGTTTCATTTTTGACTATTAATAATTATCATCAGGGAACCGGGGTTACTGGAGTGGAGGTTTCCGCCCAAGAGTCTCAGGTTGCCAACCCAAATCCAAAGTCTACAACCACAAGTAAGGAAAAAATGTCAGTCGATCAATTAGAGGTGGCTGACGCCGTCGCTAGTTTAGCAGAGGCTACTGATTTACCGTCTGCTGGTGACTTGCGCGAAGCAACTACTTCTTTGCAAATCCAGAAGCAGTTAGCTCAAACTGACGCAGAGGTTATCTCTAAGCCGCAGCTTATCCAACCGGAAACGTCGTCTCAGCGTGGTATTACTGAATATGTTACTAAGCCGGGTGATGATTTAGCTAAAATTGCTGCTAAGTTCAAAATCTCAGCCCAGACACTGCGTTGGGCGAACAATATGACCTCTGACGCTGTTGAACCAGGTAGGACGCTGTTAGTGCCACAAGTCGATGGTGTGGTTTACACTGTCAAGGAGGGCGATACCATCGCAGCTATCGCTTCAAGGTATAAGGTTGATGCTGAGCGAGTCTTATTGTATAACTCGCTGGACCGCGTAGCACAGCCGACGGTAAATACGCGCATCGTCTTGCCTGGTGGTGAGCTGCCAGAGACAGAACGCCCAGGTTATGTTGCACCGCGTGGTGGCCGAAGTAGTGGTCATTCTAGTTATGGTAGCGTGAGCTACGGCAATGTTGCTGCTTCTGTTGGTAACCGATACGCACCAGGTAACTGTACGTGGTACTCATATGAGCGACGTTTGGCACTTGGTCGTCCAATTGGTAGCTTCTGGGGTAACGCCAATACTTGGGCTGCGAGTGCACGTGCTGCTGGATTCACTGTCAACAAGACGCCAGCTCCGGGCGCTATCTTCCAGAGCTCAGGTGGCTACTACGGACACGTTGGAATCGTTGACAGGGTTGAGAATGGTCGGGTGTTTGTGAGCGACATGAACTTTGCTGGCTATAATGTCATCACTCATCGTGAGCTGACCAACCCAGGCGCTTATAATTATATTCATTAATCTATCGCTAAGATAATCACAAACGCTCCTGTATATTCAGGGGCGTTTTGCTATAATAAAGATATGTTTGTAGATACAGCGAAAGTGTTAGTACGAGCTGGCAAAGGCGGTAACGGCGCAGTCAGTTTTCGGCATGAGAAATATGTTGACAAGGGTGGTCCTGATGGTGGTGACGGCGGACGTGGCGGTGATGTGGTATTTTTAGCGACCAAAGACTTAAATACGCTGCTGAACTTTCGCTATAAACCAGAGCTGAAAGCGGAACATGGTGGTGACGGCAGCAAGCGCAACAAGCGCGGCAAAAGTGGTTCGCCGCTGGTCGTCAAAGTACCAATGGGTACGTTGGTCAAGCGTGACGGCAAGGTGGTGGCAGACTTGACGGTAGACCAGCAACAGGCGGTCGTCGCTCACGGTGGTGATGGTGGTTTTGGCAATGCACATTTTACGTCCAGCACCCGCCAAGCACCAAAGATTGCTGAACTTGGTGAGGTGGGTGAAGAGTTTGAGGCAGAGTTAGAATTGAAATTATTGGCCGACGTCGGCTTAGTCGGCTTTCCTAATGCTGGTAAATCGACATTTTTGAGCGTGGTTTCTAACGCCCGACCAGAAATTGCCAATTATGAATTTACGACCTTGACGCCAAATTTGGGCGTAGCGGATGTTGATGATGGCTCAGTGTTGATCGCTGATATTCCTGGGTTGATTGAGGGTGCCTCGGAAGGTAGGGGTTTGGGCGACCAGTTCCTGCGCCACGTTGAGCGCACAGCCGTGTTGCTGCATATGATTGACGCGTATAGTGACGACCCGGCGGAAAAATATCAGACCATTCGCCGCGAGCTGGAAAAATATTCCGAAGAATTGGCGACGCGTCCAGAGATTATCGCTTTGACGAAATGTGAAGGATTGGATGATGAGATTATTGCCATGCAATCAACGGCACTCCAAAATGTAGCCAACGGTTCACCAGTGCTGGCGATTTCCTCGCAGACACATGCCGGCGTGACCGAGCTGCTACGCCTACTGCGTCGTGAGGTTACGGATTATCGAGCGCGGGAAGCTGAGTTGATTGAAGAAGAAGGCGATGAGTTGCCAGTCATTGCTTTGGATGCGCAAGCAGCGTCTGATGCCTGGACGGTGGAGCGGGTTGTTGGTGCGGAGCCTGACAACGTCAACGATGAAGATGCGGTTAGTTTCATTATCCACGGGGCTAAAATTGAAAAGTTTGCTCGCCGGACAAACTTTGACCAATTTGAATCGGTCAATCGCCTGCGCGACATCATGCGAAAAATGGGCATCGCTCACGAACTCATCCGTCAGGGCGCAGTCGGTGAGACTGTGGTGCAGATCGGTGAATCGATGCCGTTTACGCTAGTCGAGCAATAGCTTGACATCGTCAATAGTGGTATAATTAGATATAAATCGCTAATCAGACGGGGAGGTATCATGGGTAGTAGTAACACAGAGCGGCAGATGACCGTACCGAGCTATTGGGAGATCGGGCGACTGGAAAACAAAATTGCATATAAATCAAATCGAGAGGCCACCGTAGGGGCGGTTGGGGCTGTCGGGTTGACCTCGTTGGAACTCACGTTTGCTCCTGCGGTACGTCGTTATCATTTTGGTCCCAACGTCCGGAAGCATGTGGCTTTTAAGTGCGCACAGAACGATATTCTCAGAGCGTTGCGGGGTGAGGAGCCGCTCAGTGGTGATCATTATTTGAAAAATCAGCCTGAAGAATATGTTGAACGCTTGGCAGTAGAAGTTCGTAAGGGAAATGTTGAGTCACTGCTCGATGGGCCAGTTGGTAAATTGACACAGTATGTATTGGCTGGCCCGAAAAAGAAACAGGTTGATCATGAAAAGGCTGGATATTATGCTGACTGGCTTGACGCAACGAAGGCCGACTATGTGAGGCCAGAGGAACAACCTGCGTTGAGCGCGGAAGAATTGAAGAAAATTTATCGTAAGCTGGGCGGGGCGTACAATGTGCATTTGGCCCTGGCGGGTGCTGAGCTGCGCACTCCTGATGTATCTGATGATTTTGGGGAGAAAGTTGAACAGTTGATTGCATTAAACCATCTGGAATCGCGCTGGAAAGACGGTAGGATTCATGTGCCAGAAGAGGTACTGAAAGAAGCGTGGGTTGACCCTCAGGCGCCAGTGGACAAGGCTCTTCGTTCACCTATCATTAGGGAATGGAGAGATGATACGCGCTCGGATGCTGCAAAGGCATTGAAGCTGGATGTGTACAATTTGTTGCACGGAGAAAAAAATCTCATGCCTGGTCCTAAGCGTGCTAAACGGTTCCTTGCTCGAGAAGCGATAGCGGCGATTAACAACGATTAATAATCATGGCGCAAACATTCTTCTTCTACGACCTCGAAACTAGCGGACTAAACCCGCGACAAGACCGCATCATGCAGTTTGCTGGGCAGCGAACAGATATGAATCTCGAGCCGATTGGTGAGCCGTATAATCTGCTAGTGACGCTGAATGATGATACTTTGCCAAGCCCTGACGCGTTGATGGTGACTGGCATCACGCCGCAAAAAACGGTCGAGGAGGGCTACTCCGAGGCACAGTTTGCACGGATGCTGAGTGAGGAGATTTTCACGCCAGGCACCATCGCGGTTGGTTTTAATAATATTCGGTTTGACGATGAGTTCATTCGCCATGTGTTGTGGCGCAATTTTCATGACCCGTATGAATGGAGCTGGAAGGAAGGTCGATCGCGTTGGGATATGCTGGATGTGGTGCGACTGACCAGGGCACTCAGGCCAGAGGGGATCAAGTGGCCACTTGATGCTAAAGGTGAGCCAAGTAACCGCTTGGAATTGATCACCAGCGCCAACGGTATTGCGCACGAAAATGCCCATGACGCCTTGGCGGACGTAACGGCGCTGATTGCCGTGACGAAATTGATTAAGCAAAAGCAGCCGCAGTTGTATGATTATTTACTAAAAATGCGCGACAAAAAAGTAGTCCAACAGCTGGTCAATGTGGATGACAAAAAACCGTTTGTCTATGCCAGTGGGCGCTACGATAAAGAATTTGCCAAAACCACAGTAGCCTTTCCGCTGACGACCAGTCGAAACGGCGGCGTGGTTGTCTATGATCTGCGCTATGATCCAACGCCGTTTGTCGGGTTGAGTGCGGAGGAATTGGCGAAGAAAATATTTGCATCGTGGGAGGAGCGGCAAGCTGAGGACTTCGTCAAATTGCCAGTCAAAGAATTGCAGTATAATCGCTGTCCGGCGGTGGCGCCACTGGGTGTGCTGGAACAGGGTGATGGCTGGCAGAAGATTTCGCTTGGCATAGCGACTGTCCAAAAGCACCAAAATATATTGCTAGACAACCCAGACTTTGCTGAAAAATTACGGACTATTTTTGAAAACAAGCCAGCCTTCAAGAAGCTACCTGATCCAGAAGCACAATTATACGATGGCTTTTTGAACGACCGTGACCGCCTGCGGGTAGAAGCGGTGCGCAATGCCGATGAGCGCGAGCTAGCTGATTTTCATCCAGAATTTCAGGACGAGCGGTTGACGCCATTATTACTCCACTACAAAGCCCGCAACTTTCCGCGCTCACTCAGCGAAGATGACCTGGCGCAGTGGGAAACGTGGCGGGCTCAGCGCCTGCAGACGCAACTACCGCAATTTATGGCAGCCTTGCAGCGTTTGGCGCCGACAGCGACCGACGAACAGCAGTTCATTTTACAGGAACTACAGTTGTGGGTAGAAGCGGTGCTGCCTATCGTTTAGGTTAAAGATGGAGCAAGCTTTTGGGCGCCCATAGGGGTGTCTGGCTCGCTCGTTTTTGCTTTCTTGGTTTCATGCGTCAGATAGATAAATAGCAAGGTTAGATCATGGCTCTGGTACAACACGCTGTTGTTTATGTGTTTTCGGGAAATGTATTGGACGAGTTCTTTGATATCGTCAAATGATACCGGGATGGCTGCTCGCAAAATGCGACAGATTGGCACAAGGGCGACCCAGAAAATGATCATGGAGGTAGCTGACAAATTAACGTTCAAAAACGGAAGCTTGCCAAGAAACACGAACATGCAAAGCTGGTCAAATAGCACTGGTGTGATGAAAACCACACCAACAAGTAGTAGTAAGTAAACACTCAACCTCCGCATATATAGTAACTGTAACAGATAAAAGCTTGACTTGCAATCATAAGCGATATATGGTGATATATAATCCAATATTTAGGCAATGTCTGGAAAAAAAGATAAGAAACCGGTATAATAGAGCGGTTATGCCGGAGGTTATTCGAGTCAAAGGTGCTCGCGAGCACAATCTGAAAAATGTCAGCGTGGAATTGCCGCGTGATAAGTTTGTGGTCATCACTGGTCTGAGTGGTTCGGGTAAATCAAGCCTGGCGTTTGATACGATTTATGCCGAGGGACAGCGCCGTTACATGGAGAGCTTGAACTCGTATGCTCGGCAGTTTTTGGGAACGATGGATAAACCCGACGTTGATAGCATCGATGGCTTGAGTCCAGCTATTTCGATTGACCAAAAATCAACCAGCCGCAATCCACGCTCAACGGTAGCGACGGTGACTGAGATTTACGACTATTTGCGACTGTTGTTTGCGCGCATCGGTGTGCCGCACTGTCCAATTTGTGGCAAAGCAGTGTCGCGGCGCACCACCGAAGCCATCATCCAAGAAATCATCAAACAGTATGACGGACACCGGATTTTACTGCTGGCGCCAATTGTTAAAAATAAAAAAGGTGAATTTGCGCACATTCCTGAGCAGTACCGTCGGCTGGGCTATGCTCGCGTTAGGGTTGATGGCGTGGTGTATGCCCTGGACGAATTTCCAGAGCTACAAAAGAGCTACAAGCACTCGATTGAGCTGGTGGTTGACCGCTTGGCATTGAACGGTGAATTGACTGGTCGGTTGTCTCAGAGTGTGGAGCAAGCCTTAGAATTAGGTCAGGGGATTGTGGAGGTTTTGGACGCCGATGACGATCAGGTACGAACGTTTTCGCAGCGGTATGCTTGTGTTGATCATCCCGAAGAGGATATTCCTGAGCTGGAACCACGACTGTTTAGTTTTAACGCGCCCCAGGGAGCTTGTCCAAGCTGTACTGGTTTGGGTAGTCGCATGGAGATTGACCCAGAGTTGGTGTTTAATGACAATTTGACCATCGCCGAAGGCGCCATCAGACCGTACAACCGCGTCAATGTCGACAATTTCTATATGAAAAAAATCATAGCTGTTGCAGAAGCTCATGATTTTAGTATGCGAACTCCTGTTAAGAAACTGTCAAATGAGGCTAAACAGAAAATTTTGTACGGCACGGGGGCGCAGAAATATCGCATTGAGCTTGGTAATGGCCGGCATTATGATACGACTTACGAGGGAGTTATTCCGAATCTGGAGCGTCGACATCGTGAGACTGACAGCGAATTTATGCGCAAAGATATTGAACGATTTATGCGCGAGCGGGCATGCTATGTCTGCAAGGGCGCTCGCCTCAAGCCAGTAGTCTTGGCAGTGACAGTTCACGGGCTCAATATTGTTGATGTTTGTGACTTGGGCGTTGATGATGCGTTGGACTTATTTACACACAAGCTCAAGTTGACGGAACAGGAAACGACGATTGCGCGGTTAATATTAAAAGAGATCAAGGCACGGCTTGGATTTATGAGCAATGTTGGTTTGAACTATCTGGAACTGGGCCGCGCGGCCAACACTTTGAGTGGTGGAGAGGCGCAGCGTATTCGACTAGCGACGCAAATCGGCTCGGGTTTGCAGGGTGTGCTGTATGTTCTGGATGAGCCGTCCATTGGCTTGCATCAGCGAGATAATGACAGGCTTATTGATACCCTGAAGCGTCTGCGTGATCTTGGTAATACAGTGCTGGTGGTGGAGCACGATGAAGATACTATCCGCCAAAGTGACTTTTTGGTCGACATGGGGCCGGGTGCTGGCTCGAAAGGTGGGCAAATCGTCGCTATGGGTTCGCCTGAAGAAGTAGAGAAAAATCCAGACAGTATCACCGGTCGCTATTTGAGCGGCGTAGAAAAAATTGCAGTACCAAAAAAGCGCAGAAAGCCAAACCAGGATCAGCAACTGATTGTACGCGGTGCTCGGGAAAATAATTTGAAGAATATTGACGTGGCGTTTCCGTTGGGACTGATGACAGTCGTGTCTGGTGTGTCTGGTAGTGGTAAATCGACGCTGGTTAATGACATCGTAGCGAAAGAACTAGCGGCTCGACTCAATCGTTCACAGGTGGTGCCAGGTAAGCACGATCGCATCGACGGCATTAAGCTGCTAGACAAAGCCATCGTCATCGACCAGTCGCCAATTGGTCGTACGCCGCGCTCAAACCCAGCTACCTACACAGGTATATTTACGCCAATTCGTGAATTATTTGCTGCCACGCCAGAAGCGAATGTTCGCGGCTACAAGGCGGGTCGGTTTAGTTTTAACGTCAAGGGCGGTCGCTGTGAAAATTGTCAGGGTGATGGCGTGATAAAAATTGAAATGCACTTTTTGCCAGACGTGTATGTGATGTGTGACGAATGTAAGGGCAAGCGGTACAACCGTGAGGCGCTAGAAATTACCTATAAAGACCGCACCATCTCTGATGTGCTGGAAATGACGGTGGAACAAGCTGCCGAATTCTTTGACAGTATCCCATCTATTCATCGGAAGCTTGAGACATTAGTGGAGGTTGGTCTGGGCTATATTCGTTTGGGCCAGCCAGCAACCACCTTCTCTGGCGGGGAAGCGCAGCGCATCAAATTAGCGACTGAGTTATCAAAACGCTCAACGGGCAAAACTATGTATATTTTGGATGAGCCAACCACTGGGTTGCATTCGGCTGATGTTAAGCGATTGTTGGGGATTTTGCATAAACTCGTTGAAGGTGGAAACAGTATGATCGTGATTGAGCACAATTTGGATGTCATCAAGTCAGCAGACTGGATCATTGATATGGGCCCAGAAGGTGGTATGGGCGGTGGTACGGTTGTTACTAGCGGAACACCAGAAGAGATTACCAAGAACACAGAGTCGTTTACTGGTAAATATCTTAAGCCGCTATTGAAATAGAACAGCCTCGTTAGATGCAAGAATGTTATTTACGCTTTTTAGTAGCCGACTTCGGCTGTTTGTTCTTTGAAAATAGAACAGACAATTGTTTTTTGATGGCTGCTTTGGTGGATTCTTGTTTGAGCGCGTGAATGATCATTGGGAGGACTGATAGGAAAATAATGATCAGGGCAGCAACCTCGACATTGATACCAGCTTCAGTCAGCGCTTTGCCGGCAAAGAAGCCCAGGTAGGTGAACAGTGAAGCCCATAAGATGCCACCGATGACGTTAAATAGCAAGAAGGTTCGATAATGCATTTTGCCTGCGCCGGCTACGATCGGGGCGAATGTGCGCACAACTGGTACAAACCGCGCCAGAATCACTGTGATGGCACCATGTTTTTCATAAAACTTCTCAGCTTGGATGAGATACTTACGTTTGAATAGGCGCGAGTTCTTTCGCTCAAATAATTTCCGACCTACCTTGTGACCGAAAGTATAACCGACTGAGTCTCCGGCAATGGCCGCGATGATAAGTAAAAGCACGAATATCGAAATGTCAATTGGCAAAATGTGTTGTTGTATCATATAACCAGCAGTGAATAGTAGACTATCGCCAGGGAAAATAAACCCAAACAATAGACCTGACTCGGCAAATACAACAAATAAAACGGCGATAATGCCAAAGTGAATAATAAAATCTACAAAAGCGTGCATCATGGATAATCATTATAGGACAAAAAACAGTAGTTGACAATTTGACATGATGAAATCGCTCATGCTACACTGGTGACAGGTAGTTTTAATATACACAACTGAGGAGAGGGAGAAAATAGGGATGGTACGTCTTCGTATATCAAGAAGGAATCAACGTGTCGCCAAGCTAGCAATACCGGCAGCCGCAGCTGTAATAGTTTTTGCGTTGGTTTTGACACATCCATTTATGGCACAAGCGGCTAGTGTCCACAAAAAATATAAAGCGATGGATACCAATTATCCAGTGCCGACAACCAATGTGGCATGGATTTCGCCAGATGGTAATGACAATTCTGGGAATGGTACCGAAGCGCGACCGTTCGCGACCTTTAGGCGAGGCTTACAGGCCGTTTCTGATGGAGGAACGGTTGTAGCCAAGAGTGGCGCTTACCGAGAGCCTCATTTCTTTGTCACGAAGAAAAATATTACGTTCCAGGCTGCCCCTCATGCTGAAGTCTGGATGAAGGGTAGCGATATTGTATCGGCAGATCGATGGACTAAAGAAGGCAACATGTGGAAGACTACGGGTAAATTCCGTAATTTCTGTCGTGTTTGTACGGTCAACCCCAACCCATCCAAAGAAGGTATGGCTGCTTACCCAGAGCAGATGTTTATCGACGATCAACCACTGGAACAAGT
>CAUQVC010000010.1:0-23815 GCA_963521715.1 uncultured Candidatus Saccharibacteria bacterium | reverse complement strand
GCTCAGACTCCACCAACGCCCCAGTAAACTTAGCGTACTCCACCACTTCACGAGTTTTAGCGATGATTTCCTCATCAGAAGCGTCATGATTTGCCTGAGAAATGTCAATGTGCACAAACTCATAGCCCGCGTCAATAGCCCGTTTACAACCCTCAACCGTCGGTCCGTGATCAAGGTTTAAGTACATCTCAATGCCGTATTCGGCCTTGTAATTGTCCACCAGATCACGCACATTTT
The DNA here is from genome assembly GCA_963521715.1 of uncultured Candidatus Saccharibacteria bacterium. GTDB lineage: Bacteria > Patescibacteriota > Saccharimonadia > Saccharimonadales > Saccharimonadaceae > Nanosynbacter. The sequence goes on along the minus strand of CAUQVC010000010.1, from coordinate 23,578 downwards.
CCAGTCCCATGGCCTTCACCTCGGCGTCTGACACTTCAACCAACACTGGCGACTGGAGTTTTTGTGCCGCTCGTGCCACTGCGATCAGCGTTTCTTGATTATCAATATTAAACGCCCCGACCGCAAAATGTTGCGCCCGCGTCCGCTGCATCAAATGACGCGCTCGCGTCGTGTTTTGCCGAATCTCTGAAATCGATAGTCCCATACTGCCCCCTAAAATACTTATGGTAATTATAGCAATTAGTGCGCATTCTGCCAAGGGTGGTCTGCTACGCGTCAGGCCTGTGTGCAGTTAATATATTGACTTTTAGGGTAATATATGGTAAATTACAAGTAACTTCTGCTCGAGGTTTGTCTGAGGGCAGAAGAGCCCTTTGACCTCGAGCACATTTTTTCCTGAAAGGAGGGAAAAATGTATACGCTACTGGGCAGGTGGGCGCTAACTTTTGTTGGGGCTTATCTGCTGATGAGTGCCTTATTCAGGACAGATCGTCCGCGGGTGGCCGATGTAGCCATCTATGCGATGATCGTCACCATTCTGTTGAGTGGCGACGTGTTCGAATGCTCGGGGGGCTAAAGCCCCCCAGAAAATAGCTCGCCTTGAGGTTTTAGACCTCGGCTGGAGCCTTTCTGGGTGGGCTATTTTCATTGGAGAAAATTTACGACGCTACGCACAATTGAATCGATATCTAAACCATGCTTTTGCCACAATTCAGACGTTTTACCTGACTCACCAAACACATTGTCCACACCAATTCGTTTCACTTTCACCGGTAAATGCTCACTGAGTAGTTCCGCCACACTTGAGCCGAATCCGCCAGCGATCTGCCCCTCTTCGGCCGTCACCACACGGCCGCATTTTTGGGCAGCACCCAACACTGCTGCCTCATCCAACGGCTTGATGGTTGGGAAATGAACAACCTCCGCCTGGATGCTATGCTGATTTGCCAGTATTTCCGCTGCCAGTAGTAATTGACAGGTCATCGTGCCAGTGCCCAGCAACGCCACGTCTTTTCCTTCGCGCAACACGTAAGCTTTGCCAATTTCAAATGTTGCCTGATTTAAAAACAGTGGCACATCAGCCCGCGGCAATCGCACATAGTTTGGCCGTGAATCAGCCACCATCGCCGCCGCCATCAACTCAGCCTCATGCGCATCGCCCGGCGCCAGCACTACCATGTTTGGCAAGCTCCGCATCAGCGCGATATCCTCCAGCATTTGGTGTGTTGCACCATCTGGACCCACGTTCAGCCCTACGTGTGAACCGACCAGCTTGACCGGCTGATTATTGAGACAAATCGTCGTGCGAATTTGCTCCCAGTTACGTCCTGGACTAAACGAAGCGTAGCTAGCGGCAAACGGAATGTTACCCATGGCTGCCAGCCCAGACGCCACCGTCACTAAGTTTTGTTCCGCCACACCAACTTCAATGAGTCTCGGCGCACCGATATGCTTGGCAAATTTACCAAAGCCAACGCTTGCTACCAGGTCCGCACTGAGCGCCACGACGCGGTCATCCTGCTTGGCCAGTGCAACCAAACCGTCACCAAAGCCACCTCGCACCGAAGCATAGGTGGGCGTTTGCCAATCTTCACGTAGATACATCATTTCCTATCCTCCAACTGAGCTAACGCTCGCTGCGCTTCCTCGACAGTAGGAACTTTTCCATGCCAATGATAATCACCTTCCATAAAATCGACCCCTTTGCCTGGTATAGTGTGGGCGATGATGACACTTGGTCTGTCCGTCACAGCGCGAGCCATACTCATGGCCTCACAGATACTCTCCATATTGTGCCCATCAATCTCCTGAACGTGCCAGCCAAAACTGCGCCATTTGCCTCGCAAATCTTCCAGCGGCATGACGTCCTCAGTACTACCGCCAATTTGAATATTGTTACGATCAACGATGCCGATGAGATTGCCCAAGTTGTATTTACTAGCAAACATCGCTGCTTCCCAGATATTACCTTCGTCTAATTCACCATCGCCCATCAGACAATAGACAAACCGCTTGGGCTGTGGATGTAAATATCGCACATGGTACGCCATGCCAGAAGCTTGACTCAAGCCCGAGCCCAAGGGCCCGCTAGTCGTCTCAACGCCAGGTAGCGCTTGACGTTCTGGATGCCCCTGCAGTCGAGAACCAAACTGTCTGAGTGTCGCCAATTCTGTCCTGGGAAAGAAACCACGCTCCGCCAAAGTCGCGTACAATACCGGCGCGCAGTGACCATTGCTCATGACGAAGAGATCTCGTTCATCCCAATCAGGGTTTTCTGGACTGATGTGAAGCACGGCAAAATACAAAGCTGTCATGATGTCCGCCAAGCCTAAGGCGCCAGCAGTGTGACCACTACCAGCGTGTTCCAGCATGGTGATGATGGAGCGGCGCACTGACGAGGCATGCTGCTCCAATTGTTTACACGTGACGTTTGGCGGCACTAGCCCAACATGCCCTTTTTGTTAATTTCATTTTGAATGTTTTGATAGGCTTCTCGAGGATTGGGAGATTTTTGAATGGCACCACCAACCACCAAAACATTAACACCACTGTGCGCCAATCCATAGGCGTTGTCTGGCATGACACCACCGTCCCAACCAATTTCCACAGCAGGGTTGATGTCTTTGATGAGGCGGATTTTTTCCAATTGCATCAAACTGGCACTACCGCCAAAACGACCAAGTTCGCCAGAAAAGATCATGACGTGATCTGCTGCTTTGATGAGGTCAACGACGGTACTGGGAACGGTCGGACGCATCAATACCAAGCCAGCTTTGATATCTGCCTGTTTGATTTTCTGCAGCGCACCAAGGATATCGCCGTCAGACTCAGCGTGGAGCAAAATCATATTTGGGCGCAGCGCCACCAAATCTTCGATGTATTCATCGACATTTTTCACCATAGCATGGATATCAATTTGCCAGCCTTCTGGTGCCCACAAATCTCGCAAACCAACTGTCAAGTTTGGCGCAAATTGGCCATCAGAAATATCAACGTGCGCTCGCTCGGCAAAACCGGTGATTCGCTCAATTTGTTCTTTGTATTGATCGACATTTTCTGCCAAAATACTGGGGGTGATTACTGTGGTCATAATAATTGGTCCAACTGCGCATTGCGCCTATTAAATCTTGGTGCATTAATATACGGAGTGTTGAGCCATGTTTCCATGATTCCCTTCCACGCCGCTTCATTGTCCTCCAAAACACGAGCCGGCAAGCACAATACATTTGAGTTATTGTCCTGGCGTGTCATTTTGGCTTCGTAGGCATCCCAAATGACACTGGCACGGATACCCTTGAACCGGTTCGCCGCCATGCACATACCTTGGCCGCCGCCACAAATCAAAATCGCTCGCGGATCGTCTGATTCGTCACCAATCACTCGCAGAGCTGCCGCCTGCGCAAACTGAGGAAAATCATCATCTGGGTTCAATTCTCGCCCGCCGACGTCTTCGACTTCATAGTTATTTTTCACCAAATACGCGAAGACTTTTTCTTTCAACAGAAAACCGCGATGATCAGATCCCAAGTAAATTTTCATACTAATAAGTATAAGCGGTTTGGGAGCTTTTTGCAAATTAGCCAGCGCGCTTCAAAACAGCGCCAATATCTGCAACCAACTCCACCAAACGGTTTGAGTAACCCCATTCATTGTCATACCAAACCATGACTTTGATCAAATTGCCACCAACCACTTTAGTCAGTGGCAAATCGACAACCCCAGAGTGCGAATTGCCGATAAAGTCGCGACTGACGAGAGGCTCTTCGCTGACACCCAAAATGCCTTGATAGAACGTGTCCTGGGCGGCTTTTTTGAACGCCTCGTTCACCTGCTCGACTGTCACGTCACGTCTGAGCAACGCTGTCACGTCACTGAGCGACACCACTGGTGTTGGTACACGGACACTCAGACCGTCAAATTTGCCAGTCAGCTGCGGCAACGTTTTGGTCACGGCGATTGCTGCACCTGTTGTTGTTGGCACCATGTTCTCAGCGGCATTGCGACCTTCGCGCAGGTCCTTAGCTGGCGCGTCCTGCAATCTTTGGCTAGCAGTGTAACTGTGCACTGTCGTCAGCATTGATTTTTCCACGCCAAACTCTGTGTCCAGGACAGCCATCACTGCGCCCAAACTGTTGGTGGTACAACTGGCATTTGAGACAATCGGCGTTGCCGAGGCGATCTTGTCGTCATTGGTACCAAATACAATCGTATCCACACCATCAGACTTGGTTGGACCACTGATGACCACACGTTTCGCACCAGCTTCCAAGTGTTTGCCCGCGCCCTCTTTGTCGGTAAAGAAGCCAGTCGATTCAATCACGACATCGATATTCATATCTTTCCATGGCAATTGCTGCGGCTCTTTCTCTGCCAAAACCTTGACAGATTGACCATCAACGATGAGTTCATTTTCTGTAAATGTCACTTGGCGGCCGTATTCACCGTAGTTACTGTCGTGCTTGAGGAGATATGCCAGTGTCTTTGTGTCCGTCAAATCATTGATGGCGACAATCTCCAAGTCGCTACGCTCACGCGCAATCTTAAACGCATTGCGTCCAATCCGCCCAAAGCCGTTAATTGCTATTCTTGTTGCTGCCATACTGCCCTCCCTGTTAAGCGTTAGCCTTTTATTCTATTATATACCAAACTATTTTTCTCTTCTAGCGTGAAACTCTGCAAATAGACCAATGCCGACAAATACAACTGTCATAGAGCCTGCGACAAAGATACTCGTAGTATTTGACAGAAAACCAAACAATAATGCACATGGGATGAATATCAGACGACCAACAGTATTGATCACCGAACCAGCACCAGCGCGATATTTTGATGGTAGATAGTGCTGCATTTTTGATGTAAGCGCAAGAACTAGTGCAAACGACAGCGTGCCAATAATAAACTGCAGTCCAACGGTTAACCAAAATAACGGACTGATAGTCATGCCGATTGCGGAGATAAAGCAGACAGCTAGCGCCAATAGGACTCGTCGTCGAGTGGCAAAGAAGCGAACAATCGCACCGCCAGAACTATATGTACCCGTGATGATAGCTCCTGCTATACCAAACAATGCTACCGGCATAGACAACGCCGCATACCACAGTTGATAGAACTCGCCATTCATTTTCTGTACCAAAAATACTACCAGCATAACAACCACCAGCCAGGCAAGGTCAGGGTTCTTGAAAACAGCCGCAAACGTACCCTTCGTATGCTCGATCAATTTCGCATCGGTTGATTGCTTGTGAATCGTTGTATCTCGATAGAACAATAAGACCACTGCTGCTAGTCCTGCGGTAATAATTGTCGCAAAGAACGCCGACCTAAGCGATGTAGCAGACGCCAGCCATCCGCCCAATAACGCACTGATAATTAAAGCGATGCCGCCAAGCATCTCAAAGCGACCCAAAATTTTATCATAGTTTCTTGTATGTCCCTGTTCTTCTTTAAGCAAGTCATAGATCATGGCCGAGCCAGTACCACTAGCAAGAGCGTCAAAGAATCCCCAGAATGCTGCCGATACGACATACAGTGATGGGTCATTACTAATCCACCCAAAATAGCTACTTAACAGCATACTCAAAGCCGACAGAATCATAACGCCCTTTCGACTCCAGCGATCCGCCAGTACGCCAGATGGTACTTCCATTAAGACTGACATTACCGCATAAATTGCTGCCATCAAACCAATACTGGCGTCATTGAATCCTATGCTGTACATAAATAGTTTTTCGATGGAATACCAAAACACGAAGCACAGCAAGAATTTCGCAATAAACAGTGGCGCCAGGCGTCGGACGAGCGGATTTTTCATCCCATTATTATACCATAATGTTATACTATATATATGACGCGTGAAGAGCTACTCGCCACAGCTGGGCAAAAGTATGATGAAGTGCCAGTGCTGGTTTTGGCGAGCGCGATTGACTATGCGACTGAGAAACACGCTGGACAAAAACGCAAAAGCGGCGAGCCATATATCAATCACCCGCTGGCGGTGGCCGAGATTTTGATTGAGTGGGGTATGGACATCGACACAGTGGTGGCGGGTGTACTGCATGACACGGTCGAGGATACTGACGCAACGCTGGATGAGTTGGAGAGTTTATTTGGACGAGATGTGGCGTTCTTGGTGGATGGCGTGACCAAGGTTTCACAGGCGCGCGCTGGCATGCGCAGTCTGGACAGCTATTTGCCGCACACCAAGGATAATTTGACTAAATTGATGATCGCAGTCGGCGAGGACGTGCGGGTAATTATCATCAAACTGGCGGATCGCCTGCACAATATGCGGACGCTGCAATTTATGTCGCCTGAGAAGCAGAAGAAAATTGCCCGCGAGACGATCGAGGTGTTTGCGCCGCTGGCGGACCGGTTGAACATGGGACGTGTGCGGGTGCAGCTGGAAGAATTGAGTTTCAAATATTTGATGCCGAAAGATTTTCACCGCACCAAGAGTTTGATGGATAGTCGATTGAAAAAGTCACAGCGAAAACTGGATCGTGTTCGCCGTGAAGTTGAAGCACGACTGAAGGAAGAAAAGCTGGTTTTCCAGATGGACGGCCGCGTCAAAAGTGTCTATAGTCTGTTCAAAAAACTTGATAAGGTCGGCGATATTGATAAGATTTATGATTTGATCGCACTGCGAGTGATTGTCGATGATTTATCGACAGGCTATTTGGTATTAGGAATTCTGCACGATATGTATCAGCCGATGTACGAGCGAATCAAAGACTATGTTGCCAACCCCAAGCCGAATGGCTACCAAAGTCTACACACCACCGTGCAAACGCCGAGTGGGCAAATTGTTGAATTTCAAATTCGCACCAAAGAAATGCACGAATACGCTGAGCGTGGTTTGGCGGCTAGCTTCCACTACAATGAGCAGAAATTAACCGACGCGTACAAAAAGGGTCGTATGGGCGCTATGCCGGCAGACCTGTCGTGGATTCGCGACCTTCAGGAAGCGGCGGCGCTGGCTGGCGAGGGCAAACGATTTGACTCTGACAAGTTCCGCATGAAATTGTTTTCAGACCGCATTTTCGTGTATTCTCCAAAGGGTGATATCTATGATTTGCCGCGCGGTGCTTTCCCGCTAGATTATGCATATCGCATTCACTCCGACATCGCGGCGCACGCTAGCGGTTTTAAAATCAATGGCGTTATGAAGCCGTTTACCTATCATTTGCGGCACGGCGACACCATCGAAGTCTTAACCAATAAGTCCGCCCACCCGAAGCCGGATTGGCGCGAGCTGATTATAACGCCTCACGCTAAAGACAAGCTACGTTTGCAATTGTCGCGTAGCGGTGGCATCCTCCAGCAATTGACCGGTGGCGTTTCGTCACTGTTTCGACATGGATAGTAGATAATGGCTTTGTGACAGAATAGCAATAAAATACCACACCTCAACCAGAGTGCTCTTTACAGGTGACTTACAGTCAGCCTGTGGCGTTCGGCTGACGGGGCCTTGCGCCCGTCACAGCCTCTGGTATGAGGGTGGTTATTTGTTACTTGTTTTGTTGCGTCGATACTCTTACGCTTGCTCGTTCCAGCGGGTGATCGAATCACGGATGATTTGCTTGGCTCGCTCAACATCGCCAAAGCCCTTGACCACTGTCGAGCCTGGTTTCTTCATATCTTTGTAGTGATTGAAGTGATGTTCAATTTGCTTGAGCAGCCGTGGCGACAAGTCTTCCAACGAATTGATAGCATCGCCAGTATTGCGGTCATCAGCCGGCACTACGATCACCTTATCATCAACTTCATCATCATCAACAAATTCCAGCACACCGATAACCTTTGCCTCCATGAAAATACCCGTTGTCAGTGGCTGGTCGGTGATGATTAAAGCGTCCAATTCATCGCCGTCCTCGTCCAATGTCTGCGGGATGAAACCGTAGTTGGTTGGCTTGGCAAAAATTGCTGGCTCGACGCGGTCCAGTTGCATGACCGCTAGCTCACGATTCCACTCGATTTTGTGGTTTGAGCCTTGCGGGATTTCAACAACGACATTAACGATGCCATTTTCTACGTCACCAGGTGTTAAAATTTGATTGAAGTCTGCCATATGCTACTCCTCTCTGGCTTTTTCTTGTAAATATTCACGAATCTGCAATGCTGCAACTGCACCCTCGCCAACTGCCGAAGCGATTTGCATGGTCGCGCCGGAACGCACATCACCCGAAGCAAAGACACCGGGAATGTTGGTACGTAAATGCTCGTCAGTGACGATGTGTCCGCCGAGGTCCAACTCCACATCTGAGTCTGCCAAAAACTGCGTGTTTGGAATCAAGCCGATGAATACAAACAACCCATCTGCAGTAAATTCTTTTTGCTCGCCGTTTTGGGTTGATTTGACGCCGTAAAATTTGTCATCTTTGACGATAATTTCATCGGTGGTTGCACCGATGTGGACGGTAATATTGCCTGCGTCAACGTATTTTTGTAGTTCTTTTTGCAGGACGTCGCTGGCGCGTAATTCGCTGCGCACCAACAGGTCAATGTGGCTTGCGTAGCGAGTCAAAAATATCGCTTCTTGCACCGCTGAGTTACCGCCACCAACGACGATCAGTTTCTTATCGCGATAAAATGCACCGTCGCACGTTGCACAGTAATGTACACCGCGGCCATACAATTCATCTTCGCCTGGCACACCCAGCTTGCGATGATTTGAACCAGTCGCCAGCAGCACGGCTTTAGTTCGCACTGGCTGACCATCAATTGTCAATTCCAATTCACCGTCAACCTGCTTCAGCTCCGTCACGTCACCGTACTCAATATCCGCGCCGAACCGCTCAGCTTGCTGCTGCAATTCGGACGCCAACTTCATGCCGGTCACGCCCTCAGCAAACCCTGGGTAATTGTCAATTTGGTCAGTAATAGCCGCCATACCACCGACTACGCCCCGTTCATATAGTGTCGTTGGCACGTCTTCACGCGACAGATAAATTGCTGCGGTCAACGCACTTGGACCAGCACCAACAATGATAACTTCTTTAGACATTGAGCCCCCTTGACTTGTAATATCGTTTAATAATCTCTGGCATTTCTGGTTGTGGGATATCTGCTGGCTTTTCGATAGCCATGATGACAAATTTTAGTGGTGCATTGGCAGGGATTTTGTCGCCCTGGCCTTGACTGCCGTACGCTTTGTCAGCTGGAATCGTCAGTTCGCGCACACCGCCAATCTTCATCCCAACCAGGCCCTCTTTCCAACCCTGGATGACTGCCGTATTCGCCGGACCGTTTATAGCAAATGGTGCTTTCAATTTACCGTCAGCGATTGACTGGTCAAATACTTCACCCTTGGCGTTCCAGCCAATGTAATACACTGCAAATTTGGTGTCATCTTTGACTTCTGCGCCGTCACCTTCCACCAAGTCCTCTTTGCCGAGCTCTTTGACATCGCCCGCCTCAAACGCACCGACTCGTGAGCCAAATTCGGCAAACTTGCTGTAATATTTATCGTTCAATTCTGCTGTCTGCGCCTCAATTTTCTTTTGGCGTTCTGTATTTGCTGCTTTATAGCTTTCTTGCGCTCGCTGTAGTTCAGCTTGATCTTTGGCTTCATTGCCCGGAGCCACCATCATGGCGATAAATCCGCCAACCGTACCCACCAACATTGTGATTGTAATAATCCAAATTCCTATTCTTTGCGATCTTGCTATCGCCATATCTCATCCTCCTCTGTTTGTCCTATTATACATCAACTTTTGGCTCGGCGGCAATGTCATACGCAGCCAACCGCTCGCCCGCTACCCCAGGATTCTTCTGTAGCTCCAGCAACTTGGCGTAGATGCCATTTGTTTTGGCTAGCTCATCTGGCGACCCAATCTCATCAACTCGCCCATTTTTCAAGGTGATGATGGTATCAACCGCGGCGATGGTCGACAAGCGGTGAGCGATGATCAATGTCGTACGGCCTTTCATCAACCGATCAAGCGCTTGCTGCACCAAATGCTCACTTTTATTGTCCAAATTGCTGGTTGCCTCGTCCAGTATCAAGATCGGCGCGTCTTTTAACACCGCACGTGCGATGGCTATGCGTTGCTTTTGACCCCCTGAAAGCTTCAGACCGTGCTCACCGATCTGCGTGTCGTAGCCGTAGTCCAGCTGACGAATAAACTCATCGGCGTTGGCAGCTTTGGCGGCGGCAAAAATTTCCTTGTCCGTTGCATCCGCCTTGCCATAAGCGATATTTTCACGAATCGTACCCGAAAAGAGCACAGGGTCTTGAAAAACGGTTGCAATATGTCCGCGCAAACTACGCTGGGTCAGGTTGCGAATGTCAGTATCATTGACTGAAATGACGCCACTATCACGTTCATACAGCCGCATCAACAAATTGGTAATCGTGGTTTTACCGCCACCAGATTCGCTAACCAGAGCCACGCGTTTGCCGGCGGGAATCGTAAAGGAAATGTTATGCAGAACGGGGCGATTTGGCACACTAGCGTATCGGAACGACACATCGTCAAAGGAAATCGTCGCCTTTTCTGTGTTCAGGTGAGCCGCATCAGGTGCGTCCTTGATACCAGGTTTGAGCCCCATGGCCGCAATGAAATCTTTACTCCCCGACACTGCTTTCTGAAAGCCGTCAACGATGAAGCTCATACTAAAGAGCGGCGTTCGCAGATTGTTGATCAAGGTGATGAGTAAAATCATCTCACCAATCGTAAACTTTTTCTCGGTCGTCTGAACAAAAATGTACGCAAAGATGAGGAAAAAGACAATGCTCAAAATCAAGCCACGAATGACGTCCATTTTGTGCCAATACCGTGACTGCTTGCGTGTTACGGCGATGGTTTTGCGGTAGCGTTTGGTAAAATGTCGATACTCTAAACTTTCGCGAACATAGCTTTTGACCACTTTGATCTGTGATACGACTTCTGCAAATCGGCCACTGGCCATATCAACTTCGTGATTTTTATTTGACTGGAAATAGCGCCATTTTTTGCTGGTCAACACCGCCAGCCAGATGAATAATGGATACAATATCAATACCAGCAGTGCCAAGTCCAAGCTGTACGTCAGGACGATACCAATTGTGATACAGCTGGTCAGAAGCATTTGCAGGAAATTGTTTGCAAACATGTTCAGGAAATTGCTCATCTCGGTGATGGCGCGGTTCAGGCGGTTGATGATGGTGCCTGTCAATTCCCCGTCAAAATAACTTTGTGGCAGGCTAAGCAAGTGGTGATAATAATGCGTCGACAACTGTGCTTTGAGCTTGGTGGACATGACGTCACCCCAGTAGCCACCTAAGTTGCGAATCAACACGTTAGCAACATCAAACACCAGCAGCAAAGCTGCCAGCCACAGCACCTGACCAACGCCGATGTTGTTGCCCTCCACTACCTCCACCATCAAAGTAGTAGCCCGCGATATGACATATGGCATGGCGATGCCAGTCAACGCCACCAATATCGAACACAGGCTAATTTTGGCATAAAACGGCAACATATTGTGCGTATAGCCCAAGGTACGGAGGAGCGATTTCATCAGACAAGCTCCGCGCCGTAAGTTTGTTGCATGGTCTGCTGGATCGATTCGATGATTGGCGTGATGTCGGAATCAACCAAAGTGCGCTGATGGCTGGTAAAGACTAAGCGGAAGGTCAAGGTTTTTGTTGTCACATCGTCTGATGGCTGGTATATAGATACCGCGTGAAAGGCTACATCAATATCCACTGCTTTGAGGATACGATCAATACTTTGGGCAACAGCTGCGTAATTGACGTCGGTTGGTAGTTTGAGGGAAATATCGCGACTCGTCGATGGGTAGCGACTGAGCGGCTGATAATGGCTACCTCGCTTGGCGTAAACGGCCTCTAGACCAGCTGTGTCCAAGCTCGCCGCCGCTACGTACGCCGGCAATTTGAAATTCTTGACGACCGACTGCTTCAGCTCGCCGACTATGCCAATGAACGTTCCGTCAGTTGTCTCAACCAATGCACTGCGTGATTGGTCAAACGGTGCCGTGACCGGGAAATTAAGCTCTTGTTCAATCGGCTTAAATACTAACTTAGTACCAAGGTCATGTGCTAGCTGCTCGACCAAGCGACGCATTTTGTAAAATGGCGCACCCGCTCCCGGCTTTTTGGCGGCATAGATGATGTCGGTGAACTGACTAGCTTCTGGCAGGCCATCTTCGCCTAGGCCATGCATTTTGACATGCCCCTTGCCCATTTCAAACAAGGCAAATTCATCATGCCCAGCCTTGATGTTGGCGTGAACCTTATCAAGCAAACTTGGTAACACCGTCAAGCGGTAATATTGTAAATCAGGACTGAGGGCGTTCGATAATTTGTATGCCTGAGTGATATCCTGCTCGGCGTTTTTCAGGATGCGTTCGTGAACGAAGCTATAGGTCAAAACTTCATTAGCGCCAGCACGCGACAGACTTTGGCGAACGGCGTTTTTTAATTCACGACGCGAGTTTTTCGGTGTTGATTTGATGCTGCGACGCGGTAATCGACGCGGCAATTTATCAAAGCCATACAACCGCCCAACTTCCTCAACAATATCCTCCGGTAGCTCAAGGTCGGTGCGCCAGAATGGCGATTGGATGCAAATATAATCCAATTCTTCTTCCGGACCATGACTCTTTATTTCCACATTATTCAACAAGTCGCAAATATCATCGCCAGATAAGTCCAAGCCTAATCTTTCATTGATAAACTTACTGTTAATATCAATATTAGCTGGTGTGTATTTTCCATCGAAATAATCATCAAACTGCTTCAAATCAAACACCTGGCTCGCCTGCACCCCGCCAACCATATTCATCAGCTGCTTCAGCACGGCAGCATTTTGGAGCGGTGATTGACCCTTATTGAACCGCGTCAGCGCGTCGGTAAAAATACCATGACGCATGGCCGTGCGGCGCAGCGCATACATGTCAAAATTAGCACATTCGAGAACGATATTTTTCGTGCCATCCGAAACTTCAGTGTCGGTACCGCCCATAATTCCCGCCAGGCCAATCACACCCTCACCGTCAGCGATGACGATGTCATCCATCGTCAGCTCATATCCCTTGCCATTGAGCAGGCTGACCTTCTCGCCATCACGAGCCAGCCGCGCCTCGAGTGTAGACCTACGCAATTTGTCATAATCATAGGCGTGCGTTGGCTGTGCCGTCATGAGCATCATGTAATTTGTCGCGTCAACAATGTTGTTGATCGGCTTGCCGCCCATCGCCACCAATTGACATTGCAGCCACAACGGGCTTGGTTGCACGGTAATATCACGAATTGCCACCGCCATGAACCGCGGCACTAATTCTGGCGCATCATTGATGACCGTTAGATCCAAACCTTCAGCGCCCGTGAACTGCTGGACTGATTTATACCAATCAGGACTAGTGAACTGCTGGTGAAAAATCCCGGCAATCTCGCGCGCCACGCCGAGCTGCCCAAAACAATCCGGCCGGTGAGTAAACATCTTATTCTCAATGTCCAATATATAGTCATCCAGCCCAAACATTTCTGCAAAACTCGCACCTGCCGCGAGCTCAACACCCGCAGGCACGTCGTGCTCCTTAATCTCAACAATTCCCTCGTGATCCGTGCCGATATCCAGTTCGTCCGCCGCCGCCAACATACCCTGGCTGAGCACGCCGCGCAGTGGCCGTGCATCCAGCACGAACGGCTCATCGTCATCAAAACTCGCTGGCACCGTACTTTTTGGCGGCAACCAAATCGCCCACATATCAGCGTGAACATTTGGCGCACCGCAGACTACTTGTACCAGACCATTCTCATCACGCGGCACATCCGCCACCGCACCGCCATCATCGATCTTGGTCACACTCAGCCGATCAGCATTAGGGTGCTCGGCGCACTCAACCACCCGAACGATTCGTGCGCCACCATACTTAGCGTTGAGGTCGATCACTTCCTCGACACCGCCAAGCTGCTGATTGACCCGCGCCACCAACTCATCCACCGGCGGCAATTCAAAATTAATCAATTGTTTGATAAGATTTAGGCTGACTTTCATACTAGCTACTAGTATATCACCTTATCTGTAACTATTCGACTTTTGTAGAGCCAGGCCGCAGGCTGGCGATTACTGGCGATATTCTTTTGCTTTATGTGCGGCAATGACATCCTGCTGTTCGGGCGTAAACCGCCGTGATTCACGCATTTTTTGGTAGGCTTTGTTGCGCGTCCAGACATCGGCATGCCCGTTTTCCAATTCAGCCAGCGTCGGCTCAAAAAACTGTACCGCCGCCGTGGCGTATAGCCAAGCCAACGCCATTTTGACATAGTAGCCGTCGTGTTTAATGTCTCGCAGCGCTGCGAAAACCTGGTCAATATGTGCTTCGTCTAGGAAATTAGTCATCAAAGAAACCACACCGTAGCGCACTGTCAATTCAGCCTCACCCTGCAAACATGCCAGCGCAAAATCCCACCACACCTCACCGGCAAATCGCCGCTTTTTCTCAACAAATACATCAATGTGAGCCCATGAATCAACGCGCGGCAAATATTGCCTAGTCAAATCAATCGCCGTCTGATCATCGAGCCGAGCGTGCATAATCAACAATCCACACAACAACACATAGTCGAAAGATTCATCCTGAACCGTCAGCAATTCACTAATATCCGCCGCATTCACATCAGGCGCCAATTTCCGTGCTAACCGCCGCAAGTCCGGCACACGCACGCCGATGACTGGCATCTTGGTATTGACGATGCGCTTATTAAACTCAGCATACGTCTCGTTGCCCTCAGCGAGCTTTGCCAGTTTTGTCACAATGTCATCATACATATCGCTATTGGCCTTCGTGCTTAATTAATATAGACCAGCGCAATACCTAGTCATATTATTTATTCTACATTATATAGCTAGATTGATTACGCATTATACAGCATAAAATTATCTATCGTAGACCTACTGCACACAGCACGTCATATACACTTGGTACTACTTTTACCAACCCGCGTAAGGCAATGTCTTGCGGTGCTGTGCGCGAAAAAACTGGACATTTTTGGGCCGTCGCAAAACCAATTTCCATTGCTGCGCTCAGTCCAACATAACCATCTGGAGCATAAATCATCACAAAATCTGCTTTACAAATTGCTAATAAATGATAGGCTTCGATCGCTCGCGATGATATACCTTGCTCGGCAGTGTCTCGCACAAATGCTGCATCATCAAACTACATCCGTTGTGGCGATAAAACCTGGCAGCCAGTCACAACAAGCTCATCATAGGCCCGGAAAAGTCCTTCTCTGTCACGCTTGTATGAACCGCAAAGCACCGCCCGAGGTGGCTCAAAATTCCGTCGCGTCATATTCATATATCACTTCTGTTAGTTCACCGTGCCCATCGATACATGCTGTCATTTCGTGCATGAAGCTTTTATATTTCTTTGGCTCGCCCTCCATCTCTTCGCGCGTGCGCCAAGCATTTTTGCCGCCTTCGAATTCTTCAACCAACGTACCAGAAATAGTATCACAAAACATCAGATGAAATAATTTATCCTCAACAATCTCATTGGTTTGGCTGTGACGAACCCGCTCGTGATAGATACCGCGGTGTACGAAAGTTCCGTCTAGTCCCGTTTCTTCAGCGAGTTCACGTGCTGCCGCCTCAACAATAGACTCCGCCCAACGTACTTTGCCGGTTGGCGCACCCCAAAATCCATAATATGGATGCTTGAGGCGCTGTTGCAGAAGGTATTGCTTTTTGCCATGGCGCTGCCGCTCAACGACAAGCAACACTGCCACCTTTGGCTGACGCTCAATCACACCAGCATCAGTGTCTAGCTTATTGGCATATTCTTTTCCTTTGATCGAAAGCATATAGCCATCAGCTGTTTTCGTAACGTAGCCTAAGGCGACTAGTCTCTTGATGTGAAATTTGACATGGTCGCTATCGAGCCCAGTAGCTCGCTGCAACGCAGCAAAATGAGCAGCCGGCAAAAATAGCAGTTCTCGTAATATCTTTATCTGTGCATTGTGTACCTTTTCTTCCAAACTCATGATCTACACTCCTTTTATCTCCATCATAGGACGGCTGTCATATAAAATCTAGGGAAGTCAAATTCCCTATTATTCCCATATTCATAAATATATGATATAATATGCAAAATGCATCGGAAGCCTTCTTGCGAGACGTTGGCTCGCACTCATCAGCAAGGACTCACACAAACAGTGGGTGATTTTCTGCAGCACGTACATACGACTGATATTCAGCCAGACGCAGCCACCATTTTTGTGCATGATGAATGCAATCCTGATTCGATTGGGGCAATCGCTACTGCGTGCTCGCCGCAAGTTCCGGCTGATGGCCGATTTGATTTTCAGAAAACACACATCATAGGACACCGCGTCGACGGATCATCAGTTGCTGGGCGTGTTATTGAAGAAAACCAGGATACCATCACTCTGACTGATAGTGCGATGAATCCTAATCATCGCGTCCTCAACTTGCCGCTGCCCGACCAACATGCCGTTCTACAGGCTGCTTTTACCAAAGATCGTACACCGACCAAATGTCAGCTGGATGAACTAGAAACACTATGGCAATATGACAGAACCAAAACTGCACTCGGCGCTGGCATTACGGCGCTGCAAGCATTGGCGCGAGAGTCGTACCCAACTCAGTCGGTTGCCGACATGTTAGCCCTCAAATCACCCACCACGCCAAATGCAATCCTCACCACGTGGGATGTGTCGGACTCAACCGGGGAGATGACGCGTCATAATGGAAAACTGCGCTCATTCATCGTTTGGTTTGGCAGCCAAGCACTCACTGCTGTGCAACGTTATGGTGGCGAGCTAATCGACTGGACAGGCGATGGACAGAACCTTGCAGTGCCGCTACCGCGCGGTAACAATGCGCGTTTCTCACATGAGCAGCGGGCTGATTTTGGTCACAAGACGCTCATCCCGCTACTCAGTCACCTCACCGACATCGCCCAATCACAGGATGAGTATACGGTTCGACTGACCGCCGGTTTTGGCCGACTCGACAATGTTCCTGGTGGGAAAATGAGTCCAGCGCTCTTTGGTATGACGAAATTATCCAAGCGTCAGCCACGCGACCGACTATCAATTGCCCTCACTGATGACACCTACGATATGCTGGCTCCCACCCTACCTGACACATTGCGGCATTATCTGCACCGCGATTAAGCTTTCTTGCGGGCTGATTTTTTATCTTCCTTGCTTTTTTGGAGTAATTTGTTTTTCAGCGTCAACACCACATCCGCCTGCTTAGCCAGCTGCTTGCTGTGAGTGACGACGATGACGCATTTGTCATTTTCATGGGCGGCCTGGCGCAGGATATCGATGATGTCAGCAGCGGTAGTTTCGTCCAGGTTGCCAGTCGGCTCGTCTGCCAAGACGATCGGCGCGGAGGACACCAGCGCTCGCCCGATCGCCACACGCTGTTGCTGACCGCCAGACAGTTTCATAACATTGCGATTAATATGATCGTCGTCCAGACCCATGGTGTGCAATGTTTCGTTGGTGGCTTTAGGATTAACTAATTTCAAGTTTTCTAGCGGCGTCAAGTAGTCAATCAGGTTATAATTCTGAAATACCAGCGAGATATTGTGTTTACGATGGTGCGAATAACCCTGCTCAGCGATGTCTTCATCATCGAATAAAATCTGCCCGCCAGTCGGCGTGTCCAGCCCCGCTAGTAGCCCGAGCAATGTCGATTTACCAGCGCCAGAACTACCGACGATAGCGTAGAATTTGCCTTTTTCAAATTGATAATTGATGCCGTTGAGCACATTGCTGGTGCCGTCAGCGTATGAGTAAATGATATCGCGTAACGTAAGTATTGACATGATAACTCCTAACTTAATTTTGCTAAAATTTGCTTTGGTGATTGGTGCATGATTGGCGCAGTGGCAGCGATAGCTGATAGCAGAACGACCATGTAGCCGAAGGCGAAAGCCTCTAGGTAGGTCGCTACTGGCGCGGCTCGCACCGCAGTCTTTTCTATGCGCTGGCTTTGGTCAGTTTGCGCTGTCAGGGCAGTAGAAATTTGCGACGAGGCGACCGAGCCGATAGCGAGCGCGAACACCGAGCTAACGAGAGCGATAATTGCCAGCTCCGCCACAAACTGCCCGATAATCTGCCGCTTCGACGTGCCGATAGACAACAAGATGCCAATTTCATGCAAGCGGCCGCGCACCCAGAACACCAGCACCAGTGACAGCACCGCCAGCCCCGCCGCGGCTGCGCCGATGGTGGCAATCGTCAAAATGTTTTGAATACCAGCGATGTTTTGGAGAACCCCAGCAAATACCGCCCCGTTGTCAGTCAGGCTGAATTTCTGCCAATCGACGTTTGGTAGGTTTTTGGTGCGGTCCGTTAGCGACTTCAGCTGATGCGGATTTTCGGCGAAATATGTCGCCCGCGTCAACTGCTGGCTACCTGTCAGCTGCTGCGCCGCAGCCAAGTTGGTGATGAGATGATTCTCCGCCATGTCAGACTGCAAGACCGCCGGCTTTTCGCCTTTGCCGCTGAAGATTCCTGCGACAGTCACCGTCACCCGCCTGCCGTCTTTGGCAATGTCCAGCCTGTCGCCTGGCTTGATATTATTTTTCTCGGCAAGCGTTTTGTGAATCAGGGCTGCGTTTTGATCGTGCGCCCCCAGATGCTTACCCTGTTCTAGTTGGTAAAATCGACCGGTGAACTCGCCAAGCAGATTGCTCTCTGTCGCGCCCGTCACCTTCGCTTCGCCAGCGATTCCAGTGTCCAGCTGCACACCGCTGCCCGCCACGTCGATCAATTGCTTGCCTGGCAGTTCCGTGGTGGTCTCTGCCTGGAAATTGTGTGCTTTGACCTTGTCCAGGCGCTGCACTCGCTGCGCGATATCCATCGGCACCTCGCCCGACGGCTGCTTGCTAGCGATACTAAAGCCGGCGCGGATATTACGCTCGACCGATTGCTTCAGCTGCGCCATCGTCTGCTGTACCGTCAGCGTGCCGATGAGCAGCGTGAAAATCAGCGTCATGATCAGGGCGATGGTCAGGCTGCGACGCCGTTTACGCGTCACAGCCGTCCAGGCTCGTTTGATAATCGTCATCATTTGCCCCTAGTCCACTTCGGTTAGTAATTCTTTTGGCGTTGATTGGGTAATCGGCCGCGAAGCCAGCAGCACCGCGATGATAATCACCGCCAGCCCAGCGCCCCACACCGCCAGTAGATCTGTCGGCTGTACACCAACCGTCACCTTGTCCAGCGTGCGCGATGACGTCACCGAGTCAGCATCAGCACCGAGCGACGCACCATTGAGGGAACTGCCAGCTTGACGTGTGGCATTCTGCGCCGCCTGCGATACCACGTGATCACCCATTTGCTGGGCAATTAGCCCTGCGGTAAAGTACGATGCACCGAAACTCAGCACCGCGATCATCACCAGCTCAGCGATATATTGCAGTACAATCTTTGACTGCGGCACGCCCGTCGCCAAGAGCACGCCCGCTTCGCGCTTGCGCTCGTTCATCCACAAGTACAGCACCATGCCGATCACCGCGACGCCGACCAGCGCCGTCGCCCACAACATACCGTCGATCAAGCCGTACACGCCGTTCACCGCACCAGTCACGCCAGCCAGTTCTTGGCTATTCTTATTCAATTGATACTTTTGCCAATTGACTGGCAATTTATTTGCCCGCGCCATCACCTCGTCCAGCTGCTTGGTGCCTTTGGTAAAGAACGTGGCGTCCTGGTAAATCTCATTTTGCGCCGTATAGGCATTCAGCTGGCGGGTTGTCGTGAGGTCAGTCAAGAACAAATTCTCGAACAGCTCCACCTGATACGTCGCCTGCTTTGGGTTTTTGCCGTTAAATATACCGACGATTTCCACTTCCACCTCGTCCTTGGATGGATGCTCGTTATCGGTGTCGTATTGATTAGCCTTTAACTTAATTTTACTGCCAAGCTTCAGGTTGTTAGCCTTGGCAAAATCTTCGTGCACTAAAATCTTGTGCGAATCGTTTTCGGTGATGTGCCGGCCAGCGATGAGCTTGAGCGACTCGGCGCGGAACTTTTTCTCGGACTCAGATTTATTGACACCGATGATGGTGGCGGCGTTACCAAACTGTTTGTCTTTCTCGGCGTCATAGCCACTGCCACCGCTCGGTAATGGCACTAGTTTGGTATTGATAAAATCGACCGTTGCATTCTGGCGCTTGACATAATCCGTCACGCCTTCCAGATTCTTCACCGCGTCGATGTCTTTGTTCGACACCGTTCCTGAGCCGCGGGCAGTTCCTGGATTGGTGCGCGGATTATTGCCCAGCGTGAAGCCGGCCTTGAGCGTTTTGTCCAGCGACTGCGCCGCCGCGTCGGTCGAATGCTTGATGGCAAATCCACTCAGCATAATCGTCGACATACACAGCAAAATCGCCAGCAAAATCAGCGTTTTGAGTTTTTTCCTGGTGATATACAACCAGGCACGTTGTATAAATGACATAGATCTCCTTTCTTGGTTCTATGTCAGTGTAGCAGGGGTATGTGAAGGGAATGTGAAATGGGCGGGGATTATCTGGCTATTTTTCCTCAAGCTTAGAAACTCGCTTCTTCAAGTCATCCAGCTCGGCGTGGAGTTCGCTGGTGCCTGCTACGGAGCTTTTCGGTTTTGTATTTTCAGTTTTAGTGTCTTTCCTCCGCTTAGCCTTTTACCCTTTGCTAGCTCTTGTGGCAACATACGCAGAGATAACAATGCTAGATATTGCAATCGCTGATACTATATCTAGCGGAGTAATTTTCATATGTCTTCCTTTGTCTATGGATTAGTAAGTTTATAGTATTTGATTATACACCTCGGGCTACAAGAAGCCTACTCCATCTGCATCATGCTAATTTGACGAAGCAATTCTTTTCCTATAAGTCTTGCTCTATCAGAAGGCACAGCATGCCCGCGAATAACGTCGAGAGTATAGCTGGTTGCTTCTTCTATATCTCCGCTATTGTCAATCCAAACTACATCATCCCTGCCTAGCGCCCACTTTAGATTGTGTCTTGCCTCTTTAATTCTTGCTTGTATATCTGATTCGTCGTGCTGATCGCCGCGAGCAGTTACCCGAGAATGCCATACATCTGGCGAGGCAACAACTTCTATAATGCGAGAGTTTCTAAAAGGAAGCTGTTCGATTGCCTCAACGGCCTTAGGGACAACATCTAGTAAAGCCGTAGAACCATCTCCATAATCAGCTAGTTCAGAACCGTATACAAACCGAGTTGTCGGATGCACCATGCCTTGAACCAGCTCTCTATTGGCCGCTTTTCGTATAATCGCTTGGAGGTTTTCTTCATCATGCGGTATGAAACGATAGTTTTCTTCCTCGGAAGGGCTCCGGCAAGGCCGCGTCGTAAAGCTTCTGGTCGTAGAATAGTCATCACTAATTTTCTCCGTGCTTTGCATTAGAGTTGTTTTTCCGACAGCAAAAGGCCCAGAGAACATAATCATAGCCCTTTTGCTAAGTTCTGCTCCTATCCTCGCTGAAGGTTTATACCCGCGCAGTATCCTGTCTAGCTGCTCTATAGGTTGATTATCTTTACTTATCATATTACAATTCTATCATTATGAAGGATCAACTACGGCATACCATGACAGAAAAAGATACTCTAACATATTGCAAGAGCAAAATACATAGCCTGTTTAGAGATACTAACATAGAAAAAATCTGTATCGTCCCTGCCTATGACAGGATTAAAACTATTTCTGATACTGAGAAAAACGATAAGCTGTTTAATTATAAAAGACCAACTGCCGAAATTATCGATGACACCGGATATCTCTATGTGTTTCCTGGAAAAGATTACGTACGCCACTATAAAAAGATTTATGAAAGGTGTGGGTACAAAGTTACCTCAAAGACGCCAACTCAAGCGCAAACTACCAGAGCTTTAAGAAACATCTTTCCAGCCGATATGCCAGACTGCGATGTTGTACTGCTAGGATATGTCGAAGCACTTGTCCCAGGTGTTAGAGAATGGCAAGGTAATGATGACATCAAGTGGAAGCTAGAAATGATTAACGGGCAAAAAGTTGTTTTTGTCGGAGTAGCGTTTAGCTACTGGGGTAATATCATTTATTCTGTCGTCGAAATGCTAGCAAAATACTGCTCCACGATTATTTATGCGGGTAAACTTGGTTCGCTTTCATCATCTGATATTCCTAACGCGACTATCGCGACAGGCGACTCATCATACGTAGACGGTTCGCTTATAACTTGGAATAATCTTTTCAAGAAATCCCCGCTTACTGTAGAGGGTGCGCATTATACGCTACCATCTGTACTTGACGAAACTGCAAAATGGTATAACGAGTCTAAGGATAAATACCGCTTCGTAGATCCTGAAATAGGATGGGCAGCAAAAGCTGCAAATGACTTTGGCTTAGTATTTAGCTACCTTCACTTAGTAACCGACAATCTGTCTGGATTGTTTAGCGAGAACTTAACAACAGAGCGCGAGAGCGCTGTGCTCAAAAAGCGCCTACAATACGTGAGTATCATGCGCGCGATATTGTGGCATAGAATAGGCGCAGAGCAAAGCGTATCTCTATTCTCGGAAGTGTTAAAAGCGCAACAGTCCCGAGTCGATAAGGGCTATATGGAACCTCTCGAGAGAAACTGGAAAGCTTGCCTGGCATTCGCTTATCACACCCAAGAGGAAGCTTGGGAAGTTGTCCGAGAACTGCCGCGCCGCCAATGGAAAGAACAAAAAGTCAATCCAGAGGCACTACTGTCTGAAATCGTAGATACGCAAATCCAATTACTAACAACCCTGGCCTACGCAGGCTTCGACGAGCAAGACCTGACAGAAGGCGTCATCAAAAAGCTGCACGCTAACCGCCCTGATTGGAAGAAATAAAATGGCAAAGCCGCCCCGACAGAATACGGAGCGACCTGGCGTTTTATGGCTATTTACGCCCCTGGCTTCGGCGCTGGGGTGTCTTTCTTTGGTTCGGCGGCCTTTTCGAATTTGACGTTTTTCAGTTCTTTTTCGAGGACGCTGCCTGCGATAAAGCGGACTTTGGCCTCTTCAATGATACTAGGATTGACGTCTTTTTCTTCGGCGACGCCTTTGGATTTGAGCGTAACGTGGAAATAACCAAGCTCGCCCAAGTGTACACTATGACCTTTGACTAGCAGCGACGCTAATTCCTCGCCCAAAATCGTCAGAACCGCCTGGATATCCGTCTTGCTAACGGTGGTAGAATGACGGGTGATGTTATCGGCGAGTTCGGGGAGGTTAATGCGGGCAGCTTCCGATTCGCGGGCATAATACTTTGGCGGATCAGCTGGTTTGGCTGGATTTTTTAGTTTGACAGATTTATACTTCAAAATTTTACTGCCACTAAAATGAATCCGTCCATGGTTTAATTTTAGCACAGATCGCTAGTGCTTCATTATGATATGCTTGGCGGCGGAAGCTTTATGTGAAGCAGGGGCTGGGGGTCTGTTTGACGATTTTAATATGCACAATTTAGGAAGACCTATTCTTGGATCCGTATTTTTCTCTAGCTATTTTAGTATACTTTCTGATAAAATCGCTTTTTGCATCAGTATATCCATCTCTGTCATGCTCAAATTC
>CAUQVC010000009.1:0-25331 GCA_963521715.1 uncultured Candidatus Saccharibacteria bacterium | reverse complement strand
TTATTCAACGTCGCGTCAACCTGTGGGCGCCAGCCATTTCTATCGATCAACTCATTGATGCCGTGCCACTGCGAACCAGCTTGATCAACCAAGCCCGGCACGCTCTCAACAAACTTGGCGGACTGCTGGACAATTGGCGGCACTGCAAACCACGCCACGCAGCCCAGTAGCGTCACCAACATAACGTATGCCAACGCTGTACCGCCCAGGCGGCTTTTGCCAGGCAGCAGCTTTGCCAGGGCCGAAACGGGCCGGTTCAAAGCCAGAGCCAAGAACAAGGAGATACCAAGGAGAATCAGCGCACTCTTTGCCGAATAAATTGCTACTCCTGCCAGCCCAAAACCAATCACCACCAGCCAGAACCGCACAAATGTTTTTGTGTCTATTTCAATACGTACTTTCATATATAACATTGTACAATCTTATACCGAGTAGCGCAAGCAATGCGAAGCGCCCAACCACTGAACGCCTCGCATTGTAACTGAATATTTGACGGCTAATTTTTCGCCGCTTCATCGCGCCGAGCACGCAAGACCGACAACGACAATTTGCTGTCATACTGCATGGCACCGTAGCGAAACAGTTTGACCGCCACCACAACCGCCACAAAGGCACTGGCTGCCAAAATAGCCACGGCGATAACCGCCTCGTGAACTGGCAAGTTACCGACGGCATTGCGGAGCAGTAGTGGAATTGGTGCAGTCAATGGGAAATAGCTGAAAAACTGCACAAATGGTGAATCTGGATATGATACAAACGCGCTAGCACCATACAGCGGAGCAAATAGGGCAAGGATGACAATAGTAAACCAGGAGGATGCTTCTTTGGCGGTTGGCATCATGGCGCCAACCGCAACTAACAGACCGGTAAACATCATAAATCCTGTGGCAAATACCCCCAGAGCGATGCCAATTCTCACTGGGTCGAATACCAAATTGCTCAAATCCAACGATGGTATATGCAGCTTTTGACCTAAGGTGAAGTACAACACCAATACCGGTACAATGATGACCAGCCCCTGAATCAGCGCCAGTGAAATCATCGCCAAAATCTTTCCGGTAATCAACGTCTTGGCCTTAACCGTCGTCAGTAGCATCTCCACTGTACGGTTTTCTTTTTCTTCCACCGTACTGTTGAGCATCTGCCCACCAAAGAAGGCGATCAGCATATAGAACAGCACCAAGAAAAAGCCCGGTACAATCATTTCCTTCACGCCGTCAAATTCAACACCGTTACGGTAGGTAGTCGTTTCCGTTTTCACTTTCTTTTGCAAGATCGCTTTGGACTGTGGATCTATTTTCCCCTCAATCGAAGCCGTCAACAACGTCTCAGCCACCGCAGAGTAACGACTATTTTGGAACATGCCGACATCTTTACCATAGGTCTGTACAGCGTTCTGCTCCAAGTTAACAGGGAAGTAAATAAATCCGTCCAACCTGCCGTCTTTGACACGCTGAATACCTTGGTCTTTGCTACTTAATTTTTCCAGCTTCATCTGCTCAGCCAATTGTGAGTTAACGACGCCTGAGTCGTCGACGATGGCTACTTTAAAATCTTGTTCTTGAAGCTTTTTGGTAGCTTCCATAGTGGCTTGATTTGACCAAAAGACGATGCCGAAAATAGCAGCAAACATCAGCGGGAAGCCGAGCGCCATCGCCCAAAAGCTGAATTTCTTCAGCATGCGCATGATCTCAAATTTAACCACCGTTCCCAAATTGTACATGTTACGCATTGACCGCCTCCTTTTCCTCGCCGCCGTAAATCTTCACAAAAATATCATCCAGGCTCTTACCGCCATATTTCTTTCTGATATCCGCCACGGTGCCGTATTCTACTGCATTGCCATCTTTCAGGAGAACTACTTTGTCGCACAAGCGCTCGACTTCTTCCATTTGATGGGTCACGAACACCACGGTGGCGCCGGCTTTTTGTCGCTCCTCAATGATATTCATCAGTAGTCGGCGGTTGACTGGGTCAAAGCCCTTGGTTGGCTCGTCCAAAATGAGCAGTTCTGGGTCGCCCATGATGGTCACGCCCAGCTGAATTTTTTGCTGCTGACCACCTGATAATTTGTCCAGTCGAGTTTTTGCCTTATCGCTCAAGCCCACTCGCTCCAAATACTTGATTGAAAAATCGCGAGCCTCTTCCTGGCTCAGACCTTTCAAGCGACCAAAGTAAATCATCGTGTCAATGACTTTTTCTTTTTTGTACAAACCGCGCTCTTCCGGGAGATAGCCTAGCTTGACGCCATCTTCAACTGCATACGGTTTGCCATCAACTAGCAGCTCACCCGCCGTTGGCTCGTATAACCCCAGCAGCGCCCTGAGCGTCGTGGTTTTTCCTGAACCATTACTACCCAAAAATCCGAACACTTCGCCGCGCATCACCTCAAAGCTCAAATCTTTGATGACCGTTTTGGTGCCAAACTTCATACTAAAGTTTTTAATTTGAATAATGGGATTTACCTCTTTACCCATACACCTCCTTGGTTATTGTCACCATCAATTATAGCATTCAGGGCTTTTTCAGAAAACCAGGGTATAATGGACACATGAGACTATTGGTCGTCGAAGACGAAAGAAAAATTGCTCGGGTCATCGCGGCGGCGCTGCGGTCAGAAGGTCACGCCGTCGACATGGTTCATGACGGAGAAGAGGGACTGGCCATGGCAGAAACTGAGCCATACGACCTGCTCGTGCTGGACCGCATGCTACCTGGGAGGAGCGGCACCGATATCATTACCTCACTGCGTCAAGCCAACAAAACAATGCCTATTTTGCTACTGACGGCACTCGGTACAACCGAAGACAAAGCTTTTGGTCTGGACGTCGGTGCCGATGACTATCTGGTCAAGCCATTTGCCATCGATGAGCTGACTGCCCGCGTCAGGGCACTCCTGAGGCGGCCGCCTTTGACACATGATGACGAATTGACCGTTGCTGATCTGACGCTCAATCAGACCCAGCGCACCGTCAAACGCAGCGGTAAAACCATTGAGCTGACAGCCAAAGAGTTCGCGCTGTTGGAATACCTGATGCGCCATCCTGGTCAAACCTTGAGTAAAGAAACGCTGATCGCTCATGTGTGGGATTTTGATGCTGATATTTTACCCAACAACGTTGAGGCCTACATCAAACAGCTGCGCAAGAAAATCGACAAACCATTTCGCTGCCCACTGATTCACACCGTGCGTGGCTTTGGCTATAAAGTGGAGGCAGGCGCGTGAAACTATTCACCTCCGCCACCATCAAGCTAGCCAGCTGGTATCTGTTGATATTGATGATGGTCAGTCTACTGTTTAGCGGCATCATCTTTAACATTGCGCGCTCGGAAATTGACGCTCGCTTGCAAGGTTTCGCCGTCAAGCGTGGACTAGTCAGCGGCAACTCACTGGACAAACCACTGAGCGAGCAGATGGAGGCCACCGACACCAATCTCATCATCAGCTTGGCGTATCTCAACCTGGTGGTCTTGCTCGGCGGTGGGGTTATCGCTTATCTGTTGGCGCAGCGCACTCTAGAGCCCATCGAGGCCGCCCATCAAGCCCAATCACGCTTTGTCGCTAACGCCAGCCATCAGCTGCGCACGCCACTGGCCATCATGAAAGCCGAGGCCGAGCTGGCATTGCACAACCCCAAAACGCCCAAGTCCGAGTTGCGACAAACCTTGGCAAGCAACCTTGAGGAAATTAATCGCCTGAACGAGCTTGCCACCATGCTTTTAGAATTGTCCCACAGCGAACGGCAGCTCTCGTCCAACATCGAAAAATTTGACCTGGTAGAACTAACTAATAATCTGATCAATTCCAGGCCCGGCAAGGAGCGGGTGACACTACACGCCCCCGATGACTTGGCGGTCACCATGAACCGACCAGCAGTCCGAGAAGTGATTGCAGTGCTGTTGGATAATGCCGTCAAGCACAGCCCCGACACTTCACCCATTAGCCTCACCATTAAACCTCTCAAAACGACCGTTATCATCACCGTCGCCAACCATGGCCCAGGTATCAACGCCAAAGATTTGCCGCACATCTTTGAACGATTTTACAGCGGGCAGCAACACGCCAATAGTTACGGGCTGGGGCTCAGCCTAGCGCATCAACTAACGCGTGCTTTGGGCGGGCATATTTCTGCACGATCCACCCCTGAAAAAATCACGACATTTACACTTTCGCTGCCAAAACGCTAAATTTCAGGTATTTTTCAGGTAGACATGGTGTACTAGATAGTGTCGGTTGGGTAAGCAACCGGGAAAGGGGTACTATGAGTAATGTACGGACGACGCATCTCAGTCAAAAAGGCTTTAAAGAATTACACAAAGAAATTTCTCAGTTAGAAGCACAAGAAAAAACGCTCCAGTTCACCTTGCGTGAAATTGGTCGCGCTAAATCCCGCGACGATAAATTGCAGCGCAATGAAGTCATCATGAACCTGGAACTAGTCAGTGGCAAATTGGCCAATTTACGCCACATGCTAAAGAATGCCAAACCGCTACCACGCAAACGCGATCGCTTACGCGTCGCTCTGGGCTCAATCGTTGACTTAGTCGATCAGCAAGGTCGCATGCTTCACTACATACTGGTTGACAGTCTGGAAGCCAATCCGACAGACGGACGCATCTCCATCGACAGCCCGTTGGGTCGCAGTCTACTAGACAAGCGTCCCAAAGACACCGTTTCCTGGTGCGCTGGCGTCAAATTGCAGCGAGCCCAGCTAGTCGCCATCCGATAACTACGAACCACCACGCCCCCTTCAGCTTCCGTCATCATAGCGGAAGCTCTTTTGGTGCGATTGACAATTTAGCATAAACAAAATATAATACCGCTTATGCGTAGAAGACAAAAACAACAGATTTTCATTGGCGTTTTCATTGGCTTATTTGTCATTGCAGTCAGTATCCTGGGAATCATATTTTATAATCACCATCAAAAAGAGCAGATCAATCAGCGTCTGGCTGCCAACACGGTCCACTTCGCCTCTGATGGCTATAACATCGCTGCTACTATATTGTTGCCGAAAGATCAATATTCATACGAGATCAAAAACGAAGAGCGTCCGCGCTTTCCAACCATGACCATCAAAGACAAGGGCGAAACATACACCATCACTGCCAAAATCGCGCAGGTCGGGAAAGCCAGCCGTGCCAATGACCTCGAGGCTGCCAAGAAACGAGGCAACTTCACTGAGCTCAAGGCCGACAAAGCCACTGGCGCACTGGGAGGCTACGCCTATGATGACAATTCATATCACTACATCGTCAAAATACCACTAGTTCAGCGTGACCAAGAATGGTACGAGCTCCACCTGGACATCGAGAATATCAGCAATGCTTCAGGCAGTAAAACCTTGTTTGAATCATCCAGCATCCAATCACTGGTCAAGTCTGTCAGGTACGACAGTAATTACCAAGCGCCCGACCAAGAATACACCTCAGATGACCGAGAAATCGTGAAGGTAAACAAGTTCGCTAATGAAATCGACGGCTTTAGCATCACGCAACGGTCCAGTGCTGATGACAAAATCACCTTTGTTGGCACCAGAAACAATGTCCAAATCAGCCTCACAGTTCGTCCTGTTTCCACCTCTAAAACACTAGAGCAGGCGACTGCAGATGATTATTATGTAAAGGCTGGCACCCACAAATATGACCAGATCACCAAGTATAATTCCAAAGAAGTACGACACACAGCGCCACAAAGTGACCCGACAAGCTACGTAACCTTCTTTTACTATTTTGAAAAGGACGGCGTGATACTACAAGGGACTGGCCGCTACAACGCCGAGGGCAAGAATGCCTTTGACCAAATGGCCAAAACCGTCTTCGAAACAGTCCAAGTCGACAAAGCTCGCGCCAAAAAATACGTGCAGTAAGAATTAGACCGCTTATGCTTTTTGCTTTATACTGTGAAGTATGACATTTTACGCCACGCCCGCTCACGAAACCCTGAAAAAATTACGCACAAATGAATATGGGCTAACGGCCAGAGAAGTTAAACGCCGCCAAAAACAGTACGGCATCAACGTTATCAAAATTGAGTCCGAGCCGCTTTGGAAAAAAATCCTGGAACCGTTTTTGGATATTTTCATGCTGGTGCTAGGGGTGGCAGCCGCCATCAGTTTGTGGCACGGCGATCACATTGACGCGGTCATCATTTTGGTAATCATCGCCATCTCGGCAATCATTTTCTACGTCCAGCGATTTTCGACTGACCGGGTTCTCCGCAGTCTGTCCAAACGCAGCGTACAAAAGGTTGACGTACTACGTGGCAATCACACAGCTCGCGTTGACGCTTCGCAGTTGGTACCTGGCGACATCATCACACTGGCTGAAGGCGAAAAAATCCCCGCAGACATCAGACTCCTCCGAACAGCAAATCTACGCGTTGACGAGTCACAATTGACCGGCGAATCATTACCCATCAGCAAAAAACCGGACGTCCTGGAGGGCCACAAAGAATTATACGAGCAAACCAACATGCTATTTCAAGGCTCGTTTATCATCAGCGGCACCGGCACTGGCGTCGTGGTGACCACCGGCAACAACACCGAGTTCGGCAACCTTGCTACACTGTCAAAACGACAAAACACTCAAAGTCCCGTCCAGCAAAAAATC
Organism: uncultured Candidatus Saccharibacteria bacterium; assembly: GCA_963521715.1. Classification (GTDB taxonomy): domain Bacteria; phylum Patescibacteriota; class Saccharimonadia; order Saccharimonadales; family Saccharimonadaceae; genus Nanosynbacter. The sequence goes on along the minus strand of CAUQVC010000009.1, from coordinate 18,719 downwards.
GACGTCCTGATCACCAGAATCATCGCCGTTGTCGCTGCCGTCAGCGTCGTAGCCTTTGGGCTCAGTCTGCTGCGCGGCATGGACGTTCTGGAGAGCCTGCGCTTTATCATGGCACTGGCTGTCAGTGCCGTTCCCGAGAGCCTACCGATTGCTATATCTGTTGTACTGGTTCTGGGTATGCGACGCATGGCTGCCAAAAAAGCTTTGGTACACCAGATGCAAGCCATCGAGACCATCGGCGTCATCACCACCATCGCCACAGACAAAACTGGTACGCTGACTAAAAACAAATTAACCGTCCAAGAAACCTGGTCTCCTAATGACACAACCGTCATTGACATCATCGCCCACACTATCAACCGTGGCGACGCCAAAAGCCATGATCCGCTTGATATTGCGCTGGAAGAATTTGTGCGCACACATGGCGTCCAAGTCAAAAATTCGCCGTTTCGTGACATACCATTCAATCAAGATTTCAGCATGTCCGCCGCCGTGTGGCATCATGGCAAGGATTTTCAGCTGTATCTCAAAGGCGCGCCTGAACAGATTTTGGCGGCCTGCAAAGTAACCGCTGCTGTCAAAAAACAAGCTCTGGCAGCCCTGGAAGCATTCGCTGCCAAGGGACAGCGAGTCATCGGTCTGGCGTCTTATACGTCAGCACAACCAGTTCATGAATTTTACGAATTGAAAGGCAAGAAATTGACCTTTGAAGGTTTTGTAGCAGTCAGCGACGTCTTGCGCCCAGAAGCACCTCGGGCAATTCGTGCTGCCCTGAAAGCCGGCGTGTCCGTACGCATGATCACTGGCGATCATTTTGAAACAGCCTACCAAATCGGGCATCAACTAGGCATGGTCAAGGACCGTGACGAGGTGTTCGATTGCCGACAGATGAATAAACTAACAGATGAGCAGCTTGACCCAATCGTCGAGCGAACCAAAGTCTTCTCTCGCGTCATCCCCGAGCAAAAATACCGCTTGCTCACCATTCTCAAAAAGCATCACATCACCGCCATGACAGGAGACGGCGTCAATGATGTGCCGGCGCTCAGCAATGCTCACATTGGCGTGGCTATGGGTTCGGGGTCGCACATTGCGCGTGACGCTGGAGCTATCATTTTGCTGGACGATAATTTCAAGACTATCATCGACGCCATGCGCGAAGGGCGAACTATCATCGCCAATGTTCGCCGTATGTTGTTCTACCTACTATCGACCAACACTGGTGAGCTCATCACTATGGTTGGTGCGCTGCTGATTGGCATCAAAACCCCGCTGGAGCCAGTGCAAATCTTGTGGGTCAACCTGGTCACCGACACCTCGATGGTCATCCCACTTGGCTTGGAGCCAACAGAGAAGGGGGTGATGAATCGTCCACCCGAAAAGCCAGATTCACCAATCTTGAACCACATGATGGTCTGGCGAATGGTTATCGTCGCCGGCACTATGTCAGCCATCGCCTTGGCGGTTTACATCTTCTTTGAACAACGGCAGGGACACGCATATGCCCAAACCATGGCCTTCATCGCCCTGGTAGTCAGCCAGTGGGCAAATGCCTTCAACGCTCGCTCCGATGACGAGTCACTCCTGAAGCGCCTAAAAGTCATGAACAAGAGCTTCTACGCTGGCATGAGCCTGTCCATCGTTCTGCAAATTCTAGTCTTTTTCGGCCCGCTCGGTGAAATCCTCCACATCGCACACGTCGCCCTCAGTGACATGATCATCATCAGCCTGATATCATTCATCATCCCGATTGTCGTCTCTGAATGGCATAAGTATGTTACGAGGGGGGCGAAGGATAGGTTACTAAATACATAGAGAACATCTGCACGATATGTCGGGGTAGATATAAGCTCTAAAATATATCGCATAAATTTATTGCAAGGCTTGATGAAAGTCCCACGATCACATTAGCATATAGCTTGATATAATAAAAATTATGAACAAGAGACTTTCACGGAATGTTAAAGAATTATTGAATAAGTCTATTGACTCTGCCTCACAGGCAATATCGACATACAATGATCCTAGGAGTTCATTTAGGACTGGTAATTTTACAGTTCTAATGATTATTGCCTGGACCGCAATAACACATGCCTACTTGGAGGACAAGAAAGTAAATTATTTTTACAAAGAAAAGAATGGTAGATACAAGAGGATTGACGGTGACAAAATGGCATGGGAATTATCAAGATCCGTGAAAGAGATTTTTGATACCGGCGATCCAATTCGAAAGAATATTGAACTTTTTATCAAGCTACGTAATAAAATTGAACATCGTAATTTACCAGCTCTCGATAAAGAACTAATAGGTGAAAGCCAGGCACTGGTTTTAAATTTTGAAGATTGGCTAATAGAGAAATTTGGTGAACAATATACCCTAATTGACACACTCTTTGTGCCAATACAGCTTTCACGGTCATTAAAGCGAACCCTCCCTGTAAGTAAGGACGAGACGTCTGTGATAAACTTCGTCAAAGATTATCGCGGACTTCTTGAAGCGGAAGTAGAAAATTCACAACAGTATTCATTCAAAGCGTACTTAATTCCTAAAATTGGCAATCATCGCTCATCCTCAGATCTGGCTATAGAATTCGTTAAATATGACTCAGATAATCCACAAGAAATGGAAAAATACGATGAAGCAATCATTGCCATAAAAGAAAAACAAGTACCCGTAGCTAATATTAATTTTCTAAAGCCAAGTATGGTCTTAGAAAAACTGAAAGAAGAAGGCTATATTAAGACAATGAGTTGGCATACTAATATGTGGCACAAGTATAAGGTAAGGCCTACGAATGATACAAAAAATAGATCCAGCTGTAAATCAGAGTATTGCGTATACGATAAACCACATAATGATTATTTATACACAGACGCGTGGGTTCAATATTTGATTGAGAAAGAGTTAAATAAATGAGTAATCCTAATCCTGTATTCTTGAGGATTATCTTATTATTAGAAAGCTAAATTGAGGCGACGGTCTGTAGGGCTTAGCGCATATTAGTAACAATGCTAATGTTACAAACAAACCGCCCAACCACTTCTGGCTAGACGGTTAATATACAGCTTGGCTGGGCCGGAGGGACTCGAACCCCCGAATGCCAGGACCAAAACCTGGTGCCTTACCACTTGGCGACGGCCCAATACGAGCAACGCGTGTGAGCGCAGCTACGTGTAACATTGTACCACATCAGGGCAGAGATACCAAGCTTGCCAATCTGCCAACGCCGCCGTATAATCAAACTATGCATAAGCACTATGGTTTTACAATCGTCGAAGTATTAGTAGTCGTCTTAGTCCTCGGCATCTTGATGACCCTCGGTGGCCTAGCGTGGCGCGCTGCCCGCGAAGACGCCATTAATAACGAAAGCAAGACTGAATTATTAACCATCCAAAACGCCGTCGAAGAATATTACAGCCAAAATGGAGAATATCCGTGGCCTGCGTCCTGCAGTAAATACAGCTCGGCGACCAACCGGACGTGCGACGCTGGCGAACTCAATCCGCTGTTAGTACCAAAATATCTCAAAGAATTACCGACCGACTGGCGTGGTAAGCACTACGAATACACCGTCAACAAAAGCCCCGACAATCGCTATGGGCTACTGATGTACCGAGCTAACGGCACTAAATGTCGCGTCGGCAAAGGCATCCTGGCGATGTGGTGGAATACACCGGCGCCAGCGGCTGAAAATTGCGATTTCTAGCTGCTACTTGGCTATTTTCCAAATGCGGTCTATTTGGGGTACAATAGGGCAATGAAGAAAGCACAAACTGCAACGTTAACTCTGGAAAACATCGTTGGCGGCGGCCAGGCCATCGGCACGCTGGCGGATGGACGCAAAGCGTTTGTGTGGGGCGGGCTGCCAGGTGAGCAGGTAACCATCAGATTGACCAAGAAAAAATCAAAATTTGTCGAAGGCGTCGTAACCGAGGTTCATCACGCCAGTTCTGAGCGAATCACTCCGGTTGATCCAGGTAGCTATCTCAGCACTAGCCCCTGGCAAATCATGAACTTTTCAGCAGAGCAGCAATACAAAGCCCAGTTGATCACTGAGGCTTTTCGGCTGCATCACGTTACCTTGCCGACTACGCCAACAGTCTATACGGACGAGCAGCAATTGGCGTATCGTAACAAAGTTGAATACAGTTGGTACAGCGACACAGACCCGGACTCAGAAACTGATACGCTTGATTTGGCATTTTTCCGACGTGGCTCAAAGGGTAAAATCACCGTCGACGGCACCTCGCTTGCTCGTCCCGAGATCAACACGCTAGCCTTAGAAATTCGCGACTTGCTGCGCACCAAACCAGTCACCGCACGTAACCTCAAAACAGTACTCATCAGATGCAGCCTGTCAGGAAAGTGCATTTGGCAATTGTATCTCAAAGACCGCTTGGAAAATGTCATCACCGCCGAAGAGGCAGCCGCACTGTCAGCCCAAGGCGGAGAAATCATCTATTCTAACCCCAAAAGCCCCGCCAGCGTCATCACCGAACGGCTAGCAGCGTTTGGCGACACCGTTCTTGCTGACGAAGTGCTGGGCGTTCCGTTTCGCTATGTTGCCGAAGGATTTTTCCAAGTCAACCTACCAGTATATGAACAGGCGCTCACGGACATGGTAGCGTGGATTCGTACCGCGCCAGTGGGGTCAAATAACACTCCAGCAACTGTTGATATGTATTCGGGTGTTGGCACCATCGGTCTCACCATTGGCGGAGGACATGTCACCTTGGTGGAAATCAATGAGCATGCCGTCAAAGAAATGCAGCGAAATATTCACGCTTTGGGGCGCGAAAACAATGTAAAAGCCGTCTTGGCAGCCAGTGAACAAGCCCTTGATTATATCCACCCCGACAATCTCATCATCGTCGATCCGCCACGAGCTGGCTTACACACAGAAGTTGTCAGCCGCCTGTTAGAAAAATTGCCGCCACGCATTGTCTATCTGAGCTGCAACCCTGTCACTCAAGCTCGGGACGTTGCTTTGCTCAGTGAAAAATACCGCATTGTGCATCATCAGGGCTATAATTTCTTTCCACGCACGCCACACATTGAGAATCTGGTTGTATTAGACAAAGTGTCGCATTAAGACTGCGAAGATCTGACTTTCACACCAGCACGCAGTGCGAGCCACCACTGTAAGATTGCCGCTAGGACGATGACGCCGAGCGCTGGTAACAAGACGACGATGTCTGGTTTGGTAAAGTCGAAAAATCGACGAAGTGGGCCGATACCAAAGCTACCAGCTGCTACGATGCTCACCGCCAGCATATACAACAGGCGTGCTTTTCTGGCGTTGCGCGTTAAGGTGACGCCCAACATTGGTCCAACCAAAAATACCAGATAGACGCCATAGAACGTTGCTGTCAGCACTGTCATGGTGGCGACTTCTTCAGGACGGTCAGGGAAGACGGCAGAGCCAATCCAATAGGTGAACGCCACTGTCAGTCCCGTGATCAGCGCGATGGGCATCACGCTGATCAGCGTATGGCGCCAAAACAGGCGAGGATTGATGCGATGGTTCGGTACAGGTGGAAAAAATGTCCACATCAAAGTCGGCAGCGTCACTAGGAAAATATTCATAAAGGTGATATGACGCGGCTGATATGGATAGACCATGCCCAGCGACAGCGTACACATCAGCAGCACGACGCCGTACGTAATTTTGTGGAAGAACAGGGTAGCGATCACCTCAATCGCTTGCATGATTCGGTTGCCCAGCCGCATGCCAAGCGGCAGAGACGTGAATGAATTGTTCAACAAAATAATGTCTGAGACGCGACGCGACGCTGGTGCGCCCGCGTGCATAGCCACGCCAAGATCAGCTTTTTTCAGCGCCAATGCGTCATTAACACCGTCACCGACCATGCCCGTGAACAAGGCCTGGCTTTTGTAGTGCGCAATCAGCCGCTCCTTTTGCTCTGGATGTACCCGAGCAAATATGACATGTTCATCAGCCGCCTTGATAAAATCTTTGTCACTCAACGCAGCCAGCGCCACACCAGTGATGGCTTTTTCGGAATTATTGATGCCAGCCGCCGAAGCGATGAACTGCACCGTCCGTGGATTATCACCAGATATCACGCGAATACTGACGCCTTGATCTTGCAAAAATTGTACAGTTTTCTGGACACCATCACGCAGCGAATTACGCAAAATCACCGCACCAATAGCACGGCCAGAACCGATAGGCAAGTCTTTCAGAGCACTCCGAGAGTCATCAAATTCAGCCAGCAGCAACACACGCAGACCCTCATCAGCCCATTCGTTGATCTGGCGCTGGCCCATTTCATCAACTGGAGCTAGCTCTGTGACAAACTCTGGCGCCCCCATGACGACCGTGTGAGTTTCACCCTCAAACTCAAACCGCAGCCCTGCCATTTTACGCGCAGACGAAAACGCCATAACGTCAAGGATTTTGACGTCTTTAGGCGGCATGGCTGCTTCCAAGATGGCTTGGCCAGTAATGTTGCCGCCGCTGGTTTGCTCAGCAATCAAGGCAACAATTTCCGAAAGCGTTTCGTCTGATTGATCACCACTGCCCAAAGCAACGATTTTTTCCAAGGTCACTTCGTCGCTAGTAAGCGTACCAGTTTTGTCGACACACAACAAATTGAGCAGCGCCATGGCCTCGATGGCTGACAGTTTTTGTGGCAAAACTCTGGCTTGCGCTAATTTGATCGAACCAAACGCCAGCAATAGTGAACTTGCCAGTAGCAGCCCCTCTGGCACAACCGTCACGGCCGCCGAAGTAATGGTTTTCAATATCTGCACCGAGTCCTGACCAGACGTCATATAGGCGATGAAAATCAACGCCGCCAGCCCAAACGCACCAAACGTCAAAAAGCTAATTGCTCGCTGAATCGCTCGCTGCAGAGGAGTCAGCTCTGGCTTGTACTGCTTCAACACTTGACTGATGGCACCAGCTTTCGTGTCCGCACCAACCGCTGTGACGCGAGCCTCGCCAGAGCCAGCCAACACAGTGGTCGCCGCCCAAGCCGTGTCGCCGACACTTTTTTCGACGGCCGCCGATTCGCCAGTCAACATACTTTCGTTTAATTCCAAGCCTTTGACTTCCAGCATCTCCACGTCTGCTGGCACTTCATCACCAGCGATCAGTTGAATCTTATCGCCGACCTGCAGCGCATCATACGCCACTTCCGTCACGGAACCATCAGCCGACAACAGCCGTGCCCGCGGTTGACTCATCAACTCTAGTTTCTTGAGTGCCCGTTTGGCACGAATTTCCTGGACGATACCAATCAACGAATTTACCACAATCACCACTGAGATAAACCAGGCATCGCGGTACTCCCGAGCATAAATCAGCGCACCCGCCAGCAGGAAAATCGCAATAACAATCGGCGAAAACAAATTACGACGAATAATTTCCCAGTAGCCGTTCATTACTTGGCGCGGACCTTCCTGTAGGCAAACCGTGCGCCCACTCGCCATTCGCCGTGAACGTCAGGATCAAACTGATAGATTTCGCCATTTTTGATCTCTGAAACCACTGCCAGGGCAGGGTTATATGGCGCCAAGGTTCGGTAAAAAATCAAATCCTCCTCGGACTGTACCGTCATGCCAGGGAATACTTCTTGAAATTTTTGGCGACCAAGGATATCAAAATAATCCGGTTGATATTTCGGCGGATAGAACTCGTTCAGCCTAAGTCCCATGCGCACTGCTATTTTCTTGACATCCGCCAGCGTCATGTTAGACGACGCACGCAAATAGAGTAGCAATTGATTGTTCGATGCCATAAATACCGTCGCCTGCGCTGTACGGCCAACATCAGCCAGTGGCAAGATAAATCGCTTGACTGAGACATCAATATCAAAGGCTTCGCCGATTAATGCTTCCAACTCCGACGCGGTCACTGTAGGCTTCATGGCTTTATTTTACCATTTTCAATCGCACGCGTATACTGTAAGTATGGATTTTTCTACACGCTACGCCAACCTCAATGCCAATCAACGTTCTGCCGTCGACAAAATTCACGGACCGTTGTTGGTCATCGCAGGTCCTGGCACTGGCAAAACCGAGCTCTTGAGCATGCGAGCTGCCCACATATTGCGCCAAACTGACACCTTGCCAAGCAATATTTTATGCCTAACGTTTACTGATTCGGGTGCGGTCAATATGCGCCAGCGATTGCAGCAAATCATCGGCGAAGATGCCTACAAAGTCGCCATTCACACCTTCCACAGCTTCGGCTCAGAAATTATCAACACCAACCGACAATATTTCTTCCGCGGTGCAGATCGGCAGCCGACTGACGAGCTGACGCAGCAACAGATTCTACAAGAAATCTTCGAAAGTATGGACTGGGACAATCCGCTCAACGCCAAAAATAATGATGAATTTATCTACCTCAAAGAAACGCTCAAAACCATTTCCGAGTTTAAAAGCAACGGTCTGACCTCTGAAGAAATACAACATATTTTGGACGATGTGGAGCGAACAATCACAGAAATTTCTGAAGCCATCAAACAACTTTTTCAAACCACCATCAAAAAATCGACCATCCCAGCATTTGCCAACGCCGCAGAGGTAGCAGCAACCATCGCCCCACAGTCTCTGCCAACAGCCATCACACCATACGCCAACGTGCTAGCGCTCAGTATGGCCAATACCGCACAAGAGGCCTTGGAGAATGACAGCACCAAACCCATCACCGCCTGGAAAAATGCGTGGTGTAAGAAGAATGCAGCAGGGGAGTTTGTCTTAAAGGACAGTGAATCAATCACTAAACTGCGTGCCGTCACTCACGTGTACGACCAGTACCGCAGTGCGCTGGCACAGCGCGGATTGTTTGACTATGACGACATGATTTTAAATGTGCTAGATGCCTGCAAACACCAGCCAGATCTGCGCGCCAACCTCCAAGAGCAATACCAGTTCATCATGGTTGACGAATTTCAGGACACCAACCTAGCGCAGCTACAACTATTATTCAATCTGACTGGCGACGAGCCTGAGCCAAACATCATGGCAGTCGGTGACGACGACCAAGCCATTTTTAGCTTCCAAGGCGCCAATGTTGGCAACATTCAACGCTTCCGCCAGCATTATCACGACCCAGCCGTCATCATCCTGACCGACAACTACCGTTCGGCAGAGCAAATCCTCGCCACCGCCCGCAGCGTCATCACCCAAGGTAGCGACCGCCTGGAAAACACCATCCCTGATTTGTCCAAACAACTCACTGCTCACGCCTCTTCATCAGACGCCACCGTCAAACTGAGCCGTTTCATGACACCACTGGATGAAAGGGCAGGTGTTGCTAAGCAAATTGCACATCTCATCAACTCAGGCACACCGCCCGAAGACATCGCCGTTATATCTCGACGACATCACGAACTGATCGAGCTCTTACCTCATCTGTATCAAAATAACATCAGCGTCAACTACGAGCATCATGACGACATCCTGGAACTAGACAGTATCAAAGCGCTGGAGCTCGTAGCCCGCATCGTCATCTCACTTCACAACAATGACCTGACCACTGCCAACAGTCTACTGCCAGAGTTACTGGCGCACCCAGCATTTGACTTCGCCGCCACTGACATCTGGAAATTAAGCCTAGCTGCCTGGCGCAACCGACAGTTCTGGCTGGAAGCCATGCTTGCCCAAACAACATTCGAACCATTAGCTCAGTGGCTACTAGAACAAGCCAAAAATATTCCCAACCTCACGCTCGAAGAGCACATCGACGAGCTACTAGGCCTCACTGAAACCGCCACCAACCGCGCCCTCTATACCTACTACTTTTCACCAGGAAAATTACAGTCAGACCCAGAAGCCTACCTCACCACCCTAGAAGCGCTGCGCACCTTGCGCCAGAAATTACGCGACCACTACACTGAGGCAACGCCAACCTTGACGCAGCTTCTCCAGTTCATCGATCTCCACCATTTGACCAAGACTCGCCTCACCAGCATCAGACCAGCCGCCGAGCACAAATCAGGCTCGATTAATCTCATGACCGCCCACAAATCAAAGGGCTTGGAATTTCCGCACGTATTCATCATCGGCGCGACTGACAACATATGGGGCGAGAAAGTCCGTGCGCGCAGTCGGCTCATCCGCTACCCAGCTAACCTGCAGCTCCAGCCAGCAGGCAACAACTACGATGAGCGCCTACGTCTATTCTTCGTCGCCATGACTCGCGCCAAGCAAACTTTACGTATCAGTCACAGCCTCACAGACACTGGTGGCAAAGACAATTTGATCGCCAGTTTCCTAAGCTCTCTACAACTAGATACATCAACCATTGATACCTCCGAGACTGCTGACGCAACCGAGTCACTGCTTACCGACTGGCGCGCCAGACTGACTGAACCACACGGCACAACCCTACAGGAAGTCTTGGCGCCAATCTTACAGCACTACAAACTGTCCGCCACCCATCTGAACAATTTCCTGGACGTCTCACATGGCGGACCTCAAGGATTTTTGTTAAATAATTTGCTTCATTTTCCGCAAGCCAAAAGCCCATCCGCTGCCTACGGAACCGCTATTCACGCCTGCCTGCAGCAGCTGCACGATATGTTCGTCGCGGACGGAAGCTTGCCGCCACGCCCAGAGATTATGCGCTTATACGCTCAAACCTTAGCAGCGCAACATCTGTCACCAGATGACACCAAACTGTTCACCGAAAAAGGCCAGTCAGTCTTGACCGCTTTTCTGGACGCCAAACAGAGCAGCTTCACCCAGCAGCAGCTGGCTGAACTTAATTTTGCCAATCAAAATTCCTTCGTCAGCCAAGCGCAGCTGACAGGAAAGCTGGACCTGGTCGATATAGACAAAACCGCGAAGACTATCTACGTCACCGACTACAAGACCGGCAAGCCGTCGCACTCCTGGAAGGGCACGTCTGATTATGAAAAAATCAAGCTCCACAAATACCGCCAACAGTTGATGTTCTACCAGCTCTTGGTCAAGTCATCGCGTGATTATGGCAATTTCACCTTCACCGGCGCCCGCCTGCAATTCGTCGAGCCGGACACCAAAACTGGCGACATCCTCAGCCTGGAAGATACGTTCTCCGAGGAGGAACTAGCTGAATTCGCCAGGCTCATCGGCATCATCTGGCGAAAAATCACCACCCTGGACCTGCCAGACGTTTCTGGCTATTCAGCAGATTACAAAGGCATGTTACAGTTTGAAAAAGACCTATTAACAGGGGACATATAACTTATTTTCTGCTATATTGTTGCTATTTTTTACAGTTCGTGTTATGATATTCATTAGCTTTTACTCGTGGAGCTAACTCTCGGTGCGGTGTCGCAAATGACACCAAACCCTGACCATGCTTCGCACAAAAGCATGGGCTGAAAGGGGGTTAGTTCTTTTCTATGCCGCAACTCGCGGCGGGAAGGGGGTGAGACCCTTGGTATTTTTTTCTTACCCCGTAGCATCTATCAGTTGTTATGGAGAGTATACCACCACCATGACGTGTAATGGCAAGGATCGGCACGTTGCCTACCGGCGCCCCAGTGACGCTGGTAAGCAATTTAAGTGCCCCTATTGCGGACACTTCATGGTGTAACAAGCCCGTAAAGACAGTCGGGGTTTGTGCGACCTCGAAACCGCTGACCCTCCACGGTCAGCAAAGGGCGTCTGTCCGCCCACCACTGGGTCAGATTCCCCAGCCAGAAAAGAATCACAGGACATATAGCTCTAAATGGTAGAGCACCCGCGTCGACAACGATGTCGGCGCAACGGGAGGGTGCGGGTTCGAGTCCCGCTGTGTCCGCCGTCGCGGTTGCATGCGCAGTCACACGACCTCATCACCCGTGTGAAGCCGTATGTAAGCGAAAAAACTTGGGTGTCTCGCCACCTCCGCCCGAGTTTCATTGGTTCCTCAGTTTTGTGCAACACAGTACAAAGGCGTACTATGTTATACAAAACAAGGTATGAATACCGCTATATATACCGAGGTCCCAATGTTTTCAACACAGAATGGTCAGGGTTGCCAGGTTTGGGAGACAGGGCATTCGAAGTCCACCGTCTCGCGGGTTCGACTCCCGTCACATCCACTGAGATGACACAATGGCGTGTCATCTCTCCCTCACCGGGTTCGCGAGATTCACTCGTGGCAGTTTTTCTCACCGTCGAGATCAACTCCGAGCAGAACCGCTTGAGCCCACCAACGCCCCTCATTCTCAATGGCGAGAGTGAGGGGTTTTCTCCTTTGTATGGTAAAATAACAGAAATGACATCATTTTGGGACAATCTACCGCAGCCGTTTTTCATCTTGGCACCCATGGAAGCCGTCACTGACGTGGTGTTTCGTCATGTCGTGAAACAGGCGGGCGCGCCCGACGTGTTTTTCACGGAGTTTGCCAATGCCACCGGCTGGGTACACGCTGGTGACAAAGCCATCGCTGGTCGGCTCATCAAAACTGACGACGAACATCCACTAGTCGCCCAGATCTGGGGCGGCGAGCCAGGTGATATGGAACAATTTGCTGCCCATTGCGCCAAGCTCGGCTTTGACGGCATCGACATCAACATGGGCTGTCCCGCCAAATCCGCCATCAAATCGGGCGGTGCAGCACTGATCCGCCGACCCGACGTCACGGTCGCCGCCATTGCTGCTGCTAAAACTGCTGGATTGCCAGTTAGCGTCAAAACACGGCTCGGCTACACCTACGTTGACGAATGGCGCGAGTGGCTGACGACTATTTTACAGCAAGATATTGTTAATCTAACCATCCACCTCCGTACCAAGAAAGAAATGAGCAAAGTTCCAGCGCACTACGAGCTTATCGACGACATCGTCAAACTACGCGATGAAATCGCTCCGCAAACGCTCTTGACCATCAACGGTGACGTCCGCGACCGAACCCACGGCGAAGAATTAGCTAGAGCCCACCCAGGCCTCAACGGTATCATGATCGGGCGGGGAGTATTTAGTGATCCGTTTTGCTTTCGAAGAGACGGAGTGTCTTCGGAGATCGAGGATAAGCGGGTGATAGTCGGTGGGGCAGCACCCACTTCTGAACAAATCTCTGATTTTTCAGAAGAAGGGGCGGACCGACTAGCAGGACCCGCGTCTAGCGACCTACGTGCCGTCACAAACGGCGACGATGGGAGCGGTAATGTTAAATCGGAACTTATATGTCTATTACATTACCACCTTGATCTCTTTGGCCACTACCAACCAACCCTCGGCCGCCCCTACGAAACCCTCAAACGCTTCTTCAAAATCTACATCCGCGACTTCGACGGCGCCAAGGAACTGCGCGACCAGCTGATGCACACTAAGACGACCGACGAGGTGCGATCAATACTTGCACACAACGATCGTCCACATTATACTTATTGACATGACAACAAAAAAACAAAAACTACAAAAACAACAGACTATAGACAGATGGATCGTCATAGCATTATGGGCAAGTGCTATCTGGTTCTCGCTCGCACGCGGATTCATTACTGGCATCGGCGGTTGGGTATTAGCACTACTTGGCCCGTGGGCACTTATCGTTAGCTGTATCTGTCTTGCAATCATCTCCCGACAAGTGAAAAAACGCCATGCATCAAAAGACCATCTCACCACAATAGTACGTGTTTCCTTTATCGTCATGTCAATCTCATTATTTATCTGCGGCCTTGCAATGCCTGATTTTAGCGACATAGAGACCTTTTCAACATTATCCGTGTATACAAATAACGCTATTTCATTTGAAACATCAAAAGCTATCGCCATTATCTCAGGGTTTGTAGTAGTTCTGTCTCTATTCGTGGCTGTTACTTTTGGCATCGCTGAAGACAGAGAAGAGACGACGGAAGACATCGCTATTTAGATTAGTATTAATTAGAGTCTTAGCGCTATACGCAAATTGCTTGAAAAAATATAATGCTTATGGTATAATAGTAATATGGATGAAATTAGCAGAGTTCCATTATCATCTATCAATCCCGAGCAAACAACAAAGGGCTTAACGCCCCGATTACAGCAACTACCAATGGGTCATCTGTTATTAGTTTCTGACAATCATGAAACCGTAGACTCTTCAACGACAGCCGCCATGCTTAGCCCAAGAGAAGATTACGAAACAGGACGCGATAATAGCGTACAAAAAGTACATTTCGCAGACCTGTCTATATTAGGCGATAATGAGATACTCAGCACTCAACCAGTTGCCATCAAGCCTTTTGATGTCGAATGGCTAGCCACGCGTGATTATCGTACAGCCATAAAACTCAATGAGGGCGGACATGTAACATTCGAGCCAATCGGCTTTTTACGAAAAGAAGATGAACAGGGCAAGAATAAAATCTGTACTATAACAAAGTTTGAGCAAGGTGTGACAAGCTGTGATAACATTCTATGGGGAAATAACGAGCGCCAAAGACCTGCTGATTCTAGTATATCTCTAACACTCGGTATAGCGGCACAAAGCCTCATAATGCTCCATGACCGAGGATTGCATCATGGTGATTTTCAAGTCAAGAACACAGCCTATGATATAACCCAGCAGCCACGTATTATCGACCTGACTAGTGTAAAGAAACAAAACGACCCATATAAATTTAGCGAAGATTTGTCGTTATATCTAAGCTCGCTATCACGATATGGCAAGCAGACGCCCTACCCAACAGAAGAGCAGGTCGAAGATTTATTCCTGCGGCCATATCATGATCAGATTGACAATATATTTCCTCACAGCAAAAGACAGACGATGCGTAAAATCATCGCCTGCCTAGCTATCAACATTAATGATGTGATGAACGATCGCTACTAGCGTCGCCGCTTATGCCGCTGCAAATCTGCTACCTTTAGCCGCACTAAGTGTCGGTCGATAAGCTGCTTGGCTTTCTCGCGCTCTATTTGGTCGTCGGCGTTGTCGCGTGCTGCGATGGCTCGCTCTAGTGCCGCCTGGGTTTCTGCCTCGATGATGTCGTCACCATGATCAGCTTCATCAACCAAAATCCGCACGCCCGTCTGATCAATTTCCACCACACCGCCAGAGATAGCGAAGAATTCTTCTTCCTGCGTCTCCTTGGTGCGACGGACAGTGATGACGCCATCCCTCGCCACCGTCACCAGCGGCTCGTGACTCGGCAGCACCGAAATCTCGCCGTCAATCGTCGGAATGGTCACCGAGTAGACCATCTCATCCAGCTTGACACCACCGAGCGTTACTAGCTTCAAATTCATCGGGCTAGTCCTTCTTTGCCTCTGGTTGCTTTGCGCTTTCAGCGTCGCGAGCTACCTGGTCAGCCAAGGTTCCTTGTACCATGTAGAACCAGCTTTCTGGCTTGTCATCGTATTTACCAGCTAAGATGTCAGATGCGTCACGAATGGTGTCTTCCAGCTTGACGTACACGCCGGGGTTGCCAGTAAATTTCTCGGCCACGTGGAATGGCTGCGCTAGGAAGCGCTGGATACGGCGAGCTCGAGCAACGATTTGCTTCTGGTCGTCTGACAATTCCTCCATACCGAGGATGGCGATGATGTCCTGCAATTCCTTGTACTGCTGCAACACTCGCTGCACTTCGCGCGCCACGCGGTAATGCTCCTCGCCGACAATTTCTGGGTCGAGCGAATTAGAACTGGAATCCAACACATCGACGGCTGGGTAAATACCAATTTCCGTCAAAGCACGATTCATCACGATGGTAGCGTCCAGGTGGGCGAAGGTCGTGGCTGGCGCTGGGTCGGTCAAGTCGTCGGCTGGCACATACACCGCCTGAACAGAGGTAATCGAACCCTTTTTCGTCGAAGTAATGCGCTCCTGGAGAGCACCCATTTCTTGCTGCAAATTCGGCTGATAACCCACCGCGCTTGGCAAACGACCAAGCAACGCCGACACCTCAGCACCAGCCTGGGTGTAGCGGTAAATATTGTCGATAAACAGCAGCACGTCTTTGCCTTCGTCACGAAAGGCTTCGGCCATCGCCAAACCCGACAGCGCCACGCGCAGACGTGCTCCAGGTGGCTCGTTCATCTGACCAAACACCAGCGAGGTCTTGTCCAGCACGCCAGCTTCTTCCATCTCGTAGTACAAGTCATTTCCTTCGCGAGTACGCTCACCAACGCCGGCAAACACCGAGTTACCAGAGTGGAACTTAGCGATATTGTTGATCAGCTCGGTGATCAGGACAGTTTTACCAACACCAGCACCGGCGAACAGACCAGCTTTACCACCTTTGGCTAGCGGGGCGATGAGGTCGACAACCTTGATACCAGTTTCCAAAATCTCCGTCTTGTTCGATTGCTCGCTCAAATCCGGAGCGGGGCGGTGAATTGGTGCGGTCTTACCCTTTGGCTGCGGCTTTTCGTCAATCGCTTCACCAACCACGTTAAACATGCGTCCCTGGGTCTCAGCACCCACCGGCACAGAAATCGGTGCACCAGTTGCCACCACGTCTGCACCCCGAGCCAAGCCGTCAGTTGACGACAGAGCAATCGTTCGCACCGTGTGCTCGTCGAGGTGCTGCGCTACCTCCAAAACCAGCGTCTCTTTGCCATTCTTGACATGCAATGCGTCATAAATTGCCGGCAGCTTAACGTCACGTGGAAACTCCACATCGACCACCACGCCAACGATTTGAATAATTTTTCCTAGTGTTTTATTCATCAGTTCCTCCTTTAATCTTACTCATATCTCCGTTTATCACCTGACAGTCAATTGCCATCAAATCTTCAGCAAAAGGCGATGTTGCGTCAATCGGCTGCAACGTGTACACCGGCTTACCAAGCGCAAATGCCCAGCCAGCCTCAAAGAAACACGACGCACCAATATAGCCATCGCCACGTTCGTCATCAAAATTCGCCAGCAGCAAAGCCTCACTGTCTTGTAGTCGGCTCATGTGTTCATCAATATACTGCCGCTTCGTCAGGCCTTCCTCAGTCTGCGGCAATATAGCTTGATGACCTGCCGCTTCCAACGAATCCTGCAGTGCAGCAAATTTATCTGTATGACGCATCGATGCTGAAACTAGGATTATCATTGTTCCATCGCCTCCACACCACCGGAAATTTCTGCCAATTCCTGGGTAATCGCACCCTGACGAGCCTTGTTCATCGCCAAGGTCAAATCATCCACCAAGTCAGAAGCATTATCCGTCGCATTCTTCATAGCCATCATCCGCGTGGAGTGCTCACTGGCGCGAGCGTCCAGTAGCGCTTGAAACAGTCGCGCACCCGTCAAACGGTAGGCGACGGCGTCCAGTACCTCTGGAATGTTTGGCTCATACTTGGCGTCAGAAACCGTGTTCGAAACTTCACTCGGGTCAATTAACGCTTTGGTTCCTGCTGGCAATAACCGCGACAGTTCTGCTGTCTGCACCATGCTATTCACAAAACGCGTATATACCAGTGTTACGGCGTCAACCTCGCCATTTTCAAACATACCGATGGCGGTATTTAAAATCGTGTGAAAAGTCAGTCCGGACGGCTGGTCTGGTAAATTGTCATAACTACCGATCACCTCAGTGTCTTTCAAGCGCGAGGCAAATTGCGAAGCTCGGCGGCCAACGGTCAAGGTCAAATTCTCGATGCCGCACTCGTCATCACGCTTCAGTAGCTCCAGATATTTTTTCAAGACATTGGTGTTATATGCACCGGCCAGACCCTTGTCGCTGGCGATAACGATGATCAAGCGCTTGGTGATTTTGCGGCGCTTAAACAGCGGGTGATTATCAGTTGCACCTTGACTGGCCAGGTAGCTCAGCAACTCCTCGGCTGCCATGGTGTAGGGAGCTGACGCCCTGTCCGCTTCTTGCGAACGGCGCATTTTGCTGGCCGCCACCAACTGCATCGCCTTGGTGATTTGCTTGGTCGAATCCACCGAGCGAATGCGATTTTTCAGCGCACGAGTACTCGGCATGAATTACTCCTCAAACCCTTTCGCTGCCACCTGCGTTGCCTCGTCAATGACCTGGAGTTGCTCGTCAGTTGGCTTGGCACCCTTATTAAGTTCACGCATTGCGTCTTTAGCGTTATTCCAAAGTTGCGTCAACAGGCCAGCCTGCGCTTCCTTGATCTTAGCGACCGGTACGCTGTCAAAGGCGCCGCTCGTTACCGCGTGAATGCTGACAAATTGCTCCCACACGCTCATTGGCTGGTATTGCGGCTGTTTGAGTAGTTCAGTCAAGCGCTGGCCGCGGTCGATTTGCGCCTTGGTCGCGTCATCCAGATCCGAGCCAAACTGGGCAAATGACGCCAATTCACGGAACTGCGAAAGACCAAGCTTCAAGTTACCGCCGACCGACTTAACCGCCTTGGTCTGAGCGGCGCCACCGACGCGGGAGACCGACAGACCAGCGGAAATGGCTGGGCGAATACCCTGATAGAACAAGTCAGTCTCCAGGAAAATCTGACCGTCGGTGATGGAAATTACGTTGGTCGGGATGTACGCCGAGATGTCACCAGCCTGCGTCTCGATGATCGGCAGGGCAGTCAGTGAACCGGCGCCCAATTCGTCCGACAACTTCGCTGAGCGCTCCAGTAGGCGAGAGTGCAGATAGAACACATCACCAGGGTATGCCTCGCGTCCTGGTGGACGGCGCAAAAGGAGCGACATCTGGCGGTACGCCACGGCGTGCTTGGTCAAATCGTCATAAATCATCAGCGCGTGGCCGCCGTTGTCGCGGAAATATTCACCCATGGCCGTACCAGCATATGGCGCCAAGTACAGCAGGGAAGCCGCGTCCGACGGGCTGGTCGCCACCACGATGGTTTGCTCCATCACGC